>JAICWY010000095.1 GCA_025934645.1 Vulcanimicrobiia bacterium
CTACGCTCGGCCGTGGTTCGACACGCGCTACGCGCGGCTCACCATGACAGCATAAAATCGAGCTCAACATGACGGCATGAACAGCGCTCACCATGACGGCATGAACAGCGCTCACCATGACGGCATGCGCAGCGCTCACCATGACGGCATGCGCAGCGCTCAGCATGACGGCATGAACAGCGCTCAGCATGACGGCACAACGGCTACAATGACGGAATGGGCAGCGGCTTAGTTCTTCTGGTCATGGTGAGCCGCCGTAGGCGAGTCGAACCACCCCCCAGTTATAACGAGCGCAGCGTGGCAGAGGCCTCGTCTACGCTCGGCCGTGGTTCGACACGCGCTACGCGCGGCTCACCATGACAGCGTAAGAGTCAGCTACTCCGGCGGTGTTTCGCGTTCGCGGCCTGAGATGGCGCCGCCGGTGAAGGCGCCTACGCCGCTGAGCGCGGCCGCCGCGTATGGATACCACGACGGATAGATTGCGCCCGCGGGCGGATGGGAGATCGCCGTGACGATGCACGTGACGGTGAGAATGGTAAATCCGAGGACTGTGGCGTGCGCGAGCGGACGCGATGGCGCCATGCGCGCCGTGATCGCTCCGGCGAGAATGCCGGCGATGAACGTGACGATCTCGCCGCCGAGAATCAACTGGCCGCCGGTGTGGCCTCGATAGATTCCGGCAAGAAGCGCGCCGCCGATGAGTTCCAGAATGATGAGCGCGAGGTACCCAAGGAGTACCGCGAGCATCGTGCGGGCCGGATTCAAACCGCTACCGCACCAAGCGCGATCGCGATCTCCGCGACTTCGTCTTCGCCGATGGAGAGCTGCCGCATCGCGGTTTCGTAAACTTCGATCGTTTCTTCGCTCTTGCTTCCTGCGGCGCGCTCCTCGCGAAGCCGTTTGATCTCTTCGGTGACGCGGTGCGCCAACTCGGGCGTAAGGTCCACGCCGTTGGCTTGAAGCGTCGCGGCGTGCTTACGCAGCGTGTCTTCCACCAGCGCCACGCCGCTATGTTTGCCGAACACCCACGACGTTTCGGCGCCGACGAGCTGCGCCGGCACCGCTTCGTACATGCGGTGATCGATGAGCATCGCGTGCGTGTGAATGCCCGATTCGTGCGCGAAGACTTTGCTGCCGATGATTGGCTCGTGCTGCTGCATCGGAATGCCGCTCATGCGCTCCATGAAGCGCGCGAGCTCGCGCAGCTTTCCATATTTAAAGCCCGGCAGTTCTACGCCGTAAAGCACGTTGAGCGCCGTCACGAACTCGTGCAGCTTTACATTGCCTGCGCGCTCGCCGTAACCGTTGGCAGTGACCGAGACCACTTTGAACCCCGCGGAGACCGCGGTGATCGCGTTAATCGTGCCCAGGCCGTAGTCGTTGTGAAAATGGCAGACCATCGGCAAGCCTTTGGGCATGGCGTTCACGATGCGGGTGCAGTACCAGCGCGCGGCCTCCGGCGTCAGACAGCCGACTGTATCGGGCCACGCAGGCCGATCGCCGCCGGCCGCGAGCGCGGCTTTAAAATATTCGATAAAGTAGTCGACGTCGCCGCGGCTGCCGTCCTCGGCGCCGAATTCGATGTGCGTCACGCCTTTGCTGCGCGCGTACCGGATCGCGTCGCACTGCAGCTTGATGTTGGCGTTACGATAAAACTCGAGCGGCAGATCGAGCCACTCGCTCTCGTCGCGGCCTTCCATTTTGAGCAGCGTCTTGCCGATCTTGTATTTCAGGTGCAGATCGCTGCCGCTCGTGAAGATAAAGAACGTCACTTCCGACGGCGAGACGTTGACTTCTTCGAGTGTTTGCACCGTGATGTCGATGTCTTTGGGATTGCTGCGGCACATGACGACGATCTCGACGCCGCCCAGTTCGCCGCGCCGCTTGCCTTCCATGACGAGCTGCAGCGTTTTGCGATCGCCTGCGGAGGCTGCCGGAAAGCCGACGCTCATTACATGCACGCCGATATCGGCCAAGTGCTTGGCAATGTCGAATTTCTGTTCGGGAGTAAAGCATACGCCGGGCATTTGCTCGCCGTCGCGCAGCGTCTCGTCGTAGATGCGGATCTGCGACGGATCGGGAAAGTGCAGCTGCCGCGTGAATTCGCGCGGATCGCGGATGAGTCGTCCGATTGGCTCCCGGAATTCCATATGTTACTTTAGCATTTCTTCGTCGCGAGGAGCCAGACCCGCATCTGCGGCAGCACTGGACTGCGCGCGCCGCGTGTAGACGCGCAGTTCGGAGATATCGCGCGGGAAAACCAGTTCCAGCGTCCAGTCGAACGCGACGCGCAGCTTGCGATCCAGTCCCGGCAAGCGCGAGAGATAATACGAACGCCACAAAAACCACGCGACGAATCCGGTGAGCACGAAGTTTCCGGGTAATTGCGCCACCGCTTTTCGCGCGCCGAGCGACGCCATCATGCCCATCGACGTATACCGGAACGGTTTGGTGGGTTTACCGCGCAAACTCGCGACGATGTTGTCGGCAAGCACCGGCCCTTCGCGAATCGCGTGCTGCGCCGTGGGCGGATAAAAGCCGCCCTCGCCGTTCGGAATCGACGCGCAATCGCCCGCGGCCCACATGCCGGGAAATCCCGGGACACGCATATCCGCATCGACGGCGATCGTGCCGCCTTTGCCGCGCGGCAGATCGCCGAAAATCTCGAGCGAGCGCGGTTTTACGCCGGCGCTCCATACGATCGTGCGCGTCTCGATGCGCCGCCCGCTGGCAAGTTGCAAACCATCGTCGTCGGCCGACTTTACGCCGTCTCCGGTGATGACGCGCACGCCTCTGCGCTCCAGATCGCGCGCCGAATACTCGCCCATGCGTGCCGGCAGACCCGGAAGAAGCGTCTTACCGCCTTCAACGAGCACGATCTCGATATCGTCGCGGCTCACATGCGGATAGAAGCGCCCCACGCTGTGAAAGAGTTCGACCATCTCGCCGGTCGCCTCGACGCCCGTGAATCCGCCGCCCACGACGACGAGCGTCAGGAGCCGCTTGCGTTCCACGTCGTCGTTCACCGTATCAGCGAGTTCGAGCAGCCAGATGAAACGGTTGCGCAGCGTGCCCGCGTCTTCGAGCGTTTTGAGCGCGAAGACGCGTTCCGCGACACCGGGAAGATTGAACGTGGACGTTGCCGCGCCGATCGTGATGATCACTTCATCGTAGGTTATCGACTCGGTCATGCCGGTGAGCGTGTGCGTGTACGTGACCGTGCGGTTTTGCGGATCGACTTCGCGCACGTCGGCGAGGATGAAGCGCGTGCGCCGTAACTGCGCGCGGATCGGCGTAACGATGTGCCGCACGTCCAGCGCTCCGGAACTCACTTCCGGAAGCATCGGCGTGAACAGCGAGAAGTTCTCGCGGGAGATGAGCACCAACTCGGCCTCCTGACGCCCGAGCCGCTGCTCCAAACGCTGCGCGGTCGCGATGGCCGCAAACCCGCCTCCCAGGATGACGATCCGCCTCACGCGCTCGCGCTTTCGTCGCAAGCCGGGGCAAGCCTTGAGCGCCGTAAGGTGCGGCAGGCGCTGTTCCCGAAATCTTCTGCATGAACCCGAACACCGGCTGGGCCGAGCGCGACGAGCACAAGCGCTACGACGTGACGGAAGGCGAATATCTCCCGCCCGACCCGCACGCCGTGGAGCAAAAGCAAAACCGTGCCAAGGGTGCGGGCGCGCTGCTCGTGGCAATCGGCGCGCTGCTCGTCAAGTTCAAAGGCTTGCTGCTGGTGCTGCTC
Source organism: Vulcanimicrobiia bacterium (assembly GCA_025934645.1). Taxonomy (GTDB): domain Bacteria; phylum Vulcanimicrobiota; class Vulcanimicrobiia; order Vulcanimicrobiales; family Vulcanimicrobiaceae; genus JAICWY01. The sequence continues at coordinate 3,746 of JAICWY010000095.1, forward strand.
AACCTGAAGTATGCGGTAGTCTTACTGAAGGTGTTTTGGTTTGCCGGATCGTTTTTGGCGTCGGTCTGGTTCTACGCGTTATTTTGGGGCTGGAAGTTCGGCCTGATCTTCGTCGTCCTGATCGGCATTCACGAATTCGGTCATTGGTTTGCAATGAAGTTCTACGGCGTCCCCTCGAGTCTGCCGTTTTTCATTCCGGGCATGGGCGCGCTGGTGAACATGCGCGCGCATCCGGCCTCGGCGTTTCACGAATCGCTGATCGCACTGGCCGGGCCGGCCGCCGGAACGGCCGCCTCTGCAGCATGCGCGTACATCGGGTTCTCCAACCACGAACCGTTTTGGATTGCCGCCGCGTACATCGGGTTGTTTTTGAACCTGTTCAACCTTGCGCCGGTGATGCCGCTCGACGGCGGACGCGTCGTGGGTTCCATCTCGCCGCGCATTTGGATCGGCGGCCTGGCGTTGTTTATCGTCGCGATGCTCTGGTTCCATCTTTTCAATCCGCTCATCATCATTCTCATCGTGCTGAGCATTCCGCAAGTGATCGCGGCCTGGAAAGGCACGCTGGATCCGCGCTACTACAGCGTCACGCTGGGACAACGGCTTGCGGTCGGCGCAGCGTACTTCGGACTTGCGGCGGTGCTCTTCGCCGGCATGCTGTACACGCGCATTCCCGTACCGGGCCACGCATTGGTGCAGTGAGCGACGAGAAATCCGCACCGGATTTTGCAATGCTGCGCGCAGTCGAATTGCTGGCGCAGATGCACGAGCGCGCGCGTAAAATGCCGAACGTGCCGCCCGCGAAACTCGATCGGCCGGTCGTGCTGCATAGTACTGCACTGGCGTTCGAAACCGGCAAAACGCAACGAGCCCAGGTCGAACGAGCGCTCGGAACCGCCTTCAGCTATCCGGCGCGCGGCTGGCACACGTACGCCACGAAAGAGAACGGCCTCGCGTGTCTGCTAAGTGCGTTCTATAAAGACGGAACGCTGGTCGCAGCCGAACTTTACGTTCCGCGCAGCGATCGCGCGCCCGCGCTGGAACCGCGCGATCTGGGAGGCTTCCGGCTCGAGCCGGGCGGCGCAGCAATCGGCACGCGCGTCGAAGCGTTGCCCGAACTGTTGACGCCGGCAAGCGGCGGTCCCGGTAAAGTCGTGTACGATGAGGCGTTTGAAGCGCGTTTTGAGGGCGGCGTGGCGTACGCTATGGCGCGAAAGGGCGTCATCGAGCGGCTCGCGCTCTACGCCGAAATCTCCAAGCCATCCGCATGATCCGGCGCCTCCTTCTTGCGTTAGGCGTCGCGGCCGTGCTCGCCGGTGTTCTATTCACTCGGCCGCATGCAACCCCCGGACCGGCGATGCGCGATTTTGAAGCGTACTATGCGGCGGGAACACTGTGGCAGCACCGGGAGTGGCCGTACGGCGCGCGCATTTGGACTGCAGAATGCAAAGTCGCCGGTGTCGACGCGAGCCGCTACGAGGTTTTACCGTTCGTCGGACCGCCCGCGCTGCTACCCGCGTTTGCCGCGCTCGCGTATCTGCCGTTCGATCGTGCAGTGTTGCTTTGGCGCGCTCTGCTGATCTGCGCGATGGCAGCGATCGTCATCGCCGCGTTGCGCCTTGCAGGCGTGCCGTTTTCACCATTTACGCTGCTCGCAGGCGCGACGGCTGCTATCGGCTTCGGACCGGTCACCAGCGCGCTCGCGCTCGGTCAAATAGCTCTGCCCGCTTTCGCGTTTGCCGCCATCGCCGCGTGGCTTCCGTCATCGACGTTGCTCGCCTGGATGCAGCCCAACGTAGCACTCGCAAATCTCTGGCAGTTCGCGACGCGCAAAGGCGCGCTCGCGTTTGCCGGCGGACTCGCGGTCTTCGGCGCCGCATGCGCCGCCGTGGTGGGGCCGGCGCAAATTAGCGAATATTTCCGCGCGCTTCAGGCGCACGGCGCAGCGGAGAAATACTCCGCCATTCAAATTACGCCGGCCGCGATCGCTTATGGATTCGGCGCACCGGAAAGTTTGGCCGCGGCGATCGCAGTAGCCGCCGCGCTTGCCGCGATCGCCGCCTGGTTCGCGCTATTGCCGCGCCTAGCGGATACCGCAGCCCGGTTCGCGGCAACGTGCGCATTACTGCCGCTTGCGATGCCGTTCTTTCACGAACACGACTTGCTGGTGCTGTTCGTTCCGGCGATCGTGCTTACGCTGCGCGCGGACGCCCGCGCGTGGCCGCTCGCGGTTGCCGGCGCGATGCTCGGCGCAACCGATTGGCTTGGATTAGCGCAGCGTCCCGACGGACTGCTGCAAACGCTGCTGCTCGTAGGCGGACTGGGCGCGGCGTTGATCGCACTCCGGCGCGACGCACACGCGCGCATGCTCGCAATTCCGGCCGGCGCGCTTTTTGCCATTGCCGTAGCGGGCCTCTTCGCGCAGGCGCATCCGGTGCCGGTATGGCCGGACGCAATGTCCTCGCTTCCCGCGAACGTTGGGTCCATGGACGCTGCTGCAGTATGGCACGCGGAGCAGGCTGCCACGGGGCTGTTCGCGCGCAACGGCGCATGGGCGTTCTTGCGCCTACTCTCGCTCTCCGGTTGCGCGCTGCTTGCGAGCGCGGCTTGGGTTAATTCGAAATCGATTGTGGATTCCAGAAATCCATCACCGGTCCCGGTTTGATGTTTCTGAAATCGTCGTTGTAGGTCATGTGCTCGGTGCGCTGGCTGAGTACCACGAACGGCACGTCGCGCGCAAGCAACTCCTGCACGCGGATGTAGTCCGCTTTGCGAGCCGCCCGATCGTAATTCGCGAGGGCGCCGGCAAGCGCCACATCCACCTGCGGATTGCAGTACCCCATGTAGTTCTGGCCGGCGGGCGAGATGTTCGTGCACGCGACCAAATTCGTCAAGTCGGGATCCGGTCCCAAACTCCACGCGTACGATGCAATGTCATAATGGCGCGTCGCGACAATACCGCCCGCGGCGTACGATGCGAACAACTTGTCCGTCGGATAGCGGAAATATTCCAATCCCGCGCCAATTTGCTTGAACCACTGCTGAATCATCAGCACGCGCGAATCCAGGCCCGGGTTGCCGGTATTGCCGGCAAAGGCAAAACGGAGCGCGCGGCCCTCTTTATGGCGAACGCCGTCGGCGCCCATCTTCCATCCGGCTGCATCCAGTTCGCGCGCCGCTTCGGTAAGATCGAACGGATAGCAGGGCGCGTGCGCATCGTAAGCCCAGTTCGAATGCGAGATCGGCGTGCACGCCAAGAATCCGGAACGGTGATCGACCTTCGCCCACATGGTGCGGATGTCGATGGCATGCGCGAGCGCCCGCCGCACTCGCACATCGGATAAGATCGGGCTTTTTACGTTGAAATCGATGTGTCCGTACGAATTTGTGTCGAATGCGAGCGACTTCGTATCCGGAATTTGCGCAACGCGCTCGTACTGGTTGTTCGGCACGCGCACGTAGGCGTCGATATCGTGGGTGCGCAGCGCAGTCTCCATGGTGTTCGCGTCGGGAATCACTTTAAAGATCACGCGTTTGAGTTTCGGCGCTCCGCCCCACCAGCGCCCAAACGCCTCCATCACCACTTCGTTGCCGCGCGACCATCGCACGTACCGGAACGGGCCGAGCCCGACCGGCAGGCTGTTGTAAGCGGCGTGATTCACGTCGCGGCCTTCGAGCAGATGCTTCGGCAGAATTGCCGGATTGTCTACGGGCGTGAAGTAACGATTGATGAACGCGGCGTACGGCTGTTTCAGCCGGAAGATCGCGGTGTACTTATCCGGGGTGTCGACGCGTTCGATCAAATCCCAGCCCGTGCGCGTGAGCACATCGGTCTTCGGATCGAGAATCGTTTCGACGGTAAACGCGACGTCGGCGGACGTAAAGGGCGCGCCGTCGTGCCAAACCACGCCCCGCCGCAATTTGAATGTGAGCGACTTGCCGTCGCGTGAGATAAGGCCGTTGGCTTTTGTTGGCACTTCCACGCAGAGCGACGGAACGGGGTTGCCTTTATCGTCGAAGACGAAGAAATAGCCCATCGTGAACGAGGAGAGATCGTTCACCAGCGTCTCCGTCGAGAGCAGCGGA
>JAICWY010000049.1 GCA_025934645.1 Vulcanimicrobiia bacterium
ATCGCCGACGTGCTGACTTACGAAGACCTGCCCGCGGACGGTTAGTGCAATGGCGTTTTTTAGGTCGGCTCCGATGGCGATGATTGGTGTATGCGTAGGAAGCAATGTCACCGCTTGCGGCGCGTAGCCGCGGGCGTGGCGTATGACACCGACGCTGGAGATTACGCTATCATCTATGCGGCGCGCAATTTCACGCTCGCCCACCAACAACACGTCCGCGATGCCGGCAAGCGTGCGCCGTGCATCGGCGTCACGATAGGCGATCGGTTCGCTCGAACGGTTCGCGCTGGTCATCACCAGCACGGGCGGGGCATCGGTATCGAAGAGCAGATAGTGGACCGGCGTGTACGGTAGCATGATGCCGTACTCGTCGTTGTCGGGCGCAATGCCGGCCAACATCTCCTTTGCGCGCAGCAACACGATCGGCCGCGCTACGGACTGCAGCAGATCGACGGCGGCCTCATCGACGACCGCAATCTGCGAGGCCGTCCCGAGGCCGTCAACCATCACCGCGAATGGCCGCTCTTTACGGTATTTCCGCTCGCGCAGCGCGGAAACCGCCGCTTCGTTGCGCGCATCGCACGCCAAATGATATCCACCGAGGCCCTTGATGGCGACGATGGCGCCTTCTCGAAGCAGTTCGGCGGTTCGCCTGATGCCGGAATAACCGCGAATTTCGGCGCCATTTTCTTCAAGAACGTACTGCGGACCGCAAGCCGCGCACGCAACCGGCTGCGCGTGAAAGCGCCGGTCCAACGGATCGTCATACTCGGCGTGACACGCGTCGCACATCGGCCAATCCCGCATCGTTGTTTGCGGCCGATCGTACGGCAATCCGCGCACGATCGAGTAGCGCGGCCCGCAATTGGTGCAATTGATGTACGGATAGCGGTAGCGGCGGTTCGCCGGATCGAACAATTCGCGAATGCAATCCGCGCACACCGGAAGATCCGGACTGATCCGCACCGTGGGCGCTCCAGTTCGTTCGCTGCGGCGGATTTCAAAACTGCGAAACCCTTCCCATGCGACGGCGGCGGTTTCAACGACGTCGACGCGCGCTGCGGAGGGCGCGTCGGAGCGAATACGACGGACGAACTCCTCGACGCGGTCCGGCTCCCCCTCGACGTGCGCTTCAACGCCGGACTCGCCGTTGAGCACCCATCCCGTAACGCCGCACGTGCTCGCAAGCCGGTACGCGAACGGGCGGAAACCGACACCTTGCACGACGCCGCTGATGTGTAAGCGGCGCGCTCCTTTAACCGCCGCCCGCATAGCATCCGCGCCCTTCATAGCCCACCTGCACGACGCGGCCCGAGTCGGCGAGCAGCGGAACGGTGCGGTCGCCGCCGCTGAGGGTCAGCATGCGCGTCATCGCATCGGCATCGCGATCCACATCGTACTCCACAAACTCGGTGCGCTGCCATTGGAGTTCTTCGCGCAGCTGCGCGGTATATGGGCACGACGCCGTTCCATACAACTCAAGCATGGGCCAGCGCCTCGCGCAGCACGTGATAGATCGTGCCCTGTGCTTCTTGGATGCGCGGCACGTAATCCGAGCGCACGACAAGCGCGAAGTCCGCGAGATTCCGGCGCACAATCTCGCCCCCGTCGTAGCCCAGGAGCGCAACGGTGAGCAGGCCGCGTTTTCGCGCTTCTTCCAATGCCGCGACAACGTTGCGGGATCCGCCACTTGTCGAGAAGGCCATCGCGACGTCTCCCGGCCGCGATTGCGCGATGACTTGACGCAAAAAGACCACGTCGACACCGACATCATTCGCAGTCGCCGTAATGACCGCCGGCTCCAACGCGAGCGAGATTGCGGGCACGGCGGCCCAACCGTGTTCCGGCATAACGCAATCCAGCGCGAAATCGGTGGCATCAGTTGCGGATCCGCCGTTTCCAAATGTCAGAATGCGCCCTCCCGCGCGGACACGCTCTGCGATCGCGTCGGCGGCAGCGGCTATGGTGCCGGCCTCTTCGCCGGCGACTTGCTTACGCAGTACGCACGCCTCGTGCGCCTTCATGCGTATCGATTCGGCCACTTCGTCCACGACGGTGTCTTCCGAATCGCGGCTCGCGTCCAGGAACGGATAGAGAAATCCGAACGCAACTTCGTCCGCCGGCGGTGCGGCATGCTGTGAGAGATGTTCCAGAAACACGTGTACCGACTCGTACATCGTGTGGCCGAGCAACTCAAATAACTCCTGGTGCACGTGCGCGTCGTCACACGCCGGCGCGACCGCGTAGTCTGCATCACCGTGCGCGCCCGGCCACGCGATCGTCATTGCGCCGCGCGCCTTCGCTAACCGGAGAATCTGTAAGTCATGCTCGTCAGGAACCGGCGGCCCAAAGGCGATCGCCATATCGCGCTCCGTTACGATCGTTTCGATCCATGCTTGCGGTGCCATGCTGACGTCTAGCGCCGGCAGCGCGCGCTTACCGACGATGACCGGATGGATAAATTCCACCGAGACATGCATCGCGTCGGTCGCGTACGGCCCGCGGCCGAAGCAGATCAGGCGGCCGCCGTTCAAAAACCGCTGGGCTATTTTGCGGCATGCCTTTGCGAGTGGCAGCGCTTGATGCTCGAAGAAGCGCGCGCACGGTCCGTTACGGGCCAGAATCCGATCGCGCACGAATGCGTGCTGCGTGGCGTGAAGCATCAGCAGATTCTCGGAAGCGGATCTCCGACGAGCATATCGACCACGCGCGTGCCGCCGTAGCGCGTGCGCGTAATGACCGTCGCAACGGGCTCTGTAGTAATTTCACCGATGAGCGCTGCGCCCTCACCGCCCGGCACAGCGCGCACGGCTTGCAGCGCTGCCTCCGCGATCTCCGGGGCAAGGATCGCGAGGAATTGGCCCTCGTTGGCAATGTGCAGCGGATCCAATCCCAAGATCTCGCAAGCGCCGCGCACCGCGTCCCGCACGGGGATCGACTCTTCGTCGAGCACGATGCCGGTTTGCGCATCGCGAGCCAGTTCGTTCAGCGAGGTCGCAACGCCGCCGCGCGTCGGATCGCGCATCCACCGGATGCCGCTCGCCGCTACCGAGGTCATCGCTTGCACGAACGGCGTTACCGCGCGCGTATCCGATGCGATGTCCGATTCTAGTTCCAACTCTCCGCGCGCGAGAAGAATCGTGATGCCGTGGTCGCCGATCGGACCCGAGAGCAGCACGCGGTCACCCGGGCGCACCGACTGTGGTCCCAGCGTGAGGCGCTCGTCTATAGCACCGATGCCGAACGTGGAGACATACATGCCGTCGGCCATCCCGTGCTCGACCACTTTTGTATCGCCGCCGACGATCTCCACGCCGCAGGCGCGCGCGGCCGCGCCCATCGCTTCCATCTCGGCTTCCAAAACTTCGCCGCTCAGGCCGGCCTCTAAAATCAGCGTCGCGAGGAGCGCGACCGGCCGTGCGCCTGAAACAGCAAGATCGTTCACCGTACCGTGCACGGCGAGCGATCCGATCGAGCCGCCATTGAACTGCAGCGGCTTTACGACGAATCCATCCGCAGTCGTGGCGATGCGGGCGCCTTCGATCGTGAGGGTAGCGGCGTCGGAAAGCGTCTGCAGCGTGCGGTTTGCGAGCGGCGGAACGATAACGCCCTCGATCAGGCGGCGCGAAGCTTTTCCACCCGCGCCGTGCGCCATTTCAATCTGCGCGATTTTCGGTTTGGTGTTCATGCCTCGACCGGCTTGGCGACGTACTTGTAATACGCCGCGCAGGCGCCTTCGCTGGAGACCATTAGCGCGCCGATCGGGTGCTCCGGCGTGCAGGCATTGCCGAAGAGTTTGCATTGCGGCGGCGTAAGCACGCCCTTTAACACCTCGCCGCACTGCGCGGCCTTCGGATCCGTCACACGCACCCCCGGCAATTCGAAACGCACTTCACTGTCGTACTGCGCGAAGGCGGGCTTGATCTTCAATGCCGACTGCGAAATGAAGCCGAGGCCGCGCCATTCGAAATACGGACGCAATTCGAAGACGTCGGCAAGCGCGCGCATCGCGGCGCCGTTGCCGTTCCACGGAACGATGCGGCGATATTGATTCTCTACACGTGCCTGCCCCGCGCGCAGCTGGCGCAGCACCATCAGAATGCCTTCCAGCAAATCGAGCGGTTCAAAGCCCGAGATCACGACCGGCTTGCGGTAATGGTTTGCGATGAACTCGTACGGGCGGCAGCCTGTAATCGTGGAGACGTGACCCGGACCGATGAAGCCATCGATGCGCATATCCGGCGAATCCAAAATGGCCCGGATCGCCGGCAAGATCGTCACGTGATTGCAAAAGACACTGAAGTTCTTCACGCCTTCGGCTTTCGCGCGAAGAATGGTGAGCGCGGTTGATGGAGCCGTCGTCTCGAAGCCGATTGCGAAGAAGCACACGTGCTTTTCCGGATTGTTTTGCGCGATGCGTAAGGCATCCAGCGGCGAGTACACCATACGCACGTCGCATCCGCGGGCTTTATACTCCAGCGGCGTGCCTTTCGTGCCCGGTACGCGCATCATATCGCCGAAGGCCGTAAGAATCGTATCGGGCTGTCCGGCAACGGACAGGCCGTCGTCGACGCGGCCCATGGGCAGCACGCAAACCGGACATCCCGGGCCATGCACGAGGCGAATATTTTGCGGCAAGATGTCGCGCAAACCGTGGCGGTAGATCGAATGGGTGTGGCCCCCGCACACTTCCATGATGCGGTAGTCGTAGTCCGGATCGACCGTGCGCCGTATCTCGCGCGCGACGCGCTCGATCAACTCGGGGTCGCGGAACTCGTCGACGTACTTCATGGCGCGAACGTATAGCCTCGCACTTCTTCCATCGCTTGCGCATCTTCGCCAAGTGCCGCCAGCATGGTCAGCTGGTCGCGAGCCTCGCTCTCGCCGATCTTGCTCATCGCAAAGCCGACGTGGATCAGTACCCAATCGCCGAGTTCCAGCGGCTCGTCGGCGAGCAAGCCGATATTAATTGCGCGTTTTACGCCCGCGACATCGACCTTCGCGAGCAGCGGCTGCTCGGGCGAAAACTCGACGATCTGTCCAGGAATCGCAAGGCACATGCTACATCGACTCGATCTTCATGTAGCGCGCCAGATCGCTCGGGAACGACTTCATAAAGTTGATCCACTCCTTCACGGTCTGGCGCTCTTGCTTTAGGACCTGCATCATGAGTTCGGGCGTCTCTTCGAAAACCGTCCCCTCGTTCGACATCGAGAGGATGTGGTTGTACCGCTTCACATCGCTCGCCATTTTAAGCGCCATCTTCGCCGCATAGAGCGCCGCAAGCGCTGCAAGGGCTCCCCAGATCGTGCGTTTCTTCATGATGATGCTCCCGTGGCGATAGGTGTTTGCGTGACGAGTTTGCGAACCAGTTGCACGCACGACGGCAGCGCCGCCCGTACCGGCTCGCTGAGGTCCATGCCGTCGCCCACATTCTCCGGCACGCATCCGACAACGAAGACTTGCGGAGCGGTTGTGATTCCGCTTTGCTCGCGCAGCTTCTGGTAAAGCGCAAACAGCGCTCCGATGTGCATATCGTGTGGATCGGCCGCAGCTGCGCCGGGCTGTTCGCCGGTGATTTCAATCGCGAACGCGGTACCCGGCGGATCGTCCCGCGCGATCGCATCGACGATGACGATGCGATCGTAGCCGTCCAACATCTCCAAGGCTAGATGCATGCCGGCGGTGCCGAAATCGCGCGCACGCACGCCGGGACCGAGATCTTCGCCCGCTAGCAGGCGCAGCACAGCCGGGCCAAGACCATCGTCGCTCCGGAAGATATTGCCGAAGCCGGCTACCAGCGTCTTCATGCTATCGGCTCGACTTCATCGGGCGCGTAAAAGAACGAGCGTCCGTACCATTCATGCAGTTCGCTGGCCGGATCGGCATCGAACACCACGCCGACGTACCGGTTTCCCTCAAAATCCGTATGAACGGCGTTCACCTTGCCGGTCAGTCCGCGAACGAGATCGTCCCAGATATCCGCGCGGCGTTTGGGATGCACGCGCACGCGCGCCCCCGGACCAATGGTTACGCCGGCGATGGTCACGCGCTCGTCGCCGGGTTCGGGTGCGCCGCCGGTCAGTTCGCCATGCAGCGTGCGCTGCGTATCCGCGTCGAGCGCTTCCGCACGCTCGACGAGTTCACGCACGTACGGATGCGCCGCGCGAGCTTCGCGCTTTTCGTCGTCGGTCAGGGATGCGACGCTCAGCATGAGGAGCTCGTCAATCTCCGTTCCGTCGAACGTGCGCGTGCGGCTCGCCGCCGCGATACGCGGAAAATCGTAGAGAATAATCGGCGAGACGAGCAGCGCGGTTGCGCTACGCCCGTCTCGCGGCTCGCCGACAAGAACGGGAAACACCCGCTCGTTCCGGCACGCGGCGGCGGCAGGTGCTGCGCCTTCGGGGGGATCGAGCAGCGACACGAATGCGCCGCCGGAGATTTCCAGAAGCGCGTGCGCGCTGACGAACGCCGAGCGCAGGGCGTCGTTGCGCGTTTGCGCGGCGGAACCCGTGGTGTTGCGAATCTCGAGGGTGACGCGGTTCACCGCACCATCCCGATCTGAGCGGGCGCCGATTTCGCCGGTAAGGCCTTCGATTTCGAACGGGACCGTTTCAGATGCATCGTCCAACGCGAATTCGAACGGGACCTCACGCTCCACCGGCTGCTCGAGAATCTGCAGAAAGCGGTATGCGCCGCGAATGCGCGCCCGCGAGTCCTCATCCTGCAGCACCACGAATTGCGAGCGCTGCAGCGGCGGCTCCGTCGGATCGGCATAGTCCCGCGGCATCACGACGCCGAACTGAAACGGCATTTGGTTCTTCAGCGCGCTCTTTGCGTACGGAAAGAGCAAAAAACCCTCGTACAGCACGGCATCGGCCACGGCGCGCGCGCTCTCGATCATACCGGCGCCTCCGTTAACCGCGCGAACAGGTCATCCCACGACGCCGCCCCGCTCAGCGCGCGATAGCGTTGTAAGCGAGCCAGCGTTTCCGCATTGATCCGGATCAGCGCATCGTCGCCGTAGCACGCGCGCATGGCGTCCCGCCAAATCTGCACCGGCATCCGGTACGCGCATTCGCTGCTCCAAGGCACGCGATCGGTCATCAATCCGGTGGGCGAAGCGGCGAACACCGCGCCGCTAAACAAGAACCGCAGCGGCACGTCGCCTCCGCCCAGCGCCGTCAGGAATCGCGTTGCGGCAAGATCGAAATCGTAGGTGCACGGCACGGGCAGCTCCACCGTCGTTTCGCCTTCGAATCCCGTTACGGTAAGCGGCAGATCCGTCCAGGACAGCGCGCGCAGCGTGGTGCCCCACCGCTCGGGCGTGCCGAAGAGATCGTTGAGCAGCGGCTTCTCTTCGGCCGCATATTCGCGCCACTGCGGCTCGATGCGCAGCTGCACCCGCAGCACCAATGCCTCAATGGCCTGCGCGCAGGCGATGCGCAGCCGGAACGCGATGGTGGGCGTGGCAGCGTATTTTTTAGGAGCCGCATCGAGCACCGCAAAAGCGAGCTGGTTCATTCGCACCGATCCTCGATGCGTACGAAGAACGCGTCGATCTCGCGCTGCACGTCGTCGCCGCCGCTAATCCCGCTCCAATGCGTGCGCACCAGGCCAACCAATTCGTAGCACGCATCGATCGGCACGATATACGATCGCGCGGCCTCACCGCGCGGCCTGTACACGAGCGCCGATTCCACATCGGGAACCAAAGACGCGATCAGCGGTTCGCGCGCGCGCAAATCCTGCCATGCATCGAGCGGTAATTGCGATTCCGTAGCACCGGCCGGTCCCGGATAAAAGGCGATGATGTGTCCGCTCGCGGCATTCTCGAAGAAGAACGCAAGGCCGATCGGAATGCCGAGCGCGTCCCATTGCGAGTCGCTGAAGAGCGGGCCCGGCAGCACGGCGTAACGCCGGGACGCGGCTTTGAAGCGCGCCGCCGATTCTGCCGGCGCGGCGAAGAGCACTCCGCAGGCGTAGCACGTGCAGAGCAGCCGGCGGTCGAGGGTGTCGACCACGTGCCCGTGCGCTTCTTCCAAGGGCAGCGCGCACAGCTCGCACTGCGGCGCGGGCGCCGGCGCTCGTTCGCGAAGCAGCTTGGTCAGCGAAAACGTCATATCGCGCTCAACAACGAGATCGTTTGTCCGGTGCAGCGCACGTCGAGCACCTCCGGCGCTGCCGCGAAGATGGCTTGTTCCACCGCGGGGACGACTTGCGAGGGGCCATCGATGCGCACCGTCGCTACATCTTCGTCCACGCTCACAAGCTGTACGGCAGCGCCCTGTTCGCGCAGAGCCTCGCCAAGCGACTCGAGCGCGCGCCGCACGCGCGTTTCCAGCGGAACCGGATGCAGCCCGTGCGTGATAAACAGGCTTGCCGTGAGCGTGTCACCGCAACAACGTTCGAGCAAGCCGTCCGCGCGCGCGCCCAGTTCTTCGCGAAGCGTCTCGACGATCTCGCGCAAGCATTGGCCGTAGAGCGATGACACGGTGCGCACCAGTTCCTCGGCGTCGGCGCGCGCGCCGCTCGCCGCCGGGTAGGCGCTGAAGCGATCCAGCAGCGACTCGATACGCTTGCTCGAACGGTCCAGCAGATCGCGGCTCACTGGCCGAGATCGGGTGCGCCGAACGGCGTGTGCACGCGTTCGATCGTCTTCCCGCCTCCCAGATACATGTGCACGCCGCAAGGCAGGCACGGATCGAAACTGCGCACGGTGCGCATGATGTCGATGCCCTTGAAGTTCTCGGGACCGTTCTCTTCGAAAAGCGGCGTGTTCTGAACGGCGTCCTCGTAGGGCCCCGGCGTGCCGTAGTTGTCGCGCGGATTCGCATTCCAAGGCGTGGGCGGCCACGGCTGATAATTTTCGATCTTGCCGTCCTTAATCACCATGTGATGCGAGAGCACGCCGCGCACCGCTTCCGTGAAGCCGACGCTGATGGCTTCTTTGGGCACCTTGAAGTCGCTCCACGTCTTCGTCTCGCCTTTGCCGACGAAGCCGATGCCCACTTCGACGAAGTGCATCGCCAACGCGGCCGCATACGCTTGGAAATACGTGCGCGCACGATTGCGTTCGATCGCGTTACTCCAGCGCGGAATCTTCCACTCGAATGTTACTTCCGGTTTCAGGGACGTCTTCGGAAGCGTGATCTTGATTGTGTTCCCGGACGCCTTCAAGTACGGCGTGTCGACCAGGTTGGAGAGGGCGGTCGACCACAGGCGCGCGAGCGGGCCGCCGCCGGTGTCGAGCGCAAGATAATTGCTGCCGTCGAACCAGCGCGGCGACATCACCCAGCTATAGCGGCTGCCGAAATCGCGCTTTTGCGGAACGGGGATTTGGTGCGCATTCCAGGGGTGACGGATATCGACCGTATTGCCGAGCGGATCTTTGTCGACCAGTTTGCCTTGCTCTTCCCAATCCGCGTAATAGGAAGAGCCGAGCAAAATGCGCATGCCCAGATTGATGTCGACCAACTCGTTGGTCACGAGTTTGCCGTCCACGATGATGCCTGGGGTCACGTACATCTTTTTGCCCCAGTCGTTCATGTGCTTGTATTTGAAGTCGGCATCCCCTTCGTGATAGAGCGAGCCCCAGCATCCGAGCAGCACGCGCCGCTCGCCGACGTGTTCGTAGCCGGGAATCGCCTCGTAGAAGAAATCGAACAAGTCATCGTGCAGCGGCACGCAAACTTTCATCCACTCGATGTACTTCAGCAAGCGAGAAAGATAATCGGTGAAGAGCTGCATCGTCGCAACGGTGCCGACACCTCCCGGATAGAGCGTCGATGGATGAACGTGCCGGCCTTCCATCAGGCAAAACATCTCGCGCGTTAGGCGGCTCAGTTCCAATCCCCGCCGCGTGATCTCGCCTTCGAACGGATTGCATGCGCTCATGATATCGGCAATGGTGCGGTATCCGTGGATATCGGCGTGCGGCGCCGGCGTTTGCTTGGCCTTCTCCCAGACGCTGGGGTTCGTTTCGCGCACCATCTTCTCGCAGTAGTCCACCGCGACGAGGTTCTCTTGGAAGATGTTGTGATCGAACATGTACTCGGCTGCCTCGCCGAGATTCATGATCACCTCGCCCATCGGCGGATTCTCGATGCCGTAGGCCATGTTCTGGTTGTACACCGAACACGCGGCGTGATTGTCACCGCAAATTCCGCAGATGCGGCTGGTGATGAAATGCGCGTCGCGCGGATCCTTACCACGCATGAACACGCTGTACCCACGAAATACCGACGAGGTGCTGTGGCACTCCGCCACGCGCTTCTGACGGAAATCGATCTTGGTGTAGATGCCGAGACTGCCGACGATCCGGGTGATCGGATCCCACGCCATCTCCACGAGTTGCTCGCGGCCCGATTCGGCCGCCGTATACGGGACTTCTCGCGTCGTCATCGTTCGCTCTCCGGTTTAGTAACTCGTGTGCGGCACGTAGCCGGTGGTCAGCGTCTCGCCGCTGTGGCGCCACTTCGGCTCTTTGTCGCCGGTGTGAATCGTAGAAGCGCGCATCGCACGGATGAAGCGCCCGTAGCCCGTAACCAGCGTCGTAGAAAGCGTCGCGCCCGGCGGCTCGTCCATGAACGGCATGTATTTATCGGGGAACCCGGGCATGGTGCACGCCATGCAGATGCCGCCGACGTTGGGACATCCGCCGATGCCGTCCATCCAACCGCGTTTCGGAACGTTGCATTTTACCACGGGACCCCAGCAGCCGATCTTCACAAGGCACCGGTGATCGCCGTATTGCTTTGCGAAGTTGCCTTCTTCGTAATAGCCCGCGCGATCGCAATTCTCGTGCACCGTTCGCTCGAACAGCCATTTCGGGCGAAGCATCTCATCGAGCGCCGGCGGCGGCGCTTTGCCGGCAGCAAAAAGGAGAAGCTGCGTGAGCGTTTCCGACATATTGTCGGGCTGCACGGGACAACCCGGAACGTTGATGATGGGCAGTCCCAATTTCGACCGCCAATTCCAGCCCAGATAATCGGCAAGGCCCATGGCGCCGGTCGGATTGCCGTACATTGCGTGGATACCGCCGTAGGTCGCGCACGTTCCGGCCGCAATAACGGCGACCGCTTTAGGCGCGAGGGCATCGATCCACTCGGTGAGCGTGCGAGGCTGGCCGGTCGCAGGGTCGTTGCCGAAGCCGGTCCAGTAGCCTTCTTTCTTCACCTTTTCGTTCGCGACCGAGCCTTCGATCACCAGAACGAACGGCTCCATTTCACCGCGTTCCGCTTTGAAGAACGCCTTCATGAAATCGTCGCCGACTTCGTATGAAACCAGCGGCCACCACACGTTCACTTTTGGCAGACCGGGGATACCGCCCATGACGATATCTTCGATGCTCGGACGCTGCGCGTTTGTCAGCGAAACCGAATCACCGTCGCAACTTAGGCCGGCGTTGATCCATAAGAGATTGATTTCCGGAAGGACTGGCGGTTTTGGACCCATTTCGAACCTTCCTTACTTGTTGTTTAACTGCCGATTTTGCTGATGAAATCTCCGATGCGGTGCAACGTGTCGCGCGCCGCAGTTTGCACTTGCGTTCCGCCGATCTGATACACCGGCGAATGGATCGACATGAGTTTGACCATCTTCAGGCCCATCTCGTCGAGCTCGGACTGGCTAAAGAGCCGCTGGGCTTGCGGCAAGATCGTTCGCTCTTCTTCGCGCACGTGATGCTCGACGGCGCGTCTGAGTTCGCCAATCTTCGTCTTGAACGTGTAATCAGTGGGACTGAGCTTTTCGATCTCGCTCAGTAATGACTTTACTTCCGCGTGCTCGTGTTCGGCCTCGGCGATCTCGCCTTTTGCGTTCTCGCGCGTCCCGCGCTCTTGAAACGCCGGATAGAAGAGCTCTTCTTCTATAAAGGCGTGATCGCGCAGTTTCACGTCGAGCGAACGAAAGATATGCTCGCATGTGGTAGCATCGCTGATCCGCTCGAGCTTCATAAAGAGAGCGCTTGCTTCCGCGTGCTGCTCCCGAAGTAGCTGAAGAGCATCAGACATGATGGCACCTCTCGGGAGTACGCTACCCAGTATTTCGTGGGAATACTACAAGCGTGCACGAGGCCTCTATCGCTTTGGCAATCGTGGACGAAGTGTGTGAACGCGCTTCGTATGATTGCATTCCGAAGGTGACTATGGTGCGGCTACGCGTCGGCGTGCTGACAAGCGTCGTACCGGATGCGCTACGCTTTGCCTGGGAGTTGGCGACGGATGGTACGGTTGCTAGCGGATCTCGCCTGGAGATCGACTCGGTGCCGCTGGCTATCACATGCGAACCGTGCGGATGCGAGCGCGTCATCAAGCGCGGCACGCTTCCGGTTTGCCCCGAGTGCGGGGTCTCTTCAAATACCATAGTTCGCGGTCGCGAACTCATCGTCAGCGCAATGGAGGTCGACTATGCCCCTGCGTCTGCTGGACGTTCAACAGAGCATTCTTCGCAAGAACACTACACTGGCGCTTGATCTGCGCGAGCGTTTTTCGCAAAGCGGCACCTACGTTTTCAACTTCCTCTCCAGCC
Source organism: Vulcanimicrobiia bacterium (assembly GCA_025934645.1). Taxonomy (GTDB): domain Bacteria; phylum Vulcanimicrobiota; class Vulcanimicrobiia; order Vulcanimicrobiales; family Vulcanimicrobiaceae; genus JAICWY01. Next base: position 12,532 of record JAICWY010000049.1, read on the forward strand.
CCGGTGCGGGAAAGACCACACTGCTCGAGGAGACGCTGCGGCGACTTGCAGAGCGGTACACCGTTGCTGCGCTGGTTGGCGATCAGGCCACGGACAACGACGCTGTGCGGTTGGCGCGAAGCGGAGCACCTGTGCGGCAAATTACGACCGGCGCGGAGTGCCGCTTAGATGCGCAGATGATTACCGGGGCCCTTTCGGACTTCGCGCCTTCCGGAGATCTTCCGGACGCGCTCGCGATTGAAAATGTCGGTAATCTGATCTGTCCGGCCGAGTATGACTTGGGCGAGGATCTGCGCGTCGTCGTCTTCTCGGTGACGGAGGGCGAGGATAAGCCGCTGAAATATCCGCTCGCATTCGCAACGGCACACGTTGCGGTACTCTCCAAAATCGATTTGAGTACCGCATGCGGCTTCGATCGCGCGTCGGCTTTAGCGAACATCGAACGAGTCCATCCCAGCCTACCGGTTCTCGAACTCTCCGCCCGCACAGGGGAGGGCATGGATCGCTGGATGGCCTTCCTCAACGAACGCATTGCAACCAAACGCGGCATGATCCCGGCGGGTTGACCGCTGTTTGTGTCATGGTGAGGGGCGCGTAGCGCTCTCGAACCACGGCCGAGCGTTGACGAGGCCTTCTGCCACGCAGCCCTGGTCATAACTCGGGCGCCCTTCGACTGCGCTGCCGCGCGCTCAGGATGACTGCGTGAATTGCGGTGCGTTAAGGTGAGCATCGCTCGCGCACAATCAGCTGTCATGGTGAGGGCCGCGTAGCGCTCTCGAACCACGGCCGAGCGTTGACGAGGCCTTCTGCCACGCAGCCCTCGTCATAACTCGGGCGCCCCTTCGACTGCGCTACCGCGCGCTCAGGATGACTGCTGAAGTTTGCCGTGCGATGGCGAGGCCTAGTGTCGCGCAGGCTCGGGCGGCGCGCGAGTATATAAAAAAGGCGCCGGCGTAAGAAGCCGGCGCCTGGGGTCGTTGCGAAGATTAGCTTTCTACGTTGAAGTCGCGGGTTTGTTCGCGCAGCGACGTCGTCGCTGCTTCTTTTGAGGCTTCGATCGTGTCTTTGATGACCTCGCCGCCGCGACGTACGACTTCGCTGCTCGCGGCGCGCATGCGGCTCTTCATCTCGTCCGTCATCGGGCCGATGCGTTCGGACTCGAAGCGTGACACCGGGATCACCATGCCGATCAAAAAGCCGATTGCGAGGCCCGCGAACATCATGCCGAACGGATTGTCGCCGTTTATCGGCACGTTGCCCGCCATGTCGCGCATCGAGTCGCGCGCGTTTTGCAGTTTATCGCGCGCACCTTGTACGCGACTGCGCACCATCTCTTTGGCATCGTCGACACGCGACTGCGCTTGTTCCTTCGCGCGATCCACGACGTTCGCGTTGTACGCCACGGACCGTACATCTTGAGCGACGCGCTCGCGCGCGTCCTCTACTTCGCGGACTTCGCTCCGCTCTTGATCCATTCTATGTCCTCCTTCACGCTACGCGTCGTTTCTTTGAATTCAATTGGGAGCGTCGACCGCAATTTTACGATGGCTGCTGCGAGCAGCGAGCCCGCGCCGAAACCCCACATAATGGTGATAATTAGCGCCGACAGCCACGGCGCCAGCGCCAGGGAGAGCGCCATGATGCAGAATGCGGTGAACGCACCGAGCGCCGCCAAGCCGAGCACTGCTCCCGCGCCCAACCAAACGCCGGCGGCCGCCAGGCCCCGCATCTCTTGCATCGCCTCTTTTTTGAAGAGCGAAAGTTCCGCGCGGAAGAGATCGCCTAGGTCCTGGCCTAAGTGATGAACGGATTGCGCCAGCGACTCGCGATCCACGAGCGGCTCACGCTCGGTCATACATCTGTTCCCTCTCTCGACCTTCCGCCGTCGCGTACGGCTGCGCATACGAGTCTACATAGGCCGAATTATGATCCCAGCCGGAATCGGCCGCGGTGCGGATCGTGCGCGCGAGCGCGAGTCCGCCGACGAAACCGACGCCCGCAAGCAGCCACGTTTTGCCGCGAGCGAATTGCTGCGCATCGCCCCACATCGCCGCTCCGTCGTTGTTGCGCAAATAGCGGGCGGCGACTTGCGCGCGCTGCGAAAGCGACTCCACGAGTTCCGCAGCCTGCGGTTCGCCCTTGTCGCGCAATACGGTGCTGACTTCGCGGCCGACATTGGTGTAGTGCTCGACACGGTCGGCCAGCAATGACGTCCCGCGATCGACGGCTTGACTCACCATCGTCTGCCCGCGCCGCATTAGATCGCCGGTTTGTTCGGATCCAAGCGCCATGTCCATCCCTTCATTATCACGTTGCATTCGCTGCACTTCATACCCACGCGCGCTATGGCGCGCTCGCGTCTAAGCGGTTACCACCTCGCCCTTGGTGGCGGCAGGCGCGCTACGCTCGAGTGCTCTACAAGCAGGCCACTAAAGAAAACTACGAAATCGGCGTGTTTTGATCGTACACCACGCGCCAGGTGCCGTCTTCATCGACAAAAAGGAAAAACAGCAAAAACATGCGCGCGCTGCCGTTCTCGGTATAGGTGACGCGCATCAGCGCCCACGCCGCCCCCGCTTCTTCGCGCGTCCATAGAATCTCCGGCTGGAAACGCCAGTCCTCCGTCATGAACCAGTCGCGATGCGCCGCGACAACGTTCTCGCGTCCCTCGATGATGTGGCCATCTCCGCCGACGAACCGCACGTCGTTTGCCGCCAGCGTCGCGGCGAAACGGTCGATGTCGCGTTCGGAGATGGCCTCCAAATGCTCCTCGAGCGCCTCGAGTACGGACGTTTTGTCTTTCGGATTCATACGCTGGGTGATTCCCGGGCGGCGCGGAATGAATCGGCCAATGATTTTCGCCAACCGCTCGGACGCGGGCAAGCAATTGGCCGCGAAACTTTTGCGCTATTCGGGTCCGCAAACGCGCATTCTCGCACTCCCGCGAGGCGGCGTTCCCGTCGCGTACGAAGTTGCGCGTGCCCTGGGCGCACCGCTGGACGTGTTTATCGTGCGCAAACTCGGCGCGCCCGGCCGCGAAGAGCTCGCGATCGGCGCGATTGCGCCGGGCGGCGTGCGCGTGCTCAACGATGAAACGATCGAGGCGCTCGGCATTCTGCCGGGCGATATCAAAGCGATCGCCGACCGGGAATTGATGGAACTCGAACGGCGCGAAGCGGCATACCGGGCCGGGCGCGCCAACCTTGACGTGAAAGGCAGCACCATCATCTTAGTAGATGACGGTTTGGCGACCGGTGCGAGCAT
>JAICWY010000146.1 GCA_025934645.1 Vulcanimicrobiia bacterium
GACGGATTGCTGTCGAACGCGCCGGATGCCGGCGAGACGGGCGAGATGCGAATGCCCGTGCGATCCGCGCCAACCTCGTCAACCACCGCCTGCGTTACTTCGAGCGTGAGGCGGATGCGGTTCTCCACGGAGCCGCCGTATTCGTCGGTGCGATGATTGCTGCCGTCGCGCATGAATTGATCCAGCAGATACCCGTTCGCCGCGTGAATTTCGACGCCGTCGAATCCGGCTTCAATGGCGTTCCGAGCGGCGGCCGTGTAATCGGCAATCAGTCCCGGAATCTCGTTCAGCTCCAGTGCGCGGGGCGTACCGACTTCCACGAATTCGCCGGTTTCCACGAATGTGCGTGAATTTTGCGGCGCGATGGCCGACGGCGCAACGGGCAAAAGCCCGCCGGGCTGCAGCGAAGGATGCGAGAACCGGCCGACGTGCCAGAGTTGAAGGTAGATAACGCCGCCGCGCTCGTGCACCGCTTGCGTCACTTGCCGCCAGCCCGCGATCTGCTGCGGCGAATAGATGCCGGGCGTGAAGGCATAGCCTTTGCCGTACGGCGAGATTTGCGTCGCTTCCGCGATGATAAGGCCGGCGCTCGCGCGCTGCGCGTAATATTCGGCGTTAAGCGTGTGCGGCGCGTCGTCTCCGGGCGTCGCGCGATTTCGCGTGAGCGGCGCCATGACGACGCGGTTCTGAAGACGGGTGCGACCTAAGTCGAAGGGCGTGAAAAGTATTGAAGCATCAGGCATACTTTTAGTAAGAACACCGATTAGCGCGCGACCGTTGCGGACGATTCCAGCGCGGCGATCCGCGCCTTGAGCGATGGGTGCGTCGAGAACAAGAACTCGAACCACGCCGGCTGTTCGTCCTCCGCCAAATTCTGATCTTGCAGGCGCCGGAACGCCGAGGCGCCGGTAAGCGGCGCCTGCGTAGTCGCCAGCGCGAAGCGATCGGCGGCCCACTCGCGAGAACGCGCGAAGCTCGAGATCGCGGGACGCAGCGCTTGCGAGAGCAGCGTCGCGAAGAGTTGTACGCGCGCGAGTGTCGCCGGACGCTTCGCCGCCTCCGCCGAGCGGTCGCGCATCACCGCAAACGCGCCGAACAGCACCGAGACTGCGACCACCTGCGCCATCGCGATCATCCGCCAGCTATCTTTGGCGACGTAATGTCCGAGCTCGTGTGCGACCACGAACTCAATTTCTTCCTCGGGAAAATGTTCGATGAGCGTGTCGCCGACGACGATGCGGTGCGTGCTGCCGATGCCCGTTACGAACGCGTTCGCTTTTTTCGTTTGTTTGCTCATGTCCACGCGCAGAATCTCCGCGTCGCCCACGCCGAAACGCGCGGCCAGCGCGCGCAGGCGCTGCTCCAGCGGCCCTTCGATCGGCTCGTACGTGTTGAAGAGCGGCATGATGTAGATCGGCACGACGATATTCGCGAGTAAAAGCAGCGGAAAGACGCCCGCGCTTACAACGTACGGCCACAATGACGGCCATCGGCGCATCGCAGCCGCGAAGATGCCTACGAGCGCGGTCGCGATGCCGGTGCCGACCGCTTCTTGTTTCACGCGATCGGAAATCCAAGACGGAAAGTCTTGTTCGCTCAGACCGTACCGCCGCTCCATCGAAAACTCTTCGACGAAATCGACGGGAAACTCCAATACCGCATCGAGCACCGCGCCTTGCAGCGCAAAAGCCATCGGCTGCAGCCACACGGGCAGACGCGCGGTGTTGCGTTCAAGCACGTCACCCGCCGGTCCGTATGCGACGAGTGCCGATCCCGCAAGCGAACGCGCGATGCCCGAAAGCGCAAGCGCCCGCCGCGTCGCGCCGTAACGGGCGGCGTCGCGCGTTTTATCAACGGCCGGCGCAGGCATGCGCGCGCTCTCGTACGCGCGATACGCCGCGTATCCCGCCACGAACCCGCCCGCGATGCCGAGAAGAAACTCGCGCCCTTTCATCCGAAGTACTCCATCATGAAGCTGTTCGCCAACGCCCGCGTCTACCGCTACGAGCCTGCGCTCCGCACCTATTCCCGCCACGATGCCCTGCTAGTCGAGAACGGGCGGATCGTCTCGCTCAACGCCGCCGATGCGGGCGCGGGCGTCGAGCGCGTGGATTTGGAAGGCGCCACCATCCTGCCCGCATTTTCCGATTGCCACGTCCATCTCACCGACACCGGCTATTTCCTGGGCGATCGCTTCTTGGGTAACGTGCGTTCCTACGCGGAGTACGCCGACGCCGTCACGCGCATTCCTCGCGGAGAATTCGTGTTCGCCGGACAATACGACGAGAGCTTTTGGAACGACGGTCGAAGCGCCGACGCCGCGCCGCTCGAGCGGCATTTTTCGGATGCGCTTGCGATGGTCGTTCGCGTGGACGGCCATTCGTGCATCGTCAACCGCAAAACGTTCGCGGCACTGGACATTCCGCGCGACACGCAAGGCATCGAGCGCGATGCCGGCGGAGAACCCACGGGCCGCCTATTACTCGAAGCCAACTGGCGCGCACAGGCGAAGTTCATGAAGCAGATGCCGCTCGCGATGCGGCGCGAGGCCGATAAACGCGCGACCGAACTGGCGCTCTCGCGCGGTTATC
>JAICWY010000145.1 GCA_025934645.1 Vulcanimicrobiia bacterium
CGTTACGGCATTTTCTCCGGGAGATCGCGTGTTCGTGCACCATCATGCGCCGTGCTTTGCCTGCGCGATGTGCGAACGCGGCGACTACGTGCAGTGCGCGACCTGGCGGAGCAGCAAACTGGAGCCGGGCGGCCTTGCTGAATATTTTCGCGTGCCTGGTGAGAATCTTGGCGATACACTGCGCTTGCCGGATGGCGTTTCTGCCGTCGACGCATCGCTGGTCGAGCCGCTGGCTTGCGTCGTAAAATCGCTTCGCCGCAGCCGCGTGCGCGAAGGCCAAGCGATGTACGTCATAGGGCTTGGCGTGATGGGCTTGATGCACGCGCTCGTCGCCGCATCGCGCGGCGTGCGTGTAGCCGGCACCGACTTTTTGCCACAGCGCCGCGAGTTCGCGCGAGCGCTCGGCGTGGATGCCGTGAAGCCCGAAGAACCGTTCACCGGCGCGGACGTGGTTATCTGCGGTCCGGGCTCGCCCGAAGCGTTGCGCAGCGCGTTCGCCGCCGTTGCGCCAGGCGGTACGGTTGTCATGTTCACGCCGCTCGAGCCGGGCGTGCCGTTCGCGTTCGACGCGAACGATCTCTATTTCCGCGACGTAACTCTGGTAACCAGCTACTCGTGCGGTCCGAACGATACCCGCGAGTCCCTCGATCTCATCGCACGCGGCGTTGTCACGGCAGACCGTCTAGGTGCAACACGCTTCACGCTGGATGAAGTCCCCGCAGCCTACACCGCTCTACGCGAGTCCCGCATCCTCAAACCCATCGTCATTTTTTAATCCCCCCACCTCCGTTATGGTGATCGCTCTATCTCCGGTCATGGTGAGCGCGCGTAGCGCTGTCGAACCACCCCCGAGCGCAGTCGAGGGGCGTTTAACGCGATCGCCCTATCGCCGTCATGGTGAGCGCGCGTAGCGCTGTCGAACCACCCCCGAGCGTAGTCGAGGGGCGTTTAACTCAATCGCGACTCCGCCAAATCCAAATCATACTGAATGCTCCGGAACGATTCGTCCGGTATTTCGCCGCGATCGCGCATCTGCATGACCGCATTGCGCTCGGCGCGCAGCGCTTCTTGCTCGACGTAGGTGTGCGCCCCAAAGTTTTCCAAGCGCTTTTTCGAGCGAAGCTGATACTGCAGATGCTCCATGCGGTTTTCGTACTCGCCGCGTAAGCGGTCGATGTCTTTGGCGGTATGTGAATCTTCATTCCGGCGGGCGAGTTCGTCGATGCGCCGTACTCCGGCACGTAGCGCTTCCAGCCGGATCTGCACTTCACGCCGGTAATCTTCGCTTTCGGTGCCGATGTGCAGCAGCTTCAACACGGGCTCCAGCGTGATCCCTTGTCCGACCAGTGTGACGAAGATCACGACGAAGGTGATAAACACAATGCTCTCGCGGTGCGGGAAATTGTTCGGCAGCGCGAGCGCGGCGGCTAGCGAAACGATTCCGCGCATGCCGGTCCAGCCGATTAGCGCCAGATACGAGGCCTGCGGCATGGGATCGGCGCGCCGCACGCCCGGAAACAGCCGCGAGAGCCATGCAACGGGAAACACCCAGAGCAAGCGCACCGCAATGACCACGGCACTGATCTCCAGTGCGGCGGGCAGCATCGAGAAGAACGCGGCCCCACCCCGCACGAACGTGCGCAGCTGCAAACCCAGCGCGAGAAAAATGTACGCGTTCAGCAAAAAAATCCAGAGCGACCACACATTCCACGCGATCAGCCGTGTTTGGGGACCATAGACCACGGAAGATCGCCGGGAGAGCGTGATGCCGGCCACAACCACGGCGAGCACGCCGGAAACGTGCGCGGCCTGTCCGCAGAGGTACGCCGCATATGGCGCGCCGATCAGCAGCAGATTGTCGATCAGCGAATCGCTCAGCCCGAAATGATCGAGCTTGCGCGAGATCGTTTCGACGATCCACGCCACGATCGCGCCGATGATGATGCCGCCGATGGAAACGGCGATAAACGAGGCGACGGCACCGGACGCGGAAAACGTGATAGCCGCCGCAGCGCCGACGGCGTTGCCGTAAATGACCAGCGCCGTCGCGTCGTTTATCAGGCCTTCGCCTTCGACGATTGCCGCAATACGGCGCGGGATCGAAAAGCGTGTGAACGTCTCGCCCGCAGCAACGGCGTCCGTGGGCGACACGATCGCACCCAAGACGAAGGCTGCCGCAAAGCCGAGGGCCGGCAGCACGTGAATGGTGAGCGCCGTTACCGCAACGGTGGTGAGGACCACCAGCCCGATCGCCAATTGCAAAATCGGCCGAAGGTTGTTGCGGAACATCGTCCAGTCGGTATCCCAGCCGGCCGAGAAGAGCAACGGCGGAAGCACGGCCAAAAAGATCCAGTCCGGCGCGATATGCACCGGCGGAAGATTCGGAACGAACGCAAGCGCCGTACCCGCCGCTACAAAAACGACGGGATACGGGAGCTGGATGCGCTTGGCAATTACCGCGAGGGCAATGGACGCGGCGAGTCCCGCGACCAGGAGAACGGGCTCGGTCAAATAGTCGGGTACGTGGGCGACGAGGCGCGGTTGCGCTGTGCGTCGCTTTCAATCGTGCCGGTGATCGTCGGCGTCTCCGTCTGCGAACGCCA
>JAICWY010000025.1 GCA_025934645.1 Vulcanimicrobiia bacterium
TCCGCCGAGGCGCTCGCGCGCTGGGAGTCGCTGCTGCATGAACTGGAAGCGCTCGGGTAGAAGCGCTCGCTTCGTTTATGGCGAAGCTGTATTTCCGTTATTCCGCGATGAACGCGGGCAAGTCTACCGCGCTGCTGCAAGTCGCTCACAACTATGAAGAGAACGGGCGCCGCGTCGCCATATTCACCGCAGAAATCGACCATAGGTTCGGCATCGGCGTCGTTACATCGCGCCTGGGCCCCCAGCGAGCGGTGGAAACGTTCGATGACAAGACGGAGTTTTACGCCCGTTTCTCCCGCGACCGCGATCTCTCGTGCGTGCTGGTGGACGAGGCGCAGTTCCTCACGCCGGACCAAGTGCGCCAGCTGCACCGCATGGCGCACGTGCTGAACATTCCGGTGATCTGCTACGGCATCCGCAGCGATTTCTTGGGCGAGCCGTTTCCCGGGGCGATCTATCTGCTCACGCTTGCCGACAGCATCGAAGAAGTGAAAAATATTTGCGCGTGCGGGAAGAAGGCGACTATGAACCCGCGCGTGGACGAGCACGGCAACCGGATTACCATCGGCGAGCAGATCGCGATCGAAGGCGAGGTCCGGTATGTCCCGATGTGCGGCACGTGCTTCTATCACTGATCCGCTGAGATGATCCGCGTCGGCACCAGCGGCTGGGTGTATGCCGGCTGGCGCGGGCGGTTCTACCCGAAAGGCGTCGCGCAGCGCCGCTGGCTGCAGTACTACGCCGAGCGCTTCGACACGGTCGAGCTGAACGCGACGACGTACCGCCTTCCTAAAGAGCATCAAATCGACGCCTGGTGCGAAGGCGTACCGCGCGATTTCCGCTACACGATCAAACTGAGCCGCCTCATCACGCATCGCAAAACGCTGCCGGAGCGCGTGGACGAGTTCATAGAAAATTACATGGAGCGCGCTGCGTGTTTTCAGCCGGGCAAAGTCGCGCAGATTCTGGTGCAGTTTCCGCCCTTTCTCACACGCGACGACGCACATCTGACCGCGTTTCTCGACAAGCTGCCTCGAGATCACCGGTATGTCGTTGAGTTCCGCGACAAATCTTGGTTGGTGCCCGAGGTGGAGCAGATACTGCGCAGCCGCAATATGGCGTTTTGCATCCACGACTACCCCGGGATGCGGGTGCCGGACATCGTCACGTCCGCCGATCTGGCCTACGTGCGGCTGCACGGATACGAAGGTCTGTACGTCGGCAGCTATCCACGCCGCTCGCTGCAGCACTGGGCGCGGCGCATCCGCTCGCTGCACGATCGTGCAAGCGAGGTCTACATTTATTTCAATAACGACGTGGACGCAGCCGCACCGCACGACGCGATGACCCTGAAGAATATGTTCGTTACCGGACCGTAAGGCTTAACCTGGAGAGACGATGGGAACCGTGAAGCCATGGCCCACGTCGCACAATATCCCTGGTATTTTGAAACCGACACCGCTCGCGACGCGCTTGCCGGAAGGCACTTGCTCGAACGCTACTTAGGCGATCACTGCGAAGATCGCGATTTGTATCCCGCGTCGCTCGTGTTCGGCGAATTAGTTTCCAACGTCATCAAGTACGCGCCGCGCGGCGGAGTGCGCGTGTGGCTCGAGCCGGAAGGCGAACATTTCGCGCTGTGCATCAACGATTCGGGTGAGGGCTTTAGCGAGAGACATATTGCCGAGGAGCCCGATGCCGTGGCGGAGTCGGGCCGCGGTCTCTATATCGTCAAGCAAGTATGCAAGCGCTTCTCGTACGCGTCACGCCCGGGCGACGGTTTCCTCGTGCGCGCCGTGCTGCCGCTTCGCCGTCGCAAAGCGGACGCAACTTAACCGCGACTTCTTCACTGTAACTTCCGGCTGCCGGCGTATCGTCGGCACATGTTCATCACCGTAGACGCTCGTTCAGCCGCGCGCCTTTTGCGTATTTATGGCATTGCGGCGCCGAAACTCGACGATACTGCGGGGCCGCGCCGCGAACCGGCCGGCGTTCCGGTGACGATAGACGGCATTGCCGACGCGAGCTCGGGCCGCGCGATCCGTTTGAAGCTCGACGGCCGACGCGCGATCTGTCCGGCGCCCCTGTCCGCCGCCGACGCGCAGCAGCTTATCTGCGAAGCCGGCGGCACGGCCAATGCGCGCGCGCTGGAGCAAATCCTGGTCAAATGCTCGCGCATGTACGTCGACGATGGGATCGCGGAACTCCACCTGTTACTGTACTTGCAGCCGGCCGGCTACCGGACGCACGCCGTCTACATGCTGCGCCCGCGAACTGCTTCCCGCGCCTACGTTTCGTAACCAGTTGTGGGTCTAACGGCTCAAAATGAGAAGAGCTTGGGAAGGCGCCGCTCTTTGCCTATTCCGAGCAGGCTGCTAGGTTGCTTTCGTGCAGATCGAAAACCAAGCAGCTGTGAAGCGCATCTTGATCGTGGACGACGAGCCGCAGATAGGCGAAGTCGTCAGCGCCTATCTGAAACAGGAGTCGTTCGATACGGTGGTGCGCGCTAACGTCGCTTCGGCGCTGGCGGAGATCGAGCAGCGGCGGCCCGACATGATGATTCTTGACATCACGTTGCCCGATGGGAGCGGCCTGGACATCTTGCGCCGCAGCCACGATGGACGCCGCATACCGACGATCATGCTTACGGCGCGCAGCGAAGAGGTCGATCGCATCGTGGGCTTGGAGCTTGGCGCCGACGACTACATTGTCAAACCGTTCTCGCCGCGCGAAGTAGTCGCGCGCGTTCGCGCCGTCCTTCGTCGAGTGGGCGAGAACAACGGCGCCACCGGTGCCGATAACTCCAGCGTCGTTCGGATCCGGGAGTTGGAGATCGACGAGGGCGCGCATGAAGTACGCGTCGCAGGCAAGCAAGTCTCCGTGACGCCGGCCGAATTCCGCATTCTCAGCGTGCTCGCGCAAAATGTCGGTCAGGTGCTCACGCGATCGCAACTGCTGGATCTGGTGCACGACGACGGCAGCATCTTCGAGCGAACGTTGGACCGCCACATCAACAATCTGCGCCGGAAAATCGAAGCGAAACCCGAGGACCCGAGCTACATCGTGACCGTGTACGGCGTCGGCTACAAGTTGCGGAAGGATTAGCGGACGTGGACGAACGCCTTCTGCACGCACTCGACCTGGCGATGCTCGCCGATTGGGAGAGCGCGAAACAATGCTTGGAAGGCGCCGACGACGCAGTTTCCGCGCGGCTCACTGCGCTGATGAACGACCAGATCCGGCGCGAACGGGATCGCGCTGAAATGCAAGCGCTCGCGCGGCATGAGCTGGGAAACGCGCTTTCCATCGCTCAGGCAAACGTCGAAGCGATGATCGACGGCGTGCTCGACACGACGACGGAGCGGTTGAGCGGCATCAGCGAAGCGCTGCAGACCTGCGGAATGCTGCTCGACAATTTGAAGAAGAATTATCAGTCTCCCGGCTATGCCGTCGAGCGCGAAGATTTCGTCAACGTGTGCGAGGTGATCTGCGCGCAAATTTCGATGGTCGCGCACATCGCCGGATCGAAAAACGTCCGCGTGCACTACGACGACTGCCACGGCGATCATGCCGGATGCGTATACCGCGGAGACCACGAGCGCCTTACGCACGTGCTGCGCAACATGCTGCTCAGCGCGGTGCGCTACACGCCGCCCGGCGGGGCAATCCACATTTCGCGGCTCGCGCCGGGTGGGCACATGCACTTCTCGGTGCGCCATCCCTCCGTCGGGGCGCCGGGCAAATTAGTCGACGCGCTCGGCGGCGAGGCCCGCATCACCAGCGAGTCGCCCACGCACAACGCGTTCGCCGTGCGCCTGCCGCTGCTCGCGACGGTCTAAATCCCGGGCTCCCAATTTTGGGAACAAGCCCCTCGTGCCGGAAAACCAGTTATACCTCCGGTTCCTCGTTGAAGCGGGCGAGATGCTGGGAGCTTCGCTCGATTACGAGGAGACCTTACAAGCCGTGTGCGCGCTGGCCGTGCGCACGGTTGCGGACATTTGCCTGCTCGATCTCACGATCGACGGCGGGGTTATCATGGCGGCGGCGGCGCACCGCGATCCCGGCAAAGAACCGCTTTTGCGCGGCGCCGGCACATTTTTATACGACGAAGCGAGCGCGATCGCGCATCCGGTACATCGCGTCATCGCAAGCGGCGAATCGATCTTCGTGCCGTTGGTGGAACCGGAATACATCTCGGGCGCCTCGACGAGCAGTGCGCATGCGGAGTTCATGCGCGAGATGGGATACCGCTCCCTAATCATCGTGCCGATTGTCGCGGTGCAGGGCACGCTCGGCGCTCTTACGCTCGTTCGCACGACCAGTCAGCCGTATAACAAGAACACCTTGGATTTCGCGAAAGATCTTGGGCGCCGCGTCGGCACGGCAATCGGCAACGCGCGCTCGTACACGCAAGTGCGCAGCGTCGCGCGCAGCTATCAAGAGGCTGCGCTTCCCAAGACGTTCCCGCACGTTGCCGGCGTGCACATCGACAAGTACTACGAGCCGGCTTCGGAAGACTTGATGGTCGGCGGGGACTGGTACGATATATTTGCGCTCCCCGACGGCCGCTTCGCAATTTCCATCGGCGACATGATGGGACACGGCATCGCCGCCTCGATTGCCATGAGTCAGGTGCGTAACGGCATTCGCGGCGCCCTGTACGTGGAGGCCGATGCTGTGCGCGCGCTCGAAACGGCGGATCGCTTCGTTCGCGCTTCGGACGCGCGGGAGCCGCTCGGTACCGCACTCGTTTCGATCCTCGACCCGAAGCACCGCACGCTCGTATGCGCGTCGGCGGGGCATCCGGGCCCGCTGATTTGGTGGCCCGACGATACGCTGACGGACGCATTTCAAGGACGCGGCTTACCGCTCGGCTATCGCGATTTGGCGCCTGTCGAGCCGGCGCAAATCGTCACGTTGCGCGCCGGCGCTTTTCTTACGTTCTTCACCGACGGCCTGACCGAATGGAACCGTCAGCCGGATGATGGCGAGCGTGTGTTGCGCGAGACCATGCGCCGCCGCGACATCCGGGAAGCGCCGCATCCGGCCCGCGCGATCCGCGACGCCGTGGTGCACGGGCGGCATTGGGACGATATCGCGATCCTGACGGTCCGTTGCGACAATACTGCGGGGTAAGGAGCGGCCCAGGGCGGGAATGTTCCCCGTATGGCTTCCGCGTCCACGGGCGATCCGCTTGAGTACGACCTCGACGTTCAGTACTTGCGGTTTCTGGTTTGGGCGGGCGAACGTCTCGGACGCTCGCTGAATTATCGCGAAACGCTGGGTGCGATCTCCGACGCAGCCGTCATGAGCGTGGCAGACCTGTGCATCGTGGATATCGGTGAAGCGGGCAAAACCGATTGCGTCGCCGCCGTGCATCGCGACCCGGTGCGGCTTCCTGGACTGCGATCCGTCGGGGAACATTTGCGCAGCGATGAGGGACGGCCGCTTCATCCGGTTTGCCAAGTGCTCAAAACAGGCCGGACGTTCTTCGCGCCTCATATCGACGATGCATGGATCGATTCGCACGCGTCGAGTGCCGCGCACGCCGCATTCATGCGCGAGATGCAATACGAATCGCTCATCGTCGTTCCGATGTCATCGCAGATTTTCGGCGTGGCCGGCGCTCTTACGCTGGTAACGACCGCAACGGGACGCGCGCAGTTCGGCCCCGATGCCGTCGCATTCGCCGAAGATCTGGGGCGCCGCTGCGGCGCTGCAATCGGAAAAGCGTTGCTCTACGCGGATGCACGCAATGCCGCGAAGCGCTTTCAGGAGGCCGCGCTTCCACGCGAACTTCCGCAAGCGCCGGGCGTCCGTTTCGATGCCGTGTACCGTCCCGCGGATTCGTCGCTGCTCGTCGGCGGTGATTGGTACGACGCGTTTTTCTTGCCGGACGGACGACGCATCGGTATTTCCGTCGGCGACGTGGTAGGGCACGGCCTTTCTGCGGCGGTCATCATGTCGTCCATGAAAAACGCGCTGCGCACGGCATTGGCCGTCGAACCGGATTTGAAAAGGGCGCTTACCGCGGTCGACTTCGTGCGCTCGAACGAGAACGAACCGGATCGCTTTTGTACCGCCATGCTGGCGATACTCGATCCAAACGCGCGCACGTTGACGTGCCTGCCCGCGGGTCATCCCGGGCCGCAATTGTGGAACCCCGTAAGCGGACGCGTGGATGACCCTTTCACGGATCGCGGTTTGCCGCTGGGATGCCGCGGGTTAAGCGACCGGCCTCCTGAGCCGCTGACAGTCTCACTGCCGCCGGGCAGCGTTATCGCTTTTTACACCGACGGCCTGGTGGAGTGGAACCGGGATCATCTGGACGGCGAAGGCGCGCTCATTGAAGCGCTTTCACTGCAAAGGATTCGCGAGTCGCACCATCCCGCTACGGCGATTTACCGCCACGTCGTGCGCGGCAAAGCGCTCGACGACGTAGCGATTCTCGTCATTTCGCTGGACGGCTCATGACCAGCGCGGCATTGATGCCGCCGAAGCCGGATGAGTTGCTGAGAAGCACGCGCGCATCGCTCTCGCTTGCCGTGCGCCGGCAATGCAGTTCGTAGCCGTCGTCGCAGCCGCTGAAGTTCACCGCGCCCGGCAAGCGCCGTTCGCTCAACGTGAGCGCCGAGACTCCGACCTCCCACGCGCCCGTCGCGCCGAGAGCGTGGCCGTGCTGACCCTTCGTCGCGCAAACAGGAATGCGGCCGGTGCGATCGCCGAACACCGCGCGGTACGCGTGAATTTCGGCGCGATCGCCCACGGGCGTCGACGATCCGTGCGCGTTGATGCTTTCGATCTCATCCGCGCCGAGCGCGGCGTCCTCGATCGCGCTGCGCATCGCGCGTGCGGTTTCGGATCCGTCTGCGAGCGGCGCGGCCATGTGATACGCGTCGTTCGAGGTTCCGAAGCCGAGGATCTCGGCGTACGGCTGTGCACCGCGGTTAACCGCGTCATCATAACGCTCGATTACGACGAAACCGGCGCCCTCCGCCATCACGAAGCCGTCGCGATCGCGATCGAACGGCCGGCTTGCCGTTTTAGGCGAGTCGTTGCGCGTCGACATTGCGCGCGCCACGGTGAACGCCCCGTACGTGAGCGGCGCGAGCGGCGCTTCCACGCCGCCGGCGATCGCCGCGCGCACATCGCCGTTGCGAACGGCGGTAAAAGCCTGCCCGATCGCGATCGCGCCCGCGGCGCATGAATTCGCGTTGGAGATCGTGGGGCCATGAAGCCCGAATTCGATGGCGATGTTGGAAGCCGCCGCACCGCCGAAGACGGAGAGCGTAAGCAGCGGACGCACTGCGCGAAGTCCCTGCGTGCGGAACGCGTCGATCTGTTCTTCCGCGAACGCTAGTCCGCCGAGCGCGGATCCGGTGTACACGCCGACGTCGCTGCGCCCTTCGAACGCGATGCGCGCATCTTCGCAGGCCAGCAACGCGCCTACGACGGCAAGTTGCGAGAACCGGTCGGTCCACTGTAACCGTCGCCGCTCCATATACGCCGATGCGTCGAAGTCCGGAATCTCCGCCGCGATGCGCGAGGGGAACGCCGATGCATCGAACCGCGTGAGCTCGTCTACCGCGACCGCGCCCGCGAGCAGCGCATCCCAGAAGGCGTCTTTGCCTATGCCGAGCGGCGTAACCAAGCCGATGCCGGTGATCGCGACGCGGTGCTTACCGGACATCGCTCTCGGCCAATCTCTTCATGCACGCGAGCGTGCGTCCCGCGACGCCGTCGATAAAATACCGCCCGACAATGTATTTCTCGATCCAGCGCCGGGCGATGAAGAAGCGGAAGTCCAATTCGTGTTCGATCGTTACGAGCGTGCCGCGCGCGTCTTCGGCAAAACGCCACACCACTTCCATGTCTTTGGTCCAGCCCGTCAAATGCCGGAAGTAGATCGCCGGTGCGGCGGGGTCATTGCGCTGCACCGCCGTCCATCGCACCGGAATTGCGCCGCGGCGGGCGGCCATCTCGACTGTGCGCTCATCGCCGTGCTGCTCGAGCACGCGTACGAAACGGTAATGCGGCAGCAGTTCCGGCCAGCGTGCGGTATCGCTGGCAAGCCGGTAGATCTGCTGCGCCGGCGCTTCGATATGCACGGCGGTGCGCACGGACGTCATCGCAGAACCTTCCCCACCGCCGTGGCCAATTCCAGCGAGTTATAGGCCGCGGCGTTCCCGCTCACCGCTTCGATCAAAAACGTAAAGTCGCCGGGACGCTTGCGCATGGCTGCAGCAGCGCGCCGGGTGGCGAAACGCACGCCCAGCATCAGTTTCATCATCGCAGCGATGCGCCGGCGTTCCGCGACGCGTTCCATCACCGCCGCGGCATAATCGCGCCACGCTGCATGTTCGGCGTGCGCGTGCCCGAGCGCGCGCGCGAACGCCGCTGCCGCGTCGCGGGCGCCTGCGAGAGCCAGAAACACACCCTGGCCGGTAAACGGATCGACGAACGCCGCCGCATCACCGACGAGGAGCACTCGCTTCATTGCCGGATGTGCCGTGCGGTGCGCGAGCGGACCCGTGGCTTGATACGAGTTTGCAAAGGCGGCGCCGTCGATCGGTCTGCGCCCGCTCGAAACGTGACGTGAAAACACGCCCAGCTCTTGGCCGAGGGCCGTGCGCGAGCGCGCAAGCCGATCCTTTTGCAGCACGAACACCGCATTTGCCGATTCGCCGCCCATGGGATTGAGCGCCAGATATTCATGCGCGGATGCGTACATTTCGATCCAGCGATCCAGTTTCACACCGCGATAGTGCGCCCCGAGCGCGAAGCGCCGTTCGGTTTCGGAAACGGTGAGATTGCACAAACGCGCCACCGCCGAATGCATTCCGTCGGCACCCGCCAGATACCGCGCGCGCAGCGTATGCGCATCGCCGGCCGGATCGTGCCATTCGATTTCGATCTCCGACGCGCCCACGCGCAGTTGCCGCACGCGTCCCGTCAGCGGATGCGCGCCCGCCGCGATTGCCGCATCGCGCACGTCCGCATCGAGCACCGCGCGCGACAGCGACCACGCCTCGGACGGAAGTTTGAACGCGGCCGTCTCGCCGTGTGCGTACAATCGCATGCCTTCGAGCGGATGCGCTCGAGGGCGCAAGTTCGCGGCAAGCTGCAGATCCTGCAGTTCCCGGATCGCGCCCAGATTTACGTACTCGCCGCAAAGCTTTTCCCGCGGGAATTCACGCTGATCGATGAGCGCGACGCTAAAGCCCGCGCGCGCAAGCCGCAATGCGCAGGCTGCGCCGGCTGGACCTGCGCCGGCGATTGCTACGTCAAATGGACGCGTCATCAAAGATCACCATCCGGATCAGGCCGTACCGGCGAACGCGGGGAGCGCGCCATCCGGCTTGTGTGGCCAGCGACGCCGCTTCCGCGAGCGTGTAAGCGCGGCGCGCGGAAAGCGGGCCGTCGTGGCGGGTCAAGCGGTTGCGCGAGAAGATGCGGCTGAAGGCAAAGACCGCCGCATAGGTGAGCGGAGCGCGAATCAAATCGGTGACGATGGGAGCGCGCGAGACGCGCCGCAATTCGGCAAGCACTTTCACGGCGAATTCCGGTGCGAAATGGTGCAGCGAGAGATTGCACATCGCGACATCAAAGACACCGTCTTCGAACGGCAGCCGCGAACCGTCCGCGATCATGAAGCGCATGCGCTCGTCCTCGCCGAATTCGCGGCGCGCCAGATCCACCAGCGCCGGGTTTACGTCGGTGCAGGTGATCTGCCGTCCGTTCTGGCGCAATGCCGCCGGAATGTCGGCGATACCGCATCCGACGTCCAGAATCGTTCGCGCGCGCACGCGCCGAAGGGCGGATTTTACCGCGCCTGTTCCACCGAACCACCGGTTTGCAAACGCAATGTCGCGAAAGCTCGCGCGCCATTCCGCAATCGAGTCTACGGGGCCGTCGATAATTTCAAGCGCGTCAGTGCGCCGCGCAAAACCGCTCAACACCTCGCCAGCTTTCCCCCAAATCATGAAGCACCGCTGAAAACCTGAAACAAACCCGCGCCTGGCCCGTACCACTAAAAAAATAGTTGACAACCGGCCCTGGCCGGGGTAGTATATCTATTAATTCATTAGTTGTATCTGAAAGCCGAGGTGCGCGTATGGCTCCGGTTCGTTTTGTATTGCCTTTTGCGGCCGTTGCCGCGATGCTTGCCGCCGTGCCCGCTTGGGCCGACGCAATCGCGGACCATACGATGCACTTTACGGCCGCAAAGAGCAGC
This sequence comes from Vulcanimicrobiia bacterium, assembly GCA_025934645.1. GTDB lineage: Bacteria > Vulcanimicrobiota > Vulcanimicrobiia > Vulcanimicrobiales > Vulcanimicrobiaceae > JAICWY01. The sequence continues at coordinate 10,235 of JAICWY010000025.1, forward strand.
GTAGCCCCGCCGCTCGCAGCCGCGGCCGAAGGTCCGGCCTGGCAGAACGCGCTGAAAGCGACGGCATTCGAAAACGTGACGACGCGAGAACCGGCCAAATACCCAACCCGCGCGTACTTTCTTTACGACGACAAGAACATGTACGTCGCGTTTCACGCCGCGCAGAGCGGCGTCCCGATCGTTGCGACCCAAACCGTCGATAACGCCGGCGTCCTGAGCGACGATCACGTCACCTTTTCGGTCGATACATCGGGCAACGGCAGCCGCGTGTATAATTTCCGCGCCACGCCCAAGGGCGTGCACGATGAAAGTTCCAGCGAAAACGCCCGCTACGCGCCGGATTGGACGAGCCTGGCAAAGACGGAGCCGGACGGCAGCTACGACGTCCTGATGGTCATTCCGTTCTCCGATCTGCGCGCGCAAAGCGCGCCGGTGCAGCGCTGGAAAATGAACTTCTCGCGCTTTATCGCGACGACGAACGACCAATACTCGTGGGCGTACGAGCCGACGCAGACCAGCGTTGGGGATGCATCGTTCTGGCCGGAGATCGACGGCATCAAACTGGTGGCGGCGGCTACGCGCCCCAAGCCGCACGCGGATATTTACACGCTCGCAAGCGCCGGGTCGCAGAACCGCCAATTCCAGAACGGCATCGGCAATTTCATCGACACGAAACCGCGCGGCGTGGGCGTCGACGTAACGGTGCCGGTAACGAACACCATGGCGTTCGTGGGAACGCTGAATCCGGATTTTTCGAACGTGGAACAAGACCAAACCACGATCGCTCCGCAGATGTTTCAGCGGCAGTACCAAGAGTACCGGCCGTTCTTCGCCCAGGGCGCGCAGTACATCAACACGCTCCCGCAAGTCACCGTAAACGGCATCGGCGACTCGCTCTTCTACACGCCTTCGATCGGGATTTTCAACCGCGGATTAAAGATTGAAGGCACCGCCGGACACAACTCCGTCGGTGCGCTGAACGTGACCGGCGACGGTTTTAACGACACGGCGTTCGGTTACAAATACAACCGTCCCGACCATACGTTAGGCCTCGGTGTGGAAGGCGTGATGGCGAATCATACGGGGCTTAAAGACGATACGGCGGGCCTCTCGGTCGATACAAACAATCCACACAGCGGACAATTCACGATCGCCGAACTCAAACACGAGAACAATAGCGCGACGGGCGCGGCAAGCTATCTTTTCGCCTCCGAAGGCGTGCAAACCGCAAAATATTTCGCCGCGATCGATTACCGCGACATCGCCCCGGGCTTCGATCCCGTCGACGGATACACGGCCATCGACGACATCCGCGGGCCGCGCGCGATCGTCGCATACAACGGCGTGGGCGGTAAGTACGGTTTCGTAAAATCGTGGAATGGCGGACTTCTTGTAGACCGCTTCGTTGACCGCGAAGGTCAGGTGCGCGAGTACGATGCCGGCGGCAACGTAGGCGTGACGTTCCAGAACCAGCTCTCGGTGATGTTCAGCGGCGGACCGAGCGGTTTGCGATTCGATACGTCGCCGTCCGGTGTTGTAGTACCGTTCAGCCTGCGGCAGATCATGGCCGGCTACAAAGACGGAAGTCCCTCGCCGATCGACGCATCGTACGCATGGGGACCCTTCGGCGCCGGGTATCTGCAGCAGATGACGCTCTCTTCGTCACAGCAATTCGGCGTGTACGGCATCTCGTTCGAATACGATGGCACGATCGAGCACGCGTCGGCGTTGCAGCCCTACGATACGCAATGGCTGCGCCGCGTTTCACTTACGCGTTCGTTCGGCCGGAACACCAGCCTTGCGATCGGTCTGCGCAATGTGAACGGATTGGGCGGTTTCGCGACGCCCGGAAGCAATCTCGCTGTTTCATTCCACAAACGTTTTGCGAATCTGGATGAGCTCTACATAGATTACGGAACGCCGGCCGCGCCGGGCAATACTATCCACCGCCTGATCGTGAAATACGTCTTCCACGCCGGAGGCGCGACGGGCACGTAAAACGTATAACATCCGGCGCAATGCCTCATTCGCAAGTCGGAATCTTCGCGCTTGGCGAAGCCTCGCAAGCCCACTTCGAACTCGATGTCCTTTCGGACGAACATGCGAAGCGCTTGGTCGAAGCGCTCGTCGAACTCGAACGGCCGCACTCGACGGTTTCGGGCGTGAATCTTGTCGTTGGTTTTCGTCCGAGCTTATGGGCGCGTCTGGCACCGTCCGGACATGCCGTGCAAGCGCACGATTTCAACCGCGAGATCGCCGGCGCCGGCGGATATGCGATGCCGGCGACGCAGCATGATGCGTGGCTCTGGTTTACGGGCCCATCGTACGACGTGATTTTCGACGAAGCGCGCGACGCAATAAAAACGCTGCGCGGTTTGGCGAGCGTGGCGCGCGAGGTTTCCGGTTGGGCGTACCGGCACAGTCGCGATCTCACCGGCTTCGAAGACGGCACGGCGAATCCGAGCTTGCTTGAAGCGCCGGAAGTGACGTGCATTCCGGACGGGGAGCCGGGCGCCGGATCGTGCATCGTGCTGCTGCAGCAATGGCGCCACAACATGGAAGCGTTCGACGAACTCGATGAAGCCGCTCAGGAACGCGTCATCGGCCGAACGAAAATGGAATCGCAAGAGTTGGAAGAGGCGGACATGCCGGCTGATTCGCACGTCGCGCGCACCGAATTACACGATGAATCCGGCGCGGAGCTGCCGATTTTCCGGCGCAGCGTTCCGTACGGCAACGTGGGCGGCCATGGATTGATGTTCGTCGGATTCGCGCGCGAGCAGAAGCGGCTGGACCGCATGCTGCTCAATATGGCGGGAGCCGGCGGACCGCGCGATGCGCTGACGTATTTCTCAACGCCGCTCAGCGGGTCGTATTACGTCGTGCCCTCAACGGAGGCGCTGCTCGCCTTGTCCTCAAACCAAAGGCAAGTATGAACATTATCCTCGAGATTCACTTGGGCTTCGCTTTTTTCGTCTTTCTGCTCGCGCTCTTCATCGGGTGGGTGCAGTTGGGGCGGCGCGTGCTCGTGACGGTAATCGGCATTCAAGTGCTCATCGGCGTGATTGTCGCCGGCATGGCCGGCGCATCGCATCTTCCGCTGCCGGCCATGATCTGGCTACACATCCTGGCGGCGCTGCTCGCGATGGGAACGTATATCGCGGGGCGGCGGATGCTCGATGCCTCGCCGAAGAATCTCGTGCCCGCGATCGTGCTGAGTTTCATCGGCTTAGTGTTGATCGCGTTCACCATCTGGTACGGTTCGCACCTGACGCTTACGCACGGGGTTTAACGAGTGATCGATACGGCCGCCTTTTTCAAAGAAGGCCACGCCGCGCTGGTGGTTATCGATCTGCAGCGTGGTATCGCGGGAAGAACCGTCGCTCCGCACGGCAGCGCGGACGTCGTCCGTAATGCCGCACAGGCGGTGCAAGCATTCCGCGCTGCGAATCTGCCGGTTGCGCTCGTCCATGTAGCGTTTGCCGCCGACGGCTCGGACGCGCTCAAGCCGCTCGTAGACGAGCCCACGCAAATGCCGGCGCCCGCTCCCGATTTCGCGGAGTTCGTACCTGAACTGGCCGTTCGATCCTCCGACATCATCATCACCAAACGAAATTGGGGCGCCTTTTACGGCACGGATCTGGATTTGCAGTTGCGGCGCCGCGGCGTTACGCGCATCGCAATATGCGGCATCTCGACGAACATCGGCGTCGAATCGACAGCGCGGGATGCCTTCGAACGCAATTACAACCTGCTCTTCATCGAGGACGCGATGGCGTCGATGAGCGCAGAAGAACATGCGCACAGCGTAACGCGCATCTTCCCGCGCATGGGAATCGTCCGCTCGACGCAGCAGATTTTAGACGCTTTTTCCTAAGGGCCGCCCAGCACGCGGCGAAATTCATCGGCGACGATTCCGTAGCACTCGCACGAGGCTTCGCGCAAACCATCAGCGTCGACAATCGCGATTTGACCGCGGGAGTAGCGAATAAGTCCGGCTTTTTGAAGCGCTCCGGCGGCCAGCGTTACGGCCGGGCGGTGCACGCCCAGCATCGTTGCAAGCACCTCTTGCGTGAGCGTAAATTGATCCCCGCCAACGCGATCCCGCGTGCTTAACAGCCAGCGCGCGCAGCGTTCGGGAACATCGTGCATGAGATTGCACGAACCAGAGCGGCCCAACATTGCGATCAGACAGTGCAGATAGAGATCCACTTGATGCTGAAACTCGGTGTGCGCCGCAAGCAGTTCTAAAAAGCCGGCCGCGCTCATGGAATAAGCCACGCCCGGAACTTGGCACATCGTACGGTGAATCGTACGGTCCTGTCCCAACGCAAGCTCGACGCCCGCGATGCCGTCCCGGCCTACCGCGTAGGCTTCAGCGACTGAGCCCTCCGCGGACAGGCTGACGATCGAAATCACGCTGTCCACTGGAAAGTGCACGCGGGAAATCGGCGCTCCTTCGTCGCGGAAGAGCTGCCACGTCGCCATGACTTCGCGCGTGAGGCGACGGGCGACATCATTCAATACGGCCTCGGAAAGATTCGCGAGCACCTGATTTTTACGTAACTCGGCGACATCTACCATAGGTTGACGAACCTCCGCTTTCCGCGCGGTCCCTCATGAGCCGGCCTGCGCGGCCGTAATGCGCCGGTGATCCTCGAGCGCAATCCGGATCGCGTGGCCCAGCCACCAGGCGTTGATTGCGCCCACCAGTAGAAGCAACACGGTTGAGATCACGGGCGCTACCCCGAGCACAAACGCAATGTTCATGGTGAGCGCCATGAAGGCGCGCAGGACGAAATCGCCTATCAGCACGGCGCCCCAGAGAATCGTCATAATCCGGATGCCGCGCCGGAAGTATTCCGATTGCCAAATCGCGTTGAAGCGCTCCGCGGGCAACGCTTCGTTGGCGGTCAAAAATTCGTGAACCGCGTAGTAGGCGAGTGGCTTGTGCCGGACGACCGAAACGATGAGGATTACGCCCAAGAGCCCGGTCACGAACGACTCGCGAAGCAGCAGCAGGCGCTGGCCGCCCCCGAACAACGCACCGGCGACACCGGCAAGCAATCCGACGATGACGATAATGCCGATGATGTCCAAACTCCGGCGCCGCACGAAATTCGCAATGTTGGATATCACCGGAACGAGCGATGCGCCGAGCAGCGGCAAGATGCTGGTCTTCGGAAAATGCGGATAGAGCAGGTAGTAGACCACCATAGCGCCGCCCACGTCGAAGACGAGCGTTGGGATCAACGCGCGGAAGCTCGTCCACAACAGTTTTCCCGGCGAATGGAACGATTCGAGCGGTTGCCCGTCGGAGCGCTCTGCAGTGTTCGGCGAGAATGCCATCGCCACTGGAATTACCCGGTGCGGGTACAAACGCCCCATGGCTGCCGGCGGCAAGGAGCAAGAGCACGTCCGCGACGCCGCGGCCATCATTGACGAGTTGCGCCGTCAGCGCCGCCAAGATTTGCCGCCCCTCAAGCGGCTTGTCGAACGCGCGATAGGGCGTTTCGCAACTCCGTGGGCGATCGTGGCTGCGGTGCTCTTCATCGGCGTGTGGATGGCGCTCCAATTCACGCTCACCGCGCACGGAAAGCCGTTCGACAGTAATACGTTCGGTCTGCTGAACACCGTCTCGCAGCTGTGCAGCCTGATCTTGGTGATCGGCATCCTGGTCGCGGACGAGACGCAAGCCGAGATCGATCAGGAACGCTCGCGGCTTATTCTGCAAATGCTGATCATTCAAGATCGCAAGACCTCGGAAGCGTTACAATCCCTGGAGCAGCTCGTGCGCGTCCAAGGTCTACAGCCGCGTGAGGGAACGCGAAAGGTCGACGACGCGACGGATCTGCACGAAGCGGCCGATGCGCTGCGCGAGGCAGAGCAAGAACAAGGCCGCACTAGCTAAACTGCCGAAGTTTGCTGCCCGTGAGAACGTCGCGGGCTGTTTCCATCGTCGTCCTGCTCGTTATCGTAGCGGGAGTTTCGTGGTATTTCGCTTCGCACCGGCGCAGCCCGGTGGGCGATCGCGTCACGGTTTATTACACGAAACTCGACGGCGCAAGCGAAGTGCCCTGGACCGTCTCCATGCGCCCGCAAGAAGCCAACGAGAGCGCCGCCGAGCATTTGCAGAATGCGGTTCTCTATGCGGCAACGCAAGCGGTGGCGGGCCCGCCCAGCGACGTTCAGGCGCTGCGCTTCCCTGTGGGAACGCACGTGCTCGGCGCTTCCGTTAATGATTCGACGGCAACGGTCGACCTTTCAGGAGAGGTGAAGAATCAGAGTGCGGGCGTGCTCGGCGAGAGCGGTCAATTCAAATCGTTGGTTTGGACGCTTACCGCGCTGCCCGGCATATCGCAGGTCGCCGTTCGCGTTCAAGGACAAACGCTCAGCACGCTCCCGGGGGGACATCTTGAGATCGATGAGCCGTTACGGCGTTCGGATTGGTAGCGTTTTAGCGCTGCTGATTGCGTGCGCTCTGGGCATGCAGGCCCCGGCGCCCGCGGCGGAGCGGGCAGCGTTCGCATTCGACGGCCGCACCGTCGTCTTTACGCAGATCATTCCGCAGAGCGGCGGCCGGGCGATTTCTATTGACGATCCCGGGCTGCGCAGCATGCTGGACCGTATCGGCGCCACGGTGACGTGGGAGCAGGGCGAGCGGTACATCCTCATCACGACCGCGGAACCGGTGGTCATCAGTTTTGCTCTCGGCGATCGCCGCTACGACGTCGGCCCCGTTACGCAGCAGGCCGCGTTCGCGCCGTTCATGCTGGACGGCCATGCGTACGTGCCGCTCGCGGAGTTGCTTCACGGTTTGGATTTTGCGATCAAGCCGGACGGCGGGCAGAACGTGCTGCAGCCTCAGATCGCTTCTATAGATATAGAGAGCTCCGGACGCGGCGCCAAGCTGATCGCGCACGCCGGCATGCCGCTCGACGCGCGCGTGGTCTCCGAACAGAACGGAAAATTGACGGTCGCCTTCGACGGCGTGGGCACTCAACTGGAACGCACGCGCACGCTTGCCGCCGGCCCCGTGCGCCGCATGGATCTCCGCACGAGCGGTCCGGCCGCGCATCCGACGACGTTCGTGACGCTCTATCTCGCGCCCGGAACCACGCACAGCGCGCCTGCGACCGACGATCAGCGCGACTTTACGATCGGCTTCAACGGCGTCGCGGCCGCGCAGCCGGTCGCCGCAACGCAAAACACGCCGCCGCCGGCGCCCGAACCGGGCGCTGCGGAAGCGTCCGGAAGCCCTTCGCCGCAAATGACGCCGGCGGGTCAGGTGCAGGTTACAGACGTCACGCCGGAGTCGCAGAACGGTACGAGCACAATCCGCATCGCCGTCGCCGGTGCGGCGTCGTATGAATGGCACCGGTTGCGGCCGCCCGACAACCGCATGTGGATCGACGTACACGCCGCGCGTCTGGCGATTCCGCCCTTGGATGAAACTGCGGCCGGACCGGTCACCGCGATTCGCGTCCATCAGCAATCGCCCGACACAGTACGGGTAGCGCTCTCGCTTGCGGCGTTCGACACGGTCGCGGTTACGCCGGACGCGACCGGACTCACGGTCGTGGTGAACGCTTCACCGGCCGATGAAACCGTGGCGCGCGCGGGTGCCGGGATGACGGGCGCGCAAGCCGTCGCAGCCGCGCAGCCGTCACCATCGCCCGGTTGGAAATTTACGCCACAAGCCGCCCCGTCCAATTACGCCGCGCCGAATCCCCGGCTCATCGCGATCGATCCGGGGCACGGCGGCAGCGACTCAGGCGCCCTGCGAGGCGACGCAATCGAAAAAGATCTCACGCTCGACATCTCGCGGCGCTTGCGAGCGGTTCTGGTTTCACGCGGATGGCAAGTCGTGATGACGCGTGAGAGCGACAAAGACGTCTTCGCTCCCGACGATTCAGCCCGCGACGAGCTGCAAGCGCGAGACGATATTGCTAATAGCGCCGGCGCGCGATTGCTCGTAAGCATTCACGTCAACAGTTTCATGAACTCCGGCCCGCACGGCGCGACCGCCTACTATTACAAAGACAGCGACGTCGCGCTTGCGCAGGCCGTCGACAAACGCATCGCCGCGGAAGTTCCGGTGAAGAACATCGGGATCGTTAAGGATAAACTCTACGTCGTGCACCACGCGAATATGCCCGCCACGCTGATTGAAACGGCGTTCGTTTCCAATCCCGACGACCGGCGCTTGTTGCAAGATCCGGCATGGCGTCAAAAGATGGCGGTCGCGATCGCCGACGGGATTGCCGATTACGCCGGCACGCCGCCCTCCGGCACCTCGATTAACGGCCAGTAACGTGCTCGGACTTTTCGATTCCGGATTGGGCGGCCTCACGGTCGTACGCCGCGTTCGCGAATTGCTGCCCGCGCACGATCTGCTGTTCTTCGCAGACCAGGCGCACGTGCCGTACGGCGATCGCACGCCCGAAGATTTGTTGCGCTTGCTGCATCACAATTTGGCGTGGCTGGATTCGCGCGGCGTCGACGCGATCGTCATGGCGTGCAACACTTCGTGCGCGATGGCGGAACGGTTCGGCTGGCCGCAGACGCGCGCGCCGGTGTTGGATCTCATCGAGTCGGCGGCACTGGCCGTCGAGCGTTCGGGCTTCACGCGCGTCGGCGTCGTTGCGACGGCTGCAACGGCAAGCAGCGGCGCATACGGCCGGAAAATTCGCGCGCGCGTGCCGCACGCGGCGGTCTACGAAACGGGGGCACCCGACCTCGTCCCCCTGGTCGAGGCCGGAAAATTGGGAGGGCCTGAAGCGCGTGCCGCCGTGGAGCGGGCATGCGCGTCGTTGCCCGCCAATCTCGATGCCGTGCTTTTGGCATGTACGCATTTCCCGATTTTGGACGCGCACTTCGCGGCGGTATTAGGCAGCGGCGTCGTGCGGATCGATCCGGCGCTGGTTCAAGCGGAACGCACGTTCGCGCTCGTCACGGAACTGGGCTTAGCGCCGGGTACCGGCCAGCTGGAATGCGCAAGCAATGGCGACCCGCAGCGGTTCGGCGCGGGCCTGGAACATCTTATAGGCGACCTGCACCCGGAAGTGCATCGGTTGCAAGGTGTTGAAGGCTGAGCGCGATGTCGTTCGCCGAGGATTTTCGCACAATCGCCGACGCAATGCCTCATTTGGTCTGGACGGCTTTTCCTGAAGGCGGCGTCGAATACGTTAACGCCGGCTGGATGGAATACACGGGGTACGGCGCAGCCGAAACCCGCGGAAACGTCGACTCGGTACTGCATCCCGACGACGTTGCGCGGATGTGGGCCGAATGGGAAGCCGCGAACCGCGAGAAACGCGTTTTCGAAATCGAATATCGCCTGAAACGCGCCTCCGACGGTGTATACCGGTGGTTTCTCGCGCGCGCACTTCCCCGGTACGATAAGTCCGGCATGCTAGTACGCTGGATCGGCACGGCGACGGACATCGACGCGCAAAAGCGCGCCGGCGAAAACATGGCCTTCGTCATGGATGCGTCGCGGATCTTTGCGGCGGCGTTCGACGTCGAACAGATTTGCCGCGATTTCGCACAGCTCGCGATACAGCGGTTTGCGGATTGGTGTTTCGTGGCGCTCAAGGACGCTGAAGGCAAGTTGCAGTTGCGCGCGCTGATGCATCGGGACCCGGATATGGTGCGAGAAGTCGGCAGGTTCGCCGAGCGCTATCCGGCCGGCGAAGATTCGCAGTTTGCCGCTATGCTCGATGCCCGCGAGCCGTTGCTTTTTCAAAGCGTAGACGACGCGATGCTCGTCACTGCGGCAAAAGACGAACAGCACCTTACGCTGTTGCGTTCGCTCGGCGTTAAATCCGCAATCGTCGCGCCGTTGATTGCAGCCGGCAACGTCATCGGCGGGATCGTGATGTACTCGGCTGAATCGAAACGCTTGTTTGAAAACGCGGATCTGCGGGTCGTACGCGCGCTTTCCGATCGCGCCGCCGTGGCGATCGAGAACGCGCGTCTCTATGCCGGAGAGCAGCGTGCGCGCCGCCGCCTGCAGTTCATCGGCAAAGCTGCCGACGCGATCTATGAGACGCTCGACCTTACCGCATCGTTCGGTGAGCTGACTCGTCTTATTGTCTCGGAACTCGGCGATTTCGCCGTTGCGATGCGCTTGGAAGGCGAGTCGGCGCTGCGCGTGATCGCTGCCGCGCATCGCGATCCGGACTTGGACGAGACCGCGCGGGTGCTCGTCGGCGTTCGAACGCTGCACACCGAGGCGGAGCGGCAGCTCGTGGAAAATCTGAAACGGCACCGGCCGTTCACGCGCGAGCACATCGATGCGGACCATCTGGCTCAATCGCTGTGGCCGTACGTTGCCCGTGAAGTGCGCACGCTCGATCCGCATGCCGCAATCGTCGTGCCGCTACACTCGCGCGGCATTACCTACGGCGCCATTATCGCGTATTATTCCGACTCCGCGCGCCGGCCGACGCAAGACGATCAGTTCGTGCTCGAAGAGGTGGGACGCCACGCCTCGGTGGCAATGGAGAACGCCCAAGTCTTCGAGAGCGAGCGGCGCATGGCCCAGACGCTGCAAGACTCGCTGCTGCCCCCGTCCCTTCCCAAACTGCCCGGCATGGGATTCGATGCGGTGTACTTGCCCAGCGCGAGCGTCGCGCAAGTCGGCGGTGATTGGTACGACGCGTTTCAATTGGAAGACGGCTCCGTCGTGATCAGCACGGGTGATGTGACGGGACGCGGGCCCAACGCCGCCGTCATCATGGGCAAGGTGCGTCACTTACTTTCGATCGCGCCGTCATACGAACGGGATCCGGCTCGCATCCTCGATACCGTGGAATCCGTGCTGGCGCGACGTTACCCCGACAAGATCGTGACGGCTTTTCTAGCGTTCATCGATCCGGCGCGCGCAGTGATGATGTTCGCAAATGCCGGGCATCCTATGCCGCTGCTCCGCCGCGCCGGCGGAACCGAGGAATTACGCGCGGAAGGCTTGCCGATCGGCTTGCGCCGCAACGTCGCGCCGTCCGAATCGCGCACGGTTGACATTAGCGACGCAAAGCTGCTGGTGCTCTACACCGACGGCTTGGTGGAAGCGGGCCACGATGTGCTCGACGGCTTCCGCCGCTTGCACGAGGTCGTGAACAGCGACGCCGTTCTGCACACGCATAGCCCGGCGCGCTTCATTGAAGAATCGTGTCTAGGGGGTGCTGCCGACGATGATGTCGCGATCCTGACGGTCGCGTTTCAACCAACGCGGCGATGGTCGTTCGATGCGGAAAACGCCAAGGCGGCGCAAGATGCGCGTGGCGAGTTCGTACAGTTCTTACGCGAACACGATCAGGACGCCGATACGATTGCCGCATCGGAGTTGGTGTTCGGCGAATTAATCGGCAACGTGGTGCGCCACGCACCCGGGGCGATCGACATCGATCTCGATTGGAGCAACGGCTTCGCGCGGCTGCACGTCATCGATCGCGGACACGCATTTATGGCCGAGCGCGCACTGCCGGAGGATGCGATGAGCGAGTCCGGACGCGGATTGTTCATCGTGCGCCAGCTCGCCACGGAATTGAAGATCGAGCACGTTCCGGGATACGGAAACCACGTGACGGCCGGATTGCCGTTACGGCACAAGTTCGAATAACGCATCCACCTTCGAAACGCTCAAGATTTTGCGCACGATCGGCGCGGCGTTGAGGAGCCGAACCTTCGCGCGGGGATTCCGGCTTACGACTCGGCGCCGGAAGGCCGCGAGCAAACCGACAGCGCCGGCGTCCATAAGGGACGTCGCGCTTAGATCCAATTCGATATCCGTATCGTATCGATGGCGTCGAGTTCGGCGCGCAGTTCCTCACGACGAAAAACGTCGTACTCACCGCCGCGCAGCGAAACCCGCAAAACCACTAGGCTCTGCCTTTCTGCTCCGGTAACCATACGATACTCCGCCCTGCACTCAAGCGCAATATAGGGAACCCAGGTTAAGGAACGCTGAGGGGCGGGCGTGCAACCGAGGCCAGCGTGTTCGCGCGTAAGCCGGAGGGTATGCATTAGCGTACTCCATGAACCAGCGAGGTTTTAGTATGCAAACCGAGATCAGCGAACTGCCGATGCGCGGCACCGATGCGATCGAAATTCTCACGAACGATCATCAAACCATTAAATCACTGCTGAGCAGTTTGACGCAGGGCACCGGCATGAGCGGACGTCAGGAAACGCTCGAACGCCTAAAGGCGGCCCTTACAATCCACAACGCGACCGAAGAGAATCTGTTTTATCCCGCGCTGCAAGTGGTGGCCGGGAAGAAATCGGAATCGCAAAAACTGTATCACGAGACGGCAGATGCCGACGTGCTCGTGTTCCAGCTCGACACGATGCTGAAGGAAGGCGACGACTCCGGCTTCACTAAGACGGCGGAGAAACTGCAAGCCGCCGTTCTCGAGCACATCGAAGACGAAGAGCAAAAAGCGTTCAAAGATCTGCGCGAGAAGGCGGAGCCACAGCAGGCGCAGATGCTCACCCAATCCGTCCGCGAATTTCGCAGCAAGTTGCATGTAGGCGGAGGCTCGACGCGCATGCGGAGTGAGACCGGTGAGGTCGGCTCACCCTCGACCGCCTCACGCTCGCAAACGGGCGCCGGCGAATAGGTAAACATATGAAGCAGGTCCCGCTCGTCGAGCGGGGCCTGCTGCTACCACGCGTACGCGCGGACGTGGAACAACGAGAAGAAGAGCACGACGCTCGCCGCAGCCAGTGCAGCTCCGGCAATCACCTGCGCGATCGTATGCGCTTTTAAATAGACGCGCGCCCAGCACACGCTCGGAATCAACACCAGAAACGGAAGCGGCTGGCGCCCGTACAATAAACTGAGCGCAACCAGCGGTGCCGTAATCCCGAGTGCATGGGTGCTAATCTTCCAGTACCGCGTGATGTACTGCACGATGATGGTCGAGAGCGTGTATCCGGCCATCGTCGCGATGAGGAGCCGGGGCATGTGGGTGAGCCAAAGCGTGACCGTGCCGAGCAGATAGAAGATCACGAAAACGCCGAAGACCTTCTCGCGCTCTTCGCGGATCGACATGTCGAGGTCCGAGATGCGGTCCGTCGCGTAGAGCCAGAAGATGAAGAGCATCGGCCCGATCGACGTAAAGAACGTCGAGAGGAAGAGCATCCACCAGAACTCTTCGGTGCTGCGCGCCCGGATGTGCGAGAGGATCATGAAGAGCGCGAGGGCGGTGAGGAACGGATTGAAGATCGTCGAGAGAATCCGGGCCAAGTCGCGCCAAACCCGCCGGTTCTTGATCGGCACCGGCGTAAGGTGCGGCGGGTGGATCTCCTTCATCGCCGTGGCGCTTGCCCGCAAAGCTCTGGGGTCCCTTTAAGCGCGAGCTAACCCTGCGGCGGCTCGGGCCGAAAACGTAAAGCAAAGGGGAGGTAGGCTATGAAGCGTGCCCTTTTGTGCGTGTTCGCCGCTCTGGCGGCGTATGGTCCGGCCTTTGCAGTCCCGGCGGCGGCGGAAGCCACGACGGCCATCAAAATCTGCAACTACGAGCCGGGCAACCTTTCCGTTGCCGTCGCGTACCGTTCGACGGACGATGACGGCAGCCGGCAATTCTTCAGCACGGGCTGGTACGTCGTGGATTATTGCTCGACGATCAATCTGCCGGGAACGATGCAGCGCGACAGCATCCGGTTTTACGCGACCGCGTCGAATCGCGAGAAGATCTGGAATCCCGGTACCGCCGGCACGTATTACTGCATCGAACAGGTCGCGTTCCGCCACGATGTGCATTCGGGGCAGCAGTGTCCATCGCCGTCGGAAGCGGTGGTTTTTTACGAAGCGCCGGAATCCGACCTGACATACGATGACGACGGCAACTGGCGCATGGAGTTTCACACAAGCGAATTCGGCGCCGCGCCAACGGCTGCGCCCGCTGCCGCCGCAACGCCAAAACCGCCGTACGCGCTGGCGTTCGATCGCGGCGCGGAACTCTTCGATCGCGGGAACTTCACCGAAGCGATCCGTTTTCTGAATCAATCGATTCAGCTGAACGGTTCCGATGCCGAGGTGTACGCTTTTCGCGCGCAGTCGCGGTTCGGTCTGGGTCAGTACGAAGCGGCGTTGAAGGACGCCGACACGGCCGCCCGCTTGAATCCCAGCGCGGATTGGCCGTACGAGTTCGTTGCAGAAGCGGAATGGGCGCTTGGATTGTACGATTCTTCGGCCGGCGACTATCTGCAAGCTGCGGACCATGCAAAAGCGAAGGGGTGGTACGCGGACCGCATCGCCAGCGCGGCGCTGGTGATGCGCGCCAACGGTCACGCGGGACAGGCGGCCGCGGTGCTTGCCGCGTGTGAGAAGCGTTGCGATAAAACGGATCTTCCGGTGGTGCGCTATTTACGCGGCGAGTTAGGTGTGAGCGCGTTTGCCGCTCTGGCGGCAAAAACACGTTTCCCCGAAGATTGGTTTGGGGTGCTGGGGTACGACCTCGCGCTCAAAGGGCGTACCGCGGAAGCGCGCACCTATATCGCGCGGGCCTTGCGATCTCATCTGGTGGGACCATGGACTGTTCCGCCGCCGGTCCTGCGGAGGGCGCTTAGCGGCAAGGGATAGCAGGGGACCCACGTTCTGGGTATGTCGAAGACGTGCTGACTGATATGGTGATCCAAGGTATCGACTCGCCCGCCGATCTCAAGGGGCTCACGCGGCCCGAGATCGACAAGCTGGCGCAAGAAATCCGCGATATGCTCATTGCCGTCTGCGCCCAGAACGGCGGGCATCTCGCGCCGAACCTGGGCGTCGTCGAGCTCACGCTGGCCCTGCACCGCGTGCTGGACCTTCCGAAAGACCGCATCGTCTGGGATGTCAGCCATCAGGCCTACGTCCATAAGCTGCTTACGGGCCGCCGCGACCTCTTCCCGACCATTCGCAAAGGCGGCGGGCTTTCGGGCTTCGCGATGCGCAGCGAGTCGGAATACGACTGCTTCGGCGCGGGACATGCGAGCACGAGCGTATCGGCAGCACTCGGAATGGCGGCAGCGCGCGATTTAGCAAAACGCGATGAGACGATCGTCGCCGTGCTGGGGGACGGCGCGCTTACCGGAGGCCTTGCCTACGAGGCGATCAACAACGCAGGACAACTCAAAAGCAATTTCATCGTCATCTTAAACGATAACGAGATGTCGATTGCGCCCAACGTCGGCTCCATCGCCTCGTATCTTTCGGTGCTGCGCAGCAAGCCGCTCTCGAACCTCGCGCGCAAAACCGGTAAGACGGTGCTGGATCATATGCCGCTCGGCGGCATGGCGAAAAAAGCGATTGAATCGGCCGAAATCGGCGCTATGCGCTTCATCGCGCCGGCCGAAAAAGCCGCGGTGATTTTCGAAGAACTCGGCTTCCGCTACATCGGCCCCATCGACGGTCACAATTACGACGCCGTCGTCGACGCGCTCAATACCGCCAAGCAAATTCCGCGCGCGGTGCTGCTGCACGTGCGTACCGTAAAAGGCAAAGGCTACGAGCCGGCCGAGAAAGACGCGCGCACGTTTCACGGCTTGGGCCAATTCGATAAAGCGAACGGTCAGGTCATCAAGAAGCCCGACGCGCCGCAAACCTTCTCACAGGCGTTCGGCGAGGCGATGATTCGCGTTGCAGAAACGGATCCGCGCGTCATCGGCATCACCGCCGCGATGCCGGACGGTACGGGCCTGGCCAAGTTCGGCAAAGCCTTCCCCGAGCGCTATTTCGACGTAGGCATCGCCGAAGCGCATGCGGTCTGCTTCGCTGCCGGCGCTGCGACCAGCGGATACAAGCCGGTGTGCGCCATCTACTCGACCTTCTTGCAACGCGCGTACGATCAGATCGTCCACGACGTCTGCATTCAAAATCTGCCGGTGATTTTTTGCATGGATCGTGCGGGCTTCGTCGGCGACGACGGCCCGACGCACATGGGCCTGTACGATATCGCCTATCTGCGCACGCTGCCGAACATCACGCTGATGGCGCCGCGCAATGAGGCGGAGCTGCTGCCGATGCTCCAGCACGCCCTGCGGCTGAGCGGGCCGGTCGGCATCCGCTATCCCCGCGCCTCGACCAGCGGCAAGCACACCGATCCGGCGGCCCCGATCGTCCAGGGCCGAGCCGAGGTCTTGCGCCGGGGCTCCGGAGTGGCACTGCTGGCCTATGGCAACACGGTCGACGCCGCTTTGGACGCCTACGACCTGTGCACGGGAACCAAGCCGACCGTCGTGAATATGCGCTTCGCCAAGCCCCTGGACGAGGCGCTCCTGATGGAACTGGCGGATACCCATTCGCACGTTATTACTCTAGAAGAACACTCGCTCGCAGGCGGCTTTGGGTCGGCAGTCGTAGAATTCGTGTCGGATCACGGTCTGGGTTTGGCCGTCGAGCGTATTGGGGTGCCCAACAACGCCCTGGTACAGCACGACTCGCAGCCCAAACAGCGAGCCCTCTTCGGGTTGACAGGCGAGCATGTGGCCGCGCGGGTAGCGAGCGTTCTTGTAGCGCCCGTCCGTCCGTGATAAAACTGTACGGGTAACTAGGAGTAACAATTGATCTCAATGCTGCTTGCCGCGGTGGCTCCGGCTGCCAAAGCGACTGCTGCGGCTGCCGCCCCTATTAAGGTCCCGGTCAACGCGGTTCCCACCAACGGTCCCCTTCAGGTCAACCCCGGTCTGAACTATTCGTATCAGACGTGGTTCCAACAGCATGCCGGCTGGCTGACGCACACGCTCGGCGCGCTGTTCGTGGTGGCCGCGCTCGCGCTGATCGTGCTGCTCGCGCTGCAGACCACCAAGCAAGAGGGCCTCTCCGGAACGATCGGCGGCCGGGTGGAATCCGCATACGGACGTCCGGGCGCCGAAGAGCAACTCAAACGCGTGACCGGCGTTGCGGCCGTCGCGTTTGTCGTCATCGGCACGATTCTCTCGCTGACCGGCATCTAGCGCCACCGCATGCCCCTTCTCGACGTCAAAAATCTCCGCACGACCTTTAGGACCGAAGACGGCCTGGTCACCGCGGTGAACGGGCTCTCCTATTCGCTCGAAGCCGGCTCGACGCTCGGCATCGTAGGCGAATCCGGTTCGGGAAAATCGGTCAACGCGCTCTCGATCATGCGCCTTATCCAACGTCCGGGCGAGGTGCATCCGTCCAGCCAAATCTTCTTCAACGGCGAAGACCTGTTGAAGAAGAGCGAAGCGGACATGCGCAAGATCCGCGGACATCGCATCGCGATGATCTTCCAGGATCCCATGACGTCTTTGAATCCGGTGCTAACCGTCGGCGAGCAGATCTCCGAAGCGGTGCAACTGCACCTGGGCTACAACAAGAAAGACGCGCTCGAGAAGACGATCGAGATGTTCAAAAAGGTGCGCATCCCCGCACCCGAAAAGCGCATCAGCGAATATCCGCACCAATTCTCGGGCGGCATGCGTCAGCGCGTGATGATCGCGATGGCGCTCTCGTGCGATCCGCAACTGCTGATCGCCGACGAGCCGACCACCGCGCTCGACGTCACGATTCAAGCGCAGATTCTCGAGCTGATGAACGAAATGCAGCGCGATACCGGCGCCGCGATCGTCATGATCACGCACGATTTGGGCGTGGTCGCGGAAGTTTGTCAAAACGTGCTGGTGATGTACGGCGGCAACATGGTCGAGTACGGCAGCGCGGAGCAGATTTTCGACAATCCGAAGATGCCGTACACGCAAGGCTTGCTCTCGTCGCTGCCCCGCATGGACATTCGCGAGCGGCATCGCCTGGAGCCGATTCCCGGTCAACCGCCGAACCTGCTGCGCTTGCCGCCAGGCTGCGCGTTTGCGCCGCGTTGCCGTTACCGCATGCCGATTTGCGATGAACCCGTGCCGGTGTATGACTTTGGCGCCGGGCATGTCGCGCGGTGTTTCCTGTACGACGATCGCGCGAAAGATCAGCGCCCGGTCGACGTTGAGATCGCCCCCGTTACCGAGGCGGCTCCCGTCGCCACCACCGGCGAGGTCGCCCAGTAATACATGGCAGTGCAACAACCCGAAACCGCCGCGCCGAAGAGCACGAAAACGCTCGTCGAAGTCCGCGATCTCTACAAGTACTTTCCGATTCACGCCGGCTTGCTCTCGCGTCACGTCGGTGACGTAAAAGCGGTCGACGGCGTCGACTTCTCGATCTCTTCCGGCGAAACGCTAGGTCTTGTCGGCGAATCCGGCTCCGGTAAAACGACGATCGGCCGCGTTATTCTGCAGCTGTTGAAGGCGACCAAAGGCGAGGTTATTTTCGACGGACGCAATATCGTCAATCTGCCGCGCGCAGAGCTGCGCAAACTGCGCAAAGAGATGCAGGTGATCTTCCAAGATCCGTTTGCATCGCTCAATCCGCGCATGACGGTCGGCGACATTGTCTCCGAGCCGCTCAAGATCCATCACATCGCGACGGGTAAAGCCGCGCACGACCGCGTGCAAGAACTGTTACGTTTGGTCGGCCTGCAGCCGTATCATGCGAACCGCTATCCGCACGAATTCTCGGGCGGTCAGCGTCAACGCGTCGGCATCGCTCGCGCGCTCGCCGTCGATCCGAAGTTCATCGTCTGCGACGAGCCGGTCTCCGCGCTCGACGTTTCGATTCAAGCGCAGGTCATCAACCTGCTCGAGGATCTACAGCAGCAGCTTGGACTGACGTATCTCTTCATCGCACACGATCTTTCGGTCGTCCGCCACATCTCGACGCGCATCGCCGTCATGTACGTCGGCAAGATCATGGAGCTGGCGAACCGCGACGATCTGTACGAGAGCCCGCTGCATCCGTATACGCAGTCGCTGCTCTCGGCGATTCCGATTCCGGACCCGCATGTCGAGAAGCGCCGCAAGCGCATCGTGCTGACCGGCGACATTCCCTCGCCCGTCGCACCGCCTTCGGGCTGCCGCTTTCACACGCGCTGCCCGGTGGCGTTCGACCGCTGCAAGGTCGAGATCCCCGCGTTCAACGAGTACCGGCCGGGCCACTTCGCGGCATGCCACTGGGTGGAAGA
>JAICWY010000007.1 GCA_025934645.1 Vulcanimicrobiia bacterium
ACAAAAAGTGCCGGATCGAGTCGTGCATGGTACGTGCATATCCAAGGTACGCCTACGCGACACGTTCCTCTATGACCAAAGCCTCCAGGACAAGCGGGGAAGAAGGGCGGCTGGGGATGCGGGGCGCGGGATGCGTGCCTTTTAATTGTCACTTCGATGTCATCGTGAGCGGCGCGTAGCGCTGTCGAACGGGGGCCCGGGTTATGACAAGGGCTTGGGTGGCAGTAGGCCCTCGTCAAGCTCGGGCGTGGTTCGACAGGCTCAGCATGACCGGTGGGGAGGCTTGGCCGCAGTCGCGCCGCCGGCTGCGGGCACCGCCGCCGGCTACGGGCACCGCCGCTTGCGTTGTCATCGTGAGCGGCGCGTAGCGCTGTCGAACGGGGCCCGAGTTATGACGAGGGCGGGGTGGCAGCAGGCCTCGTTAGGCTCGGCCGTGGTTCGACAGGCTCACCATGACCAGACGCGTGATCGGCCGCAGTCGGAGCCGTGAGGCCGGCGAAGGGGCGCCCCGAGCCCTTCGATGTCAAGATGAACGGCGGGCTCCGCCCGCACCTTTCGGTGTCATCGTGAGCGGCGCGTAGCGCTGTCGAACGGGGCCCGAGTTATGACGAGGGCTGGGTGGCAGCAGGCCTCGTCAGGCTCGGCCGCGGTTCGACAGGCTCACCATGACCAAATGTGAAGTAGGCCGCAACCAGGCCTGAGGTAGTCGGTACGTCCTAAAGTGTTCCACGTAGAACTTCTGCCGCAATGTTCCCCGTAGAACATTCGGGCTGTCGCCCTACAAGCAGAGGGGGCGCTTCTCTGGTACGCCCGGGCGGCGCGGGAATCGTTGGGGGGTTGTTGTGACTTTGCGGATGAGGAGTACGCGGCGGTCGCCTTCTAGCAGAACTTCCTCGGCGAGCTCCGCGCCGAGCATCGGGGCGGCGTCGGCGACGGCGTTGCGCTCGCGGCCGTCCATCTTGCCGCGCTGGAGTACTGCAAGGCCGCCGATCTTTAAAAAGGGGATGACGAGTTCCAACACCGTGGGCGCGCTCGAGACGGCTCGGGCGGTCGCGCAAGCGAAGCGTTCGCGGAGGTCCGGGTCGCGGCCGGCGAGCTCGGCACGCTGTGGAATAACCTGTCCATAAAGTTGCAGCTGCCCGAGCGCCGCCTCCAAAAAGGCGGCCTTTTTGGTCACCGACTCCACTAAAGTGACCGGAACTCCCGTTGCAATCGCGAGGGGAATGGCCGGAAGACCGCCGCCGGAGCCCACATCGAGCAGCGGGGCATCGACGTATCGAGCTATACTCAGGCTGTCGAGAAGATGTGGAATTAATTCCGCCGGGGCCTCTGCGCCGGTCAGATTGAACTGCCGGTTTGTCTCTAAGAGAAGGTCGCCGTAATGCGCGAGCCGGTCGATCAGATCCGGCGCAACGCCGGCTTCCGAGAGGCGCGCCGCGAGATCGGCCCGCGAGTCCAAATTAGACTACCGCCGGCTGTACCGGCGGCTCCCGGTGTACGTACAGGCTCAGAATCGCGATGTCGGAAGGTGTTACGCCGGGAATCCGGCTCGCCGCCCCGAGCGTTCGGGGGCGTTGCCTCGAGAGTTTCTCGCGCGCTTCACGCGAGAGTGCGACGATCGCATCGTACTCTAGCGCCTCCGGAATGCGCACCGCCTCGCTCTTAGCAGCCTTTTCGACCGCGAGCTGTTGACGGCGGACGTAGCCTTCGTACTTGACCTCGATTGCGACCCGCTCACCCATGTCGGGAGAAACCTCCGGCAGAAAGGGCGCAATATCACCAAACGTGAGCACCGGACGCCGCAAAGCGTCGGCTGCAGTTGCGCCTCCCTCGAATGCTTCCCCGGCAATCTGCCGAACGCCGATGCGCGTGGACTTCGCCTGGTCCATTCCTCTCATCAGCGCGCCCTGCCGCGCCTCGTATGCCGTCCACTCGGCATCCTGAACGAGGCCCACCCCTCGTCCGAGCGGCGTAAGGCGCGTGTCCGCGTTGTCGTGCCGCAAGATCATGCGGTGCTCGGCGCGTGAGGTCAGCATGCGGTACGGCTCGTCCACGCCTTTGGCGACGAGGTCGTCGATCATCACGCCGATGTAGGCATCGCTTCGCTCCAAACGCAACGGCTCACGGCCTTGCGCGGCACGCGCCGCATTGATGCCGGCGATCAACCCCTGCGCCGCCGCTTCTTCATAACCGGACGTGCCGTTGATCTGCCCGCAATGATACAACCCCGTTACGCGATGCGTCTCCAGCGTGTCGCGCAGTTCCGTCGGCGGAACCATGTCGTACTCAACCGCATAGCCCGCGCGCAACATCACGACGTCTTCCAAACCCGGAAGCGTGCGCAGCATTTCAATTTGCACTTCCGCCGGCAGCGATGTCGAAAAGCCGCCGACGTACCACGTGGGTTCGTCCCAGCCTTCGGGTTCGATGAAGATTTGATGCGACGGATTATGCGCGAATTTCACGACTTTATCTTCGATCGAGGGACAATAGCGCGGCCCGATGCCCTCGATCAAATCCAAACCGTACAACGGCGAACGATGCAAGTTCTCGCGCACCAATTCGTGCGTGCGCGCATTGGTTTCCGTGATGTAACACGGCAGCTGCGGCCCCGCAAATTTTGCTTCGCTTGTATAAGAAAATGGAAGCGGAACCTCGCTGGGCATTTGCAACTGCATTGCAGAAATAGCAACGCTGTTGCGATCGATCCGCGGCGGCGTACCCGTCTTTAACCGCTGCGTCGGAAAGCCGAGCGAACGCAGCGCATGCGCGAGTCCGATCGCCGGCGCTTCACCGAACCGTCCTTCGGCTTGCACCACGTCGCCGCGGAAGGTTTTGCCGCCCAAGAACGTGCCGGTGGCGAGAACGACGCGGCGCGCGTAATACGCCGCACCGTCCGCGCATGTAACGCCGCGGACCTCACCAGCAGAGACGATCAGCCCCTCGACCAAGCCGCGGACGATCTGCAAATTCGGCTGGGCACGGAGCGTCTGGATCGCGAGACGCGCGTACTCCGGCTTGTCGGCTTGCGCGCGAAGCGCCCGCACCGCGGGCCCCTTCGATTCGTTCAAAAACCGCGAGTGCACCGAGCAGCGGTCGATGATGCGCGCCATCTCGCCGCCCAGCGCGTCAATCTCGCGGACCAGCTGGCCCTTCGCGCTGCCGCCGATGGACGGATTGCAAGGAAGCGTGCAGATCCGGTCGGGATCGCCCGTGAGGAGCAGCGTCGGCACGCCGATGCGCGACGAGGCCAAAGCGGCTTCGACGCCGGCATGGCCGCCGCCGACGATGATGACGCCCGCGTCGTCCGCGCGGAGAGGCTGGTTCACAATGCTCTATTCTAGCAGGCCCTGGAAGGGGGCCCGCGGCGAAAAAGCATTCCAATGAAACACGCTCTATCGAACGTCTGCATCGCCGTTGCGTTTACGCTCTTGCTCGGCCAAATTACCGACAAGACCACGGGCCAGCCGCTGCACGGCGTTCACCTGGACTTAAGTCAAGGCGGCGCGACTCTGCACGCCATCTCGAGCGATGACGGCCGGTTTAAAATACGCGGCGTGAAGCCCGGGACGCACACGCTGCGCTATTGGTCCGCCGATGTGCCGCCGCGCACGCTGTCCATCGCGATTCGCGGCGCAAAAACGCAGATCGGCATTACCGCCTGCAGCACCACGCTGGACTACAGCTGTGCGGGGCCCGGCGGCATGTAGCGGACGGTTAAGCGTCGTCCCCGCTCAGCGCCGCATACACCAGACCCGCCGTAATACCGCCGGCGGTGTACAGCAAGACTGAGAGCGCGGACGTTATGCCGTTGCGCGAGGTCGTTTCCGCCGTGAAGCCCATCGGCCCCGGAAGCACGACGGCGCCAATGCCTGCGGCCAGGCCGAGAAGCGCTCCGGTCATCAGCGCGTTTTCTTTGCCGGCCGCTACGCACGCGAAGTATGCGCCGTTGGAGATCAAGTCCGCCGCCAGCGTGGTGCCGTAGAGCGCACGGCCTTTGGGTCCATCCACCCCGAGCGACTTCATACCGCGTGCGATGCCCTGCATGCCGAGAAGATCGACGCGCGGTGCATCGGGAGTCGAGCGCCGCACGACTTCGTGCAAAACGTTCGTAACGACCGCACCGGCAGCGCCGGCAGAACTCGCTTTTAACATGGCGTTCATGAGTGCATGTGTACCCGAGAAAACGCGCGGCGCGTGTCCGTGCGCACCGTTGCCCGCTCCCCGGCACGACGAGCGTGCGCGGATCTTGCGGGTAGCATGAACCGCTATGTATACATCAGATCCGATGTCGCAACGCAGCGACGATACGACCCGGAGCATGCAAGGCTCCACGCAAAACGCCGCGGAGGCTACGCGCAACGTCAGCGAACCGATGGAGCGCGGCCTTGGCAACGAACCCGCAAACTCCCTGATCCGTACAATCTGCCTGGCGGCAGCAGGCGGCGCGATTCTAGGATCGCTCACCATGCAGATCATGGGCCGCAAACATGAATCGCTCTTCGTCGGACAATGGGCGCCGACGTTCATCGCGATCGCGCTCTGGTATCAGATCGTCAAATCACAACGACAACAGGAGCAACCGCGCTGGTAGCGCTTATTTCCCGATACAGAAACGCGCGAAGATCCCGGTAAGCAATTCTTCGGTAGCGGCATCGCCCGTAATATGTCCCAGCGCGGAAAACGCGGCCTGCAAATCGCCGGAGATGAGATCGCCGGGATCTCCGCGCTCCAACGTTTCGCGCGCCGCGTGCAACGCCGTGAGCGCCTCACGCACCGCATCGAGCTCCACCAGCGACGCCAAATGCGGACGCTCCAAATCCGGCAACGCGCCGCCCCAACCGGCGTGTGCGATCGCTTCGCGAATCGCTTGCAGCGTCGCATGCTCGCGCACGCTTCCCACGACGGCATCCCGCTGCGTGTGATCCGGATGCACGCCGAGATCGGCTTTATTTAAAAACAGCACCCGCGCGCGCTGCGCGGTTTCCGCTACAATTGCGCGCGCCTCGTCACCGAGCGGCGCCGACCCATCCAACACGACGATCGCAACGCGCGCGCTCTCCAGCGCCCGGCGCGTCCGCTCGATTCCGGCCGCCTCCAAACGATCCGCATGCTCGCGAATGCCCGCGGTATCGATCAGCCGCACTTGCACGCCATCGACCGAAATCGATTCCTCAATCGTATCGCGCGTAGTGCCGGCAATCTCCGAAACCAGCGCACGATCCTCACCGAGCAGCGCATTCAAAAGCGACGACTTCCCCGCATTCGGCGGCCCGACGATCGCCACGGGCACGCCTTCGCGCACCATCCGTCCCGCTTCACCGGAACGCAGCAGCCGTTCCAACTCGCAAATCACATCACCGAGCCGCGAAATCAAGCCATCGCGATCCGGTTCGGGCACCTCATCCGGAAAATCAATAGCGCCCGCCAGTTCTTCCAACACCTCGGCAATGCGCGCGCGCAGCTCCCGCACTTCACGCATGAGCCCCCCGCCCAGATTCGCCAGCGCCGCGCGCGCCGCCGATCGCGACTCCGCCGCAATCAAATCCGCAACCGCAGCCGCCTCGTGCAGATCGAGCTTCCCATTCAAAAACGCCCGCCGCGTAAACTCGCCGGCGGTCGCATACCGCGCCCCACACGCCACCGCCGCACGCATCACTTCCCGCGCAACGACCGGCGACCCATGCACCTGAAATTCAACCGTATCCTCACCCGTATACGAATGCGGAGCACTCGAAAAGATCACGACTCCCTTATCGATCGCAACCCCATGCTCGTCAACAATCTCCCCATACAAAACCCGGCGCGGCTCGATCTCTCCACGCGATCGAAAAAGGCGCCCCGCCAACGCGCGCGCCTCTTTCCCGGAAACCCTAACGATCGCAATCGCCCCCACCCCCGCCGGCGTAGCCAACGCAACGATCGTATCCCCACCACCAAACCCATTCATACTTCTATAACTTGCGATCTTGCAGCGCGATCCCAATCTTCGCTTTGCGGTTTTGCGCGGGACGGCCATATGCCGCCCGGGGGCGTTTGAGAATTTTGCGAAGCCATGGATGGCGAGAGCAAAATTTCAACCGAGTAGCCCTTTTCGCACGATGCGAAAAGGCGGACGTCCCCCGGGCGGCATATGGCCGTCCCGCGCAAAACCGCAGAACGCAGCAACCTTAGCGCGGAAAGATCACAACCCGCCGCTCAGGTTCGGCGCCTTCAGATTCCGTGCGAACCATCTCATTCTCCGCCAGCGCCAAATGCACGATCTTGCGCTCCGACGGCAGCATCGGCTCGAGCTTCTGCGGCTTCTTCTCGCGAATGCACCGCTCGAGCACCGAAAGCGCCAGCGTCTTGAGTTGATCCGCGCGGCGCGCGCGATACCCCTCGGCATCGATCGTGTAATACCGGCGGTTATTCTTCACGCCGGCGTTCAGAATGTTGTTGAACACCAGGTTCAGCGCTTCGAGCGTATTGCCGTGGCGGCCGATCAGCATCGCGAGATCCGGCCCGGTCACTTCGAAGTACTCGCCTTCGGGACGCGGCACGTACTCGATCTCGGCGTGCGGCACGCCCATGCGCGAGAGAATCTCTTCGAGCAGATCGCGCGCGGGCTTGGCATCTTCGGGAAACTCGTGCTTGGAGCGTGACGTTCGCGGGCCGCGTCGCGGCTGCGGGGCGCGGGGGCGCCGGCCGCCGTTGCCGCCACGTCCGGGAATATCGCGATCGCGAATATCGGGCGGTTGCTGGTCTTCCAATTCGAAGTCGTCTTCGAACATCGTTATCGTTTCGCGCCTTTCTTTTTCTTTGCGGGAGTCTTCGGCGAACCGGTTTGCGCCTGCGGTTTCGCGGCGCCGTTGGGCGCGATCGCTTTTGCGGGCTTGGCATCCGCCGGGATATCGGTGATGGCGTGTTCGTTGTCGAGCACGCTGAGCGGCTGATGGTAACGCTTGAGCAGATAGAACTGCTGCGCCATGGTGAACGCGTTGTACGAGAACCAGTACAGCACCATTGCGGACGGCCATTTCCATTGGAAGCCGAAATAGCCGAGCATCAGCGGCGAGAGTATCGCCATAAACTTTTGCGTTTGCGCTTGCTGCGGATCCGTCGACGGCATCGTCGCGTAGCGCGAGAACAAGTACATGGAGATCATGTACAGCACGAGCAGCGGAAGATCGGGCAGCGCAAGACTGCCCGCCAGAAGCGGCGCTTTCCACACCGGCAGAACCGGCAGATGCTGCGCGAACGCCGAGCCGACCCACAGCCAATGCTGATCGCTGTAGAGCTGCTTCTGCTGAATGACCGCGTAGTAGACGCTGATGATGAACGGATACTGCACGAGCATCGGCCAGCAGCCCGCAAGCGGGTTCGCGCCGTTCTTTTTGTACAGCTCCATCGTTTCTTTTTGATAGCGCTGCGGATCGCTCTTGCCGAATTTCTCTTGCATCTTTTTCAGCTGCGGCGCCAGCTGCTGCATCTTGATCATCGCCATGAACTGCTTGGTGTTGAGCGGCCAGAACAGCAGCTTCAAACCGAGCGCGAACAGCACCAAACTCCATCCGCGGTTGTGGACGACGAGATTGATGCCGCCGACGATGTAATTTACGGCGGTAACGATGGGGTCGAGCCACGATGTGGCCAGAAGGACGTGCAAGATCTACCTTTCAGGGTGCGGATGCAGCGACTCGGGGACCGGATCGAACCCGCCCGGGTGCAAGGGATTACACTTGGCCAGGCGTCTCGCCGCGAGGATACCTCCGCGTATCAGCCCGTGTTTCGCGATGGCGGCCGCCGCGTACTCCGAGCAGCTCGGGTAGAACCGGCACGCCGGCGGCAGCAGGGGCGAGATTGCCCGTTTGTACAGTTTTAGGAGAAGGACCGCGAGCGTCTGCATCAGGCCAAGGCTCGGGCCAGTTCGGCACACAGGGTGCGGTACGGCGCCGCGGCCGCGGAGGGCCGGGCGATAACCAGCACGCGCTGGGGCGCCTGACTGGCCAGCAGCTCGTGCAAACAGGCGCCCAGGCGGCGCCGGACGGTGTTGCGGACGACGGCTTTACCGACGGCCTTGGAAATGGTAAAGCCCACCAGCGGGCGCTTGTCGGCCGGGTGGGCATCCCCTCGAAAGATTGTCAGGTTCGCGGTGGCGACCCGCCGGCCGCGCTGACGCAGGCGCGCGAAATCCGCGGTGCGGCGCAGGCTGGCGAAGCGGCGCATCAGACGGACAGGTTTTTGCGGCCCTTCTTGCGGCGCGCGTTCAGCACGCGGCGGCCGTTCTTGGTGGACATGCGCTCGAGGAAGCCGTGGACGCGCTTGCGGCGCCGGTTATGCGGCTGGAAAGTCCGCTTCATGGTGCTCGAAATCTCCTAAGGAAAGGTCGCCGGAACCCGTGCAAAAACGCTCGGGACGGCACAGCCACCTAGTATAGGGGCAGCTTGTCGGCCGCGTCAAGCCGCATGGCCGGATCCCATTGCTCTCCACACGTGTGGACAACATTGTGGAAATTCCCTTTGCACAGCTCGCTCGGGTTGCGCGAAACATCCCATTTGACGGCGCTTTTCGCGCTTGTCAAGCCCCGGGGATACATCGCGAAAAGCACGCGAAAAAGCGCATAAAACCGTGGGTTTCCCACCTGTGGATAAGTGGATAAAAAAGTCCGTAAAATCCGCAGGATAGAGCCCTGATTAAGCCAATTCGCGCCTTCCCACGCTCGGGCTCTGTCCACAGACTTTTGTCAGTGGGCATGGTTCGAAGCTTCTAGCGACAAGGATTGGAAAACGTAGATGGCGCTTGCGGTTGGCGACCCGGACATCTCGAACGAACTCTGGCAATCCGCACTCGCGGCTTTGGAGCACAAATTCTCCAAGCCGATCTTCGAGATGTGGATCAAGCCGCTGCGGCTGGTCTCCCTGACCGGCAACGAGCTGCTGCTTGCAGTGCAGAACAATTTCGCGCGTGATTGGGTTGAGAACCGCCTCAAAGGCCAGATTCTGGAAGTCCTGGGCGAGATTTTCGCGACCGAGATGCAGCTGCAGCTCGTCGTCGTGGAAAACGCGGAGCCCACGGCGGCTGCGGCGTCCGTTACCGCGCAGACGCCGGCGCGCCCGGCGGCCGATTTCCGCCCCGGTAATCTGAATTCGCGCTATACGTTTGAAGAATTCGTCATCGGCAACTCCAACCGGTTCGCGCATGCGGCCGCGCAGGCGGTTGCCGCGGCGCCGGCGCGCGCGTACAACCCGCTGTTTCTCTACGGCGGCGTCGGTCTGGGAAAAACGCATCTCATGCACGCGATCGGACATCGCGCGCTGCAAGACAATCCCGAGGCCAACGTCGTGTACGTCTCCAGCGAGAAGTTCACGAACGAATTCATCATCGCGGTTCAAAACAACAAGACGGTCGATTTTCGCAACAAGTACCGCCTTGTGGACGTCCTCTTGATCGACGACATTCAGTTCTTGGAAGGCAAAGAGGGCACGCAAGAAGAGTTCTTCCACACCTTCAACGCACTGCATGAATCGGGACGGCAGCTCGTCATCTCCAGCGACCGTCCGCCCAAAGAGATCCAAACGCTGGAAAACCGGCTGCGATCGCGATTCGAGTGGGGACTTCTCACCGACATTCAATCGCCGGATCTGGAAACGCGCGAAGCGATTCTGCGTAAGAAGGCGGAATCCGAAAAGATTCCGGTGCCCGATGAAGTGACCTCGTTTATCGCCAAGGTCATTCCGTCGAACATCCGCGAACTCGAAGGCGCGCTCATTCGCGTAGTCGCGTTCTCCTCGCTGACGAAATCGCCAATCACGGTCGATCTCGCCGCCGAAGTTTTGAAGAACGCCGTCGCGCAAGCTCCGCTGCGCCGCGTAACGATCGCTTCTATTAAAGAGAAGATTGCCAAAGCGCACGGGCTGACCGTCAAAGAGATGGACAATCACCGGCGCGACCAGCGCGTCGCCGCACCGCGGCAGATCGCCATGTACGTATGCACCGAACTGACCGAATCTTCGCTGCCGCACATCGCCCGTGAGTTCAACAAGAAAGACCACACGACGGTCATGTACGCGCGCGACAAAGTCAAAGAGCAGATGCAGCGGGACGAGGCCTACCGAAACAAAATCAGGCAACTCGTGGCGCTCTGCCAAAACGAGTAAAGAATGCAAAGCCGGCCCGGGAAATGCTCCCGGGCCGCTTCATTATATATACGCGTTGCTATACACGCTTTTGCGCACAGGGTGGGCAAGCGTTCGTGGATAACTGCTCGGGGGCGCGGGCGCGTGGAGATGTGTATGAGACGACCCCGGACCTTGCACACCTTATTCCGGGCGAAAACCCGCACCGTTACGAGAGAATCGGCGGTTGTTCGCAGAATACACCGCCTTACTACTAATACGGTTAGGTCTTTTTAAACTAAAGAGCGAGTAGACCGACGAAAGACGAAGTGGATAGACCGTGAAGTTCACCTGTAACACCAAAGATATTTCCGGAGCCGTCGGCGCGGCCAGCAAGGTCGTCAACGCGCATACCACCGTGCCGATCCTCTCCAACGTGCTGCTCACGGCCGAGGAAGGCAAGATCTCGGTCCGCGCGACGGACCTGGAACTCACGCTGCAGCATGCCTTCCCGGCGCAAGTCGCCGAAGGCGGCAGCGTCACCATTCCGGCCAAGCTCTTCAGCAGTTATCTGGGCAATCTCCAAGCCGGCTTGCTGGAACTCACCGGCACGCCGACCCGCGCCAGCGTGAAGTGCGAACGAAGCAACTACGACTTCCATGCATTACCGGCCGATGAGTATCCGCCGCTTCCGGCGGCGCAACGCGGGCAGAACTTCAAACTCGCGGGCAAACGCTTCCGCGAAGGCGTGAACGCCACCATCTTCGCCGCTTCGAGTGAAGAGGCGCGCGGCGCGGTGCTGATGGGCACGCTGCTCGAACTCGAAGGCGACTCGCTGACGATGGTCGCGACCGACGGCTACCGCCTCGCACGCTATCAAACAACGCTGGAGAGCGGCGTCTCGGGCGCGGAGCGGTACATCGTGCCGTCGCGCGCACTATCCGAGGCCTCGCGCAATCTGGGCGGCACGGAGAGCGTGGAAGTGGCAGCGCTGGGTGCGCAGAGCAATCAACTCGCGTTCGGCGCCGGCGATACGTCGATCGTCGTGCGTCTCGTCGACGGGCAGTATCCGAATTACGGCCAGGTTATCCCGGCCAAGTTCGACCGCTCGATCACGGTCAATACCGCCTCGCTCATCAGCAGCCTTCGCCGGGCCGAACTCGTCGCCGGGGATCGCGCCAGCATGGTCAAGCTCGCGGTTTCGAACCAAACGCTGATCGTCACGGCCAGTTCCGATGTATCCGGCAACGCCTACGAAGAGCTCGAAGTCGAGCAGACCGGCGAAGATCTCACCATCGCGTTCAACGCGCGCTACCTGGTCGAAATTCTCAACCACATCGACTCGGCGCAGACGGTGCTCGAATTCCTTGGGCCTCTCTCGCCGGCGGCGATCCGTCCGGTGGAACCGCCCGAGGGCGCGCAACAGCTCTACGTCCTCATGCCCCTGCGCCAATAGTGCTGCGGGCAGCATTCGAAGTACACGCTTCAGCGGCGGCCGTTCCGGCCGCCGTTGCTGCTGTGTAGACGTTTGCAATGCTGCTAAGCACCCTGCATCTTTCCAACATGCGCAATTACGCGCAATTGGAATTGGAGCCGGCGGCCGGGTTGAATCTGTTCGTGGGGCGCAACGCGCAAGGCAAGAGTAATTTGCTCGAAGCGATCTCGTTGCTCGGCACCGGAAAATCGTTTCGCACGAGCCGAGAAAAAGATTTGATTCGCGACGGCTTCGAGATCGCGTCGATATCCGGCGAAGCGCACGTGCGCGCGGGAACGGTGCGGCTCGGCTGCACGGTTACGGCAACGCCACGCGGCACGCGCAAAATGTATGCGGTGAACGGCCGCGGCGTGCGGTACGCAAAGTTTCTCGGCAGTCTGCGCGTCGTAACATTCGTTCCGGCCGATCTGCAACTCGTGAGCGGAGCGCCGGCCGGACGGCGGTCGTTTTTGAATTCGGCGCTCGCGCAAGAGCAGAAGACGTATTATCACGAACTCGCGCGATACCAAAAAGCGCTGATGCAAAAATCGGCGCTGCTGCGCGGCGATGCAGAACCCGATGCCGATCTGTTGGCAATTTACAACGAGACGCTCGTGGAAGCGGGAACGGAACTCATGCTCGCCCGCGATCAGATCGTGCGCGCGCTCAGCGAATCGGCGGCGATGGTGCACGCGGGATGGACCGGCGGCGCCGAGCGGCTGCAGATCGCGTACGTGCCGAACGTGCCCTTCGAAGTTCCCGCGCAGGACGCGATCGCCGGCGCCTTTGCCGCGAAACTCCGCGCGTTGGCGCAGCAAGAGCGGGCGCGCCGGACGACACTCGTCGGCCCGCATCGCGACGACGTGGACCTGCAGCTCGACGGACACTCCCTCGCCGCGTACGGCTCGCAAGGACAGCAGCGCACGGCGGTACTTGCGCTCAAGGTTGCCGAATACAGCGTTATGCTCGAACGTTCCGGCGAGGCGCCGCTTTTGCTGCTAGACGACGTGCTCTCGGAATTGGATCCGGGGCGCGCGCAGGCTTTCTTGTCCGGCGTCGGCGGCTTCGAGCAGGCATTCATCACCGCGACCCATCTTCCGGAGGGCCTTAGCCAGGCCCGCGTGTGGTCCATCGACGCCGCGCAGGTCCGGCCGGCATGAGGCCGCTCAAGAACGCTCTGCGCGCCTGGGAGCCGGGTGCGGCGCTCAGCGGCGATCCCCTCACCAATATCAAGGCAGCGTGGCCCGCCATCGTGGGCGATGAGGTCGCGGTAAATTCGCGTCCGGCCGAGATCGCCCGCGACACCCTTCTAGTGGTCACGCGGTCGAGCGCGTGGAGCCAGCAGCTCGCCTTTCTGAGCGAACAAGTACTCGAGGGTATCCGCGAACGCACGGGGATTGCGCTCGAGCGCGTGCGCTTCCGCGTCGGACGCGTAACCGAGAACGCCGCCGCACTGCCGCGTAGAACGCGTCCGGCGCCGCGCGCGCGACTGCAGAACGCCAGACCACCGGTGCAATCGCTGGAAGCCGCTTTTGCGCGTTTCAAAGAAGACGTCGCTGCGAGCGAGCGGGCCAAAGCGGCCGCCGGGTGGAAAGAATGCACCCGGTGCGGCGTCCGGATTTCTCCGGCGTCGGGGCCGTTCTGCGTGCCGTGCGAGAACGCATCGGCGCAAGAACGGGATGCGCGCGTGGCGCGGCTACTCTTTGAAGTGCCGTGGCTCGGATATGCGGGCATCGCGCCCCTGGTCGAGGGTCTTACGCCGCAAGCTTACGAGGCGATCCGGCTGCAACTGCTTCGACGCTGGAAAGACGTGTTGGAACGCGTCCGGCGGACGGGCGGCGCGCAGCTGACGACGCGCGATCGCATGATCGCAAGTTCGTACGTGCTCCTCAAAAGTGAACTCGATCCCGAGCGGATCGCGCCTGCCGTGGTGCGCGATTTGCTGGGCGATGAATTGCACGAAATCTTCTACGGCAGCGAGAAATAACAAAACTACATGGCTGATAATTATGGTGCGGAGCAGATTGAGGTCCTCAAGGGCCTCGAAGCGGTCCGCAAGCGTCCCGGTATGTACATCGGCAACACCGCAGAGCGCGGGTTGCACCAGCTGGTGTACGAAGCGGTCGACAACGCGGTAGACGAAGCGCTCGCCGGACACGCAAAAAACATTAAAGTCGTTCTGTACAAAGACAACTCGTGTTCCGTCGAAGACGACGGCCGCGGCATTCCGGTCGACATCCATGCCGAAGAGAAGATGCCGGCCGTCGAAGTCATCATGACGATTCTGCACGCGGGCGGTAAGTTCGGCAAAGGCGGCTACAAGGTTTCCGGCGGCCTGCACGGCGTCGGCATTTCCGTCGTGAACGCGCTCTCGTCGCAGATGACGACTCGCGTCAAACGCGACAGCAACGTCTACGAGATAAAATTCGAGCGCGGCATCACGGTGCAGAAGCTCAAAAAAGTCGGCAAGACGGCCGGCCCCGACGACAACGGCACGTTTCAATGGTTCTTGCCGGACACCGACGTGTTCGAGGTTTCGGAATTCCACTGGGACGTGCTGGCGAAGCGTTTGCGCGAGCTCGCATTCCTGAACCGCGGCCTTTCGATCACGCTGCGCGACGAGCGCCCCGAACAAGTGCGCGAGCGTACGTTCAAATTCGACGGCGGCATCATCTCGTTCGTGCAGTTCTTGAACGAGAAAAAGGATCCGATCCACTCGGATCCGATCTCCACGCACAACGAACGCGACGGCGTTGATGTCGAGGTCGCGATGCAGTGGACCGACACGTACACCGAGTTGATCTATTCGTACGCGAACAACATCAACACGATCGAAGGCGGCATGCATTTGACCGGCTTTCGCACGGCGGTCAGCAACGCGGTCAACACGTATGCGAAGAAGCGCGGCATCCTCAAAGAGTCCGAGAGCAATCTCTCCACCGACGACTGCATGGAAGGCCTCACGGCCGTGGTTTCCGTCAAACTCGCCGAGCCGCAGTTCGAAGGGCAGACGAAGACCAAACTCGGTAACGCGAAAGTGCGCAACATCGTGTACGGGCTCGTGAACGAGCGCATGGAGTTCTTCTTCGAGGAGAATCCCAAGTACGCGCGCGCCATCATCGATAAGTGCATGCAGGCGCAGCGCGCCCGCGAAGCGGCGAAAAAAGCGCGCGACCTCTCGCGCCGCAAGAACGCGCTCGAGGGCTCGGGACTGCCCG
The DNA here is from genome assembly GCA_025934645.1 of Vulcanimicrobiia bacterium. Lineage (GTDB taxonomy): Bacteria > Vulcanimicrobiota > Vulcanimicrobiia > Vulcanimicrobiales > Vulcanimicrobiaceae > JAICWY01. The sequence goes on from JAICWY010000007.1 coordinate 14,790, forward strand.
GCAAGCTGGTGGATTGCAAGAACAACAATCCGGCCGAGAGCGAGATCTTCTTGGTCGAGGGCGACTCGGCCGGCGGAACGGCCAAGGGCGGCCGCGACCCGAACACACAAGCGATTCTTCCGCTGCGCGGCAAGATCATCAACGTCGAGAAGGCGCGTTTGGACAAGGTGCTTTCCAACGAAGAGATCCGCACGATGATCACCGCGTTCGGCACCGGTTTCGGCGATGAGTTCGACGCCGGCAAGCTGCGCTATCACAAGATCATCATCATGACCGACGCGGATGTCGACGGCTCGCACATCCGCACGCTGCTCCTCACGTTCTTCTACCGGCAGATGAAGCCGCTGGTCGAGGAAGGCTTCGTGTACATCGCGCAGCCGCCGCTCTACGGCGTGCGCAAGGGCAAGAAGCAGTGGTACGCGTTCAGCGAGCCCGAGCTGCGCTCGATCGTCGGCGAAGACGGCAAAGACTTCGTCGTCCAGCAATACAAGGGCTTGGGCGAGATGGATGCCGAGCAGCTCGCCGTGACGACGATGGAAGTCGGAAACCGCCGCCTCAAGCAGATTACGGTGGAAGACGCGGTCGAGGCCGAGCAGATCTTCACCGATTTGATGGGCGACAAAGTCGAACCGCGCAAACAATACATCTTCGACTTCGCGAAGAGCGTGAAGAACTTAGACCTGTAATCCTTCGTTCTCCAAAGTAAACCCAGGATGCGACGGCATCCTGGGGTATAACGCTCGGCGGAGGGACGTTTGCGGAGATGGTGGGGCGGCGCCCTTGCGGCGCTGGTGCTACTGGTGGTCGTGCTTGTCGTGCTGTTTCCAAGCGGCGCGGCTCGCATTACGCTTTCGACCATCGTCGGGCCGCTCACCGGCTATAACGTCCGCGTCGGCGACCTGCGGCTGCAGTCGCATCACGGTGCGCTCGTCGACGTGCACGTCTCGCGCGGCGGACAGCCGGTGCTCGACGCGCAGCGCATCGATCTCTACTACGACCCCCGCGATCTGCTTCCGGGCAGCAAGCACCGCTTCGGCATAACGGCCGTCACCATCGACCATCCGCAGATCACGATCGTCCACAACGAGAACGGCACGTACAACGTCGCGGTTCCGAAGGCCGTCGGCGGCGGCACGCGCGGGCCACAGGGGCCTTTAGCGCCGCTCGATTTCACCATCCGCGTGCGCGACGCGTCGGCCACGCTGATCGACCAGTACCGCTATTATAAAGAAAGCCGCACGCAGCGCGTGGACGGCATCAACGCCGACGTCAGCGTCAACACGGTCACGGCCACCAAATATCTGGTGACCGGAACGCTCCAAGATAGCGGGCCGCAGCACTTCCGCATGGCGGGTACGATCGATTACGTCCGCGGGTACGCGCTGCACCACGTGAGCGTGACGGCGATTCCGATTACCACCATCGGCAACTACTTCATCAACTCACGCGCGGCGCACATTCTGGGCGGCACGGTCCGGAACTTCGATCTACGCGCATGGGCGTTCGACGTTCGCCCAAATACCTCGCCGCAGTATCATCTTGCCGGCAGCGGCTATTTGCGCGACGGGCACATCGAGGTCGCGTCGCTCGATTCGCCCATCGTCCACATCAACGGCGGAATCACGGTGTTCGACTCCGGATTCGCGGCGCGCAAACTGACCGCGACGGTCGGCCACATTCGGATATCGTTCGCCGGCGGCATCTTCGATTTCCGCAATCCGCAGTTCCGTCTGGGCGTCGAAGGCCGCGGCGACCTGCGAAATCTCAAGGAAATCGTCAAGTTCGCGGCGGGCTTGCCGATTCGCGGCGCTTTGCGCATCCACGCGCTCATCGAAGGCGACATCGGCAGCCCCGTGCTGATGATCGGGTTCGACGGCAAACGCTTCAACTATCAAGACGTGCCGATCGACGATCCGCGCGGCGCGGTGGCGCTGTACCGCAACAACCTCATCGTTCTGCCGTTCCACGGCTCGTTCGACGGCCTCAAGATGCACGTGCAAGGCAATCTGATGCTGGGTCCCCAGGTGCAGAGCGAACTCGCCCTGCACGCGATTGGATCGTCCTCACGCATTCCGTACCTGGGCGCGCTGGTTCCCGATCAACCGATCGCGACCGAAGTGTTGCTCGGCGGCACCGATTTAAAAGTCGACGCGCGCGGATACATCGTCTCGCTGGCCGATCCGCAGAACGTCAACGGCTTCTACAATATCGACCGGTTCGGCAACGGGAGCTTCGGTCCGATTTCGATCCGCACGCCAAGCGGCGGAACGTTGGTCGCAGCGTTCTTGCAAGATCGTCCGCACGGCAACAGCGCGTTCTGGGCTTCGGCGAACGATTTGCGGCTGAACCAACCCAAGCCGATCGACATGCCGGGCGTGAATATTCCGGAACTGCCGCCAATAGACGCGCACATCGTCGAGGCGAACATCGCGGGCGCCGGCGCCGGGCGCGACGTCGTCATCGGCGGTTCGGCATATCTCTCGCCAGCAACGATCGTCGGCATTCCATTCAACACGATCGCCGCGCGTTTCGCCGGACCGTTCGCCGCATCGAAGATGAGCAGCGTGCATGCCGACGGCCCGTGGGGCACGTTCGACGGGACCGGCACGTTCGGCACCAGCATCATTGCGGCGCGCGGAAACTTCTCGGGCACCCTGCAAGGCCTGCGCACGTTCATCGGCAACTTCCCGGCGCACGGCGACATCAGCGGTCCGATGGGGATCGCGATCGCGCAAAACAAGATTTACGTGCAGGCGCAGAACGCGCAGCTGCGCGGCGCCACGATCCACGGCGTCCCGATTCAATCCATCAGCGGCACCATGGCATTCGAGAACAACGTGCTGCACGTGTACTCGGCGCAAGCGCATGCGGCGGGCGGCAGCGCCGTTGCGGCCGGCACGTTTGCAACAGGGCCGTCCAAACAATCCACGCGCATGGCGCTTGCCACGACGGCGCTCGATGCCGCCACGCTGCGAGGCGCGTTCGGCGTGCCGATTGCCGGAGGCGCGCTGCAAGCAATCGGCTCGGTAGCGCCCGGCGGCGCCGTACCGGATGTGAACGCAGGTGTCGTGCTGCGTAACGGCAGTGCTGCGGGCTACGGCCCGTTCTCGGCGACCGCAGAGATCGCGATCGCATCGGATGCGTTGCACGTGAGCGAAGGCGTGGCGGGTCTGGGAACGACGATCGCAAGTGTGAACGGCGCTATCGGCGGCATTGCCGCGGGCGTACCGCAATACGACATCAACGCCGCCGTACCGGCCGGATCGATTGCGCCGCTCACCGCCCTTGCGGGGATGTCTTCGCTCAAATATCCGATCGACGGGAGCTTTGCGGGCGACGTGCACATCGGGGGGAGCGGCGCGAATCCCGCGGTGCGCGGCCGCGTGGCCGTGCCGGTGGGCGAGATCAACGGCCTGGGGTTCCAGGACGCGCACGCGACGATCTCCGCGAGCCGCGCCGGCGTGTCGGCGCGCGACGGCAACGTACAGGTGGGAACGACGAACGCAAAATTTTCGGCGACGCTCGCGCGCGACGAGGCGGCGTTCTCGATGCAATCGCAAGGCGCCGATCTTACCGACTTCAACGATTTCTTCGATACGGGCGACACACTCGCGGGCAAAGGGCCGCTCAGCATCTCGTTCGCGCACTTCGACGATCGAACGTACACGTCGGGCAACATCGACATTCTGGGATTGCGCTACCGCCGCTTCCCGATCGGCGACACGATTGCGAACTGGACGAGTTTCCGCAATCAAGTGCGCGGCCAGATCGCGGTCGGCGGCGACCACGGGCGTCTGGATGCTAGCGGTACGATCGGTTTCGCGCAAAGCGCGCAGCTCGCGCAAGTCGTTTCGCATTCGCGTTATAACATCGACGCGCAGCTCAAAGCGTTCGATCTCACGACATGGCTGCCGGCGCTCGGCTTTCCGCAAGTGCCCATCACGGGACGCGTGAACGGCAACGCGCACATTCAGGGTTCGTATCCGCATTTGGGAATGTCGGGGCAAGCCTCGCTCTATAACGGCACCATCGGACCCGCAACGCTCGAACGCGCCGAGGTTTCCGCGCAAACCGCGCCGGGCGGACGCATCCAAATCACCCATCTGGCGTTCGATCTGCCCGCGCTTAGCGCAACAGGCAGCGGCAGCTTCGGCCTCGAACCGGCCTCGCCGCTGGCGCTGCAGATGCACGCGACGACGAACGATTTGCCGCGTCTGGTCGCGCAGGTTTCCAAAAAGCCGCTAAGCGTGACGGGACGTATCGAGTCCACGCTGAGCATCGGCGGCACGTTCAAGTCGCCGACGTTCATCGCCGGCATCGACGCGACGAACCTGAACGCGTACGGCGTGAAGATTCCCTCGTTCATCGGTCAAGTGCAGCTGCACCGCAAGAACATCGTCGTGCGCAACGCGGAAGTGTTCTTCCCGTCCGGCAGCGCGACGATCGCGGGATCGCTGCCGCTGCAATTGCAGCCGTTCGCGTTCGGCCCGCTCGACGCGCCGATCGCCATGGATCTCACGGCGACGAATTTGGATCTGGCGACTTTCCAATCACTGATGGGCAGCGGCACGAAACTCGGCGGCACCATCGCCGGCCACATCGGCATCTCCGGCAGCGTGCGCGATCCGCGCGTGTACGGCCAACTCTCTGCGAGCAATGCGTCGTACGTCAGTCCGCTGGAAATCACGCCGATCACGCACACTGTCGCGCAGCTCACGTTCGAAGGCACGCACGCCTCGCTGGACCGCGCGCACGCGCAGCTCGGCAGCGGCACGCTCGACGGCTCCGGCACCCTCAATTTCGGCGGCGGCCTGCAGGGCGGTCCGCTCGGTTATGCGATCTCGCTGCGCACCAAAGGCGCGCAGATCGACATGCCGGCGTTCGGTTCGGGCACGTTCGATTCGCAGCTCGCGCTCTCACGGACGCCGGGGCAAACCGCTCAGCTCAAAGGCAAGGTCCTGGTTCGCGATGCGATCGTGCCGTTCAACGCGTTTCTGAAGTTCGGCGGCGGCGGTGCGGGCACAAACGCCGGACCGCCGTTCAACCTGGCGTTCGATCTGGGCATCACGGCGGGCAAGAACGTCCGCGTGCGCGGCGGCGGCGCGGGGATTTTCGGCCTGGATATCTCCGGCGAGGGCGCGGCGCACTTGGGCGGCACCCTGCTCGGCGGCCCGTCGCTGGACGGCCAGTTCAACTCCGCCGGCGGCACGCTGACCTATATCGACCACGTCTTCAAAGTGCAGACGGGCCGCGTAACGTTCAACCCGGCGAACGGCGTCATCCCCGATGTCTATGCGGTCGCAACGACGCACGTGACCAATCCGGATCCGAACATTCAGCGCAACCCGACGGGCTCGGTCGACATCACCGCCACCGTGACCGGGCCGGTGACGAGCCCGAAGATTGCCTTCGAATCCAGCCCGGGCGGCTACAACCAGCAGCAGATCCTGGCGTTGCTCTTGCCGCTGGGCGGCCTGGCGGGGCCGATTCAGTTCACCGACACGGGCGTGATCTTGCCCGGCTCAGCCGCGGGCACGCAGATTCTGGGGGCGGGCGGCCTGCCGAACGTGTTCGAGCGCCGCCAGAATGGCACACTGACGGTGGGCCAGGAAGCCTTCAATATTTTGAACGCCCAGTTCGCCAGCGGCATCCTCGCGCCGGTAGAGAGCGCGCTCGGCAGCTCGCTCGGCTTCTCGGACGTGAACCTGACCCTCGATTACACCGGCGCGGTCGGGGTGAATCTGCGGCGCCTGCTGGGCGGAAACGTCTACGCGCTCTACGGCACGACGTTCACCGTGCCGATCCGGCAGACGTTCGGTGTGAGCTATTCGCCGAACGCCTTTACCTCGGCGCAGTTCACGATGTTCGTGCAACAGGGCCCGACGCCGCTCTTTCAAACCCCCGGTGCGAGCGCCTCGGGGAACCTGCGCGTGACGGCAGGACAGGCAATCCAGGGCAACAGCGGCTTCACGTTCCTGTTCCAAAGGCTCTTTTAATGAACGTTTGTCATGCAAGGACCCAATGCCGGAGCCTCGAACAGGCCTCGCGGGTCGAAACGGCGCGCACTATGGGCGCGTTACAGTGCTGACGCCACGAGCGTTGGACCATCGAACTCTCATAGGGAAAGATTTTTGATGACCTCAAGCCTCGGGCGTGCGCGCGGCGCACTCCACCGGTGCGTTGGACTCGTCCTCGCACTCGCTACGATCTTGACGCTGATCTCGCCGGTTCCGGCACTCTCAGCGTCTGCGCCGAAGATCGTCTCCGTCGACGTGTCCGGCAACGTACACGTTCCAACGCAAACGATCATGGCGGTCGTGCAAGCCCGTCCGGGCCAGCCCTACGATCCCGCGGTCGTGCAAGGCGATCTGCAGCGCATCTTCGCGCTCGGTTATTTCGCCGATCAGGCCGCGCCGCTGATTCGTCAACGTCCGGGCGGCGTCGCGATCACGTATCGCGTCATCGAAAATCCCGTCATCACGAAGATCTCGTTTACCGGGAACACGCACGTGCCGGCCGACACGATGCTGGCGCTGATGGACACGTCCGTCGGCCAGGTGCTCAACACCGGCACGCTGCGTCAGGACTTCCTGAAGATCAATTCTTATTACGACCGCATCGGTTACGGCGGTCAGCTCCCCTCGCATGTGAAGAATTTGAACATCGATCCGAAGACGGGCGCGCTCACGATCGACATTCAAGAGGGCCTGGTGATCTCGGGCATCGAGCTCGCCGGCGATCCCATTCTGCCGCCGAGCGTCATCGAACCCGCGCTCGCCGCCAAACCGGGCGTCGAGTTTTCCGAGCAGATGTCGCAAACGGACGGCGACGCCGTACAGAAGCTGTACGAGAAGTACAATTTGCTGATCGGCAGCTTCGATGAAGGCATCGATCCCGCGTCGATCGACGAGAAGGCCGGCACCGCCAAGGTGAAGGTCGACGTGTACGTCGCGCGCGTGGGTCTGGTGCAGATCACCGGCAACACGAAGACCAAAGATCAGGTCGTCCGCAGGCTGCTGTTCGAACGTCCCGGCATGCTGCTCACCAAAAACGGCGTGCAGCGCGACGTCGAGCGGCTCAACAACACGGGCTTCTTCGCGAAGGTCGACGTCAATCCGAAACCCTGTCCGGAAGCGATGACGAAAAAAGATCCGGGCTGCGTGGTGCTCGATTGGGTCGTCACCGAGCAGAAGACCGCGGCGGCTTCGGTCGGCGCCGGTTACTCGGGCGGCATCACGGGACAAGGCTTGTACGGCACGATCGGCTATAGCGACAACAATCTGCACGGCACGGGCAACGCGGTTTCGCTGCAGCTCGAACGCGGCGCGCGCAGCTACGTCACGCAGGCGCAGGTCACGATTCCGTACGTCGGCAACACGCCGCAGTCGCAGCGCTACAGCTTGAGCGCGTCGGTGTTCGGAAACGGCACCACCTACTTCTATCCGGTGTACACGACGGCCATCGGCGCCTCGGCGATCGCCTCGCCGGCTCCGGGCGTTACGCCCGCGCCGATTCCGGTCACGCTGCTGCCATCCGGTAACGCGCAGCTTCTCTCCGGCATCGTTTCGACGAGCACCGCGAAGTCTGTCGGCGCGAACATCAGCGTCGGCCGCCGCATGACGGATTACGTCACCGCGAGCGTCGGCGTCGGTGCGCAGCGCGTTACGAACAGCACCACGGTTCCCTCGCCGTACTTCTTCCAAGGCGCGCAGCCGAACATTGTCGTCGGTCCGACGCCGGGTCCACTGCAGAACCTGAACAACAACTCCGGCAGCTTCGGCATCACCGCGTCATCGATTGCGAACATCAACACCGGCACGCCGTATACGCTCAACACGGTGACGCTGGGCCTCGCGACCGATCCGGCGACGAATCTGGACGACATCTTCAATCCGCGCCGCGGTCAGACGGCTTCTATTCAGGAGCTGATCTCCTCGCCGTCGTTCGGCTCGAACTTCCGCTTCACGCAGACCACGGTCGACCTGGCGAAGTTCTTGCCGGTGCTCAAATCCGCAACGCTCGGCCTTCACGGACAAGCGCGCGCGGCAACCGGCGCGATTCCGCCGAGTTACCTGTTTACGTTCTCGGATCAGCAGCTTCGCGGATACGATAGCGTGTTCTACGGAACCGATACGCTGCTGGGCCAGATCGAGCTGCGCTATCCGCTCACGGCCGATCGCAAGTTCGGTATTGCGATCTTCAGCGATCAGGGCGGATTCCGGGTGCGCGGCGCGCAGCCGCTTCTCGATCCGTACACGAACCGCATCATCGGTTATCCGGGCAACTGGGCTTGGCGCGGCGACTACGGCATCGGCTTACGTTTCGACGTGCCGCAATTGGGCTTGCACACGATCCGCATCGACTTTGCGAAGGGCTCGAACGGCACGCACACCAGCTTCGGCATCGGCCAAAGCTTCTAATAAGGATCCATGAACATTCGGAAAACCTATCGTCTCCTGGCGGCAGTTGCGGCGCTTGCGTTGATCGCGGCGCCGTCCGCCATTGCCGCGGACCTCACGGGCGTCGGCTTCATCGATCAGGCCGCCATCGGCGCGCTTCCGCAGTTCCAAAAAGCGAATCAGCAGGTCGCGCAATATAAATCGCAGCTCGACTCGCAGTTCGCCGCGCAGATGAAACACGCGAAGAATCCGTCGGATCAACAGCGCATCGCGGCGCAATTCCAGCAGAAGTTTCTGGACAAACAGCGTGAAGTGCTCGGGCCGCTCTTCGGCCGCGCGCAGACCGCGATCGCGCAAGTCAGCGCGAACCAAAAACTCGGCGTGGTGGTCGACAAGCGTATCGTCGTGTACGGCGGACAAGACATCACCAAGAACGTCATGGACTTGGTGAACGGCCCGGGCGCCGTGGTGCCGCCCAGCGCGACGCCTCCGCCGGCGACGATCGGCTACGTCGATCAAAGTCAGCTCGAGAACGTTCCGAAGATCAAACAAGCCAACGACAATTTCACCAAGTACGCGAGCGATCAGCGCGCCAATGCCATGAAGCAGATGCAGGGCGCGAAGAACGATCAGAAACAGCAGCAGCAGATCTTCCAGAGCTACCAAAAATCGCTGAGCGATCAGCAGCACAAACTGCTCGATCCGCTGGTTCAGCAGACGCGCGACGCGATCTCCAAAGTCGCCTCGCAAAAGGGTCTGATTCTCATCGTCGATCGCTCGGACGTCATCTATGGGGGTACGGACATCACGTCGGATGTCCAAAATGCGCTCAAGTAAACTGGCCGTGCTCGCGTTTGCCGCGCTCGCCGTCGCCGGCTGCGCGCACCAGCCGAGCGCCGACGATCCGAAGGTTCGCGGCATCGGTTACGTGCGCGTCACGGACGTGCTCAAGAAGCACCCGCTCTATCCGCAGCTATCGCAGATCCAGGACGCCATCGACGGCCTGGGTCTGAAGTCGCTGGGGCCGAACGCGGTTCCGCGCACGCAGGCTCAAATAGCGCAGCAGACCAAAGAACTCAACCGCGAGCTGCAGCAAGCGCAGGATCGCGCGAACGGCATCCTGCGCCAAAAACAGCAAGACTACGCGCAGCGCGAACAAGCCGCTATACGGGCCGCACTGGGCGCCGCGGGCGCGGGCACCAACGGCAGTCAGCCGGTGCAGCAGATGCAGAACGTTTCGTCCGCGCAAGCGCAGCAAGTCGCCGCGCAAGCCAATGCCGATTTTAACGCCTACCAGCAAGGCGTGATCGCGCAAGACAACGCGGCGGTGCAGCAGATCAGCAAACAGCTGAGCGACCGCGCCGATCGCGAGTACCGGCAACGGGCCACGCAGTTGCAAGAGAAAGAATCGCAGCTTTCGCTGGAACTCTCGCAGCAAGACGCTTCCAAGCGTTTGGATCTGCGGATGAAGCTTAACAGCCTCGCGCTTCCGGACGCCCAGCGCAAACAATACCGCGATCAGCTCGCCGGGCTCGACAAGAACGAGGCGGCGATTGTGGCAGCGCAGCGCGAGAAAGATCAAAAGGCGCTCGCGGATTATCAGAAGCAGCTGCAAGAGCAGACGCGCGCGCAGATTACCGCGCAGGCGCAGAAGATCCACGACGCGACGCGGTCGAAGCTGGCTTCACGTCACAACGAGGTTTCACAGCAAGTCGCCTCGCAGATGCAAGGCCTGCAGCCGCAAGCGATCCCTTCGAATCTGCCGGCGGCTACGCGCGACAAACTCGCGCAAATCGATCGGCAGTACAAGGACGCCTTTAAAGCGGACGCCCAGAAGACGATACAGCAGTATCAGTCGACGAAAGCCGATCTGGACGCGCAGTATCAGGCGCTGCAGAGCGCCGACGGCACGGCGAGCGTCTCTGCCAGCAAAGAACTCGCGCAATTGCAGAAGCAGCGCGACGATCTCTACAACAAAATGGTCGATCAGATCAAACGCGACGCCGGGACGGTGGCGGCAAAGCGCGGATTGCAAGTCGTGTTCATGAACATCGAGGGCGCCGGCGGCGGCATCGATCTCACGGACGACGTTGAAAAGGATATCGAGAGTTTACATCAGTGAAAAAGAGCAACATGATCCTCGCCGCGGTTGCGGCCGCAGCCCTGGCCGGATGCTCGGGGCAAAACACGTCCATCGGTCTCATCGACGTGCAGCGACTGGCCGCGAACTGGCCGCAATACCAAACGGTGCAGAATCAGCTGCTTTCGGACGAGCGCGGCATCGAAGGCGGTAGGGGTTCGCAGGCGCAAAAGGCGCAGCAAGTGCAGCAGCTGCAAGCGAAGTATTCGCGGCTCTCGCAGCAGCTCGTGCAGCAAATCCGCGACGCGGCAAGCAAAGTGGCGCAGCAGAAGAACCTCAAACTGGTCGTCACCAAAGAGTTCGTGACGTACGGCGGCACCGACATTACTCCCGACGTCGAGAAATCGCTCGGCATCACCGAAACGGCATCGCCCTCGCCCTCGCCGTAACATGCTCGGCACGCTTGCGGATCTAGCCGAACGCGTCGGCGGCAAAGCCGCAGGCGATGGTGCGCTGCCGATCGCCCGCATTGCCGCGATCGACGAGGCGGGCCCCGACGCGCTGACGTTTGCAACCACGCCGGCGTATCTGCAAGCCGCGCTCAAATCGAACGCCGGCGCGGTCCTCGTGGACGAAGCGTTGGTGGAAAGCGATGCGGAGCAGCGCAAAGCCCTTATCGTCGTCCCGAGCGCGCGCATCGCGCTCATGCAGCTGCTGCGCGCGTTCGATCGTCCGCGCCGCCGCGGCCCGTACCGCCATCCCAGCGCGTGGATAGACGAAAGCGCCGAGATCGGCCCGCACGCGTATATCGGCCCGCACGTCGTCGTATGCGCGCACGCGCGCATCGGTGAGAATGCGACGATTGAAGCCAGCGCGTACATCGGCGAAGGCGCGCAGATCGGCACCGACGCGCTCATCATGCCGCAGGTCCGGATCATGGACGGTTCCGTCGTCGGCGATCGCGCGATTTTGCATCCGGGCGCGACGATCGGAAGCGAGGGCTTCGGCTACGTCTTCATCGACGGACACTTCGAGCGCATTCCGCAAGTCGGCAACGTCGTGCTCGGTCACGACGTGGAGATCGGCGCGAACACGTGCGTCGATCGCGCTCAGACGGGCAGCACGCAGATCGGCGACGGCACGAAGATCGACAACCTTTGCCAGATAGGCCACAACTGCCGGATCGGCCGCAACACGGGGATCGCGGCACAAACCGGCCTTGCCGGGAGCACGGTTCTGGGCGACTATGTGCTGGTCGGCGGACAGGCCGGATTCAAAGGCCATATCACAATCGGATCTCGCGCGAAGATCGGCGCGGGCAGCGCCGTGTGGGGCGACGTGCCCGACGACGCGTTCGTGAGCGGGCGCCCGGCGCGTCCGCACAAGGACGAACTCCGGCGAGAGGTCATGGTTCGCAACCTGCCTAAGCTGGTTGCCCGTGTCGACGCCTTGGAAAAAACGCACGGCGAGTAACGCGGCCCTCCGGATCGCATGAGCTATCAAACTACACTGCGCGACCGCTTCGTCTTTGAAGGCGTCGGTCTGCACACCGGCGCGCCTTGCCGCATCGACGTCCTGCCGGCCCCGCCCAATGCGGGGCTGCGCTTCGTTGCCGGCGGCGTCGAAATTCCCGCGCTTGCCGAATACGTCGTGGAAACGGCGCGCGCCACGGTGCTCGGACGCAACGGCGTGACGATTTCGACCGTCGAACATGTGCTTGCGGCGCTGTTCGGCATGGGCGTAAGCAACGCCGAGATCCGGGTCGAGGGTCCGGAGATTCCGGTTGCCGACGGCAGCGCGAAGCTGTTCGTGGACGCGATCGAGCGCGCCGGCGTTGCGCCGCAGAACGAAGTGCGCGACAGTTTCGTCCCCGTTGCCCCTTCATTCGTGCGCGACGGAGATCGATCGGTTATCGTGCTTCCTTCCGCGCACTTCCGCGTACGGTTCATCGCCGATTTCGCGCCGCCGATCGGCACGCAGTATTTCGACGGCGAGATGACGCCCGAGCTGTTCCGCGAGGAGATCGCCTCCGCGCGCACGTTCGGCTATTTGCACGAAGTGGAAGCGTTGCTCGAGCGCGGTCTTGCCAAAGGCGGCACGCTGGAAAACGCGCTGGTCTTCGCGCCGGACGGCCCGATGCAAGAGATGCGCTGGGAGAACGAGCCGGTGCGCCACAAAGTCCTCGACCTGCTGGGCGACTTCGCGCTGCTCGGCGCTTATCCGCAATGCGAGATCGTCGCGATCAAGAGCGGACATAAATTGCACTGCATCGCGACGAACGAGCTGCGCCGGCAATTCGGCTCGGCGCTGCCTTCGGCGAAAGTACAATAATTGGCTGAACTCGACATCCGGCAGATCATGGAGATTCTGCCGCATCGCTATCCGATTTTGCTGGTCGATCGCATCACGTCGCTCGAACCCGGCGTCCGCGCGATCGGCTATAAGAACATTACGAACAACGAGCCGGTGTTTACCGGACATTTTCCGGGCAATCCGCTGCTGCCGGGCGTGTACATGATCGAAGCGCTCGCGCAGCTGGGCGGCTGCGTCGTGCTCGAACCGGGCGAATTCTCGCGAAAAACGCCGTATTTGGCGGGAATCGACGCGGCGAAATTCCGCCGTCCCGTCGTGCCGGGCGATAAGTTCGTGATGGACGTCACGCTGACCAAGCACAAGCGCAACATCGGCTGGGTTCACGCGGAAGGGCGCGTCGACGATCAGTTCGTCGTTTCCGCAGAACTCATGTTCTCGATCGCCTCCGATCCGCGTTTGTTCGGGTTCGACGCAACGGTACTGCACGCCTGATGATCCACCCCACCGCAATCGTTCATCCCAATGCAAAATTGGATCGGGGCGTCGAGATTGGGCCGTATTGCATTGTCGGCGAGAATGTGAGCGTCGGGCGCGGCACGGTGCTGCAAGCGCACGTGGTCGTGAACGGCTGGACGAGCATCGGCGAAGACTGCCAGATCTATCCGTTCGCCACGATCGGCGCCGCCTCGCAGGATAAAAAATACGTCGGCGAGCGCGCGTACACGCGCATCGGCAGCCGCACGATCATCCGCGAATACGTTTCGATCCAGCGCGCCACCGGCGAGGATCAAGTTACCGCCGTAGGCGACGATTGTCTGCTGCTTGCGTACACGCACGTCGCGCACAACTGCATTTTGGGCAACGGCATCACGATGAGCAATCTCGCGCAGCTTGCGGGACACTGCGTCATCGAGGACAACGCGCTCATCGGCGGCATGGCCGGTCTGCATCAATTCACGCGCGTCGGACGCTATGCGTTCGTGGGCGGCGACTCCAAAGTGACGCGCGACGTGCCGCCGTTCTTTTTGGTGGAAGGCAACCCGGCCACGCCCTACGGGTTGAACAGCGTGGGCTTGCGGCGCGCGAACTTCAGCGAAGAAGAGCGCGCGGAGATCAAAAAGTTCTACAAACTGCTGAACGGCTCGAAGCTCAAACTCTCCGAAGCGATCGAGGCGATGAAGGCCGAGGTTTCCACCGAATCCGGCCGGCACATTCTCGAGTTTCTGGAAGGTGATTCCCAGCGCGGCATTCTGCTGAAGTGAATGCGGTATTTTTTATCGTCCGGGGAAGCGTCGGGTGAGCTGGCGGCGACGCTGATCGCGCAGGCGATCCGCGGCATCGATCCGCAAGCGGAGTTTGAAGGCATCGGCGCCGCGCGCATGCGCGACGCCGGTGTCGCATTATGGCGCGACCACAGCGGCTGGGCCAGCATGGGTCCCCTCGCCGCGATTCCGCGCATTCCAAAACTGCTGCTCACGATGTTCGTCACTGCGGGCCATATCGTTCGCAGCAAACCCGACATCGTTATTTTGGTGGACTTCGGCGCGTTCAACGTGCGGCTTGCGAAGCGTTTGCGCGCGATCGGCTATAAAGGCCCGATTCTCGACATCTTTCCACCGGCGACCTGGCTGGACCGCGAGCGTACCGCACGCGATGTAAGCGCCGTTGCGATGCCGCTTACCGCGTTCGCGCACCAACGCGATTTCTACCGTTCGCACGATTTGCCCATCGCCTACTTCGGCCATCCGCTTGCATCGCAGTACACGATGCGCGCTGCGCGTCCCACGCCCCCCGCCGCCGGCGGAACGGTCGCGCTGCTGCCGGGAAGCCGCCGCGGCGAACTGCGTTATCACGCCCCCGCGCTGTTCGCGGCGTTTCGCGAACTGCGAGCGCGCCGGCCGCAGCTGCGCGGCGTGATTGGCGCTGCGGACGATCGCGGCGAGGCGTTTCTGCGCGAGTGCGCGCAGCGCGAAGGCGTGGGCGACGTGACGTTCGCGCGCGGGACGCTGCCGGCGATCGCGGATGCGGATGCGGCGTGGGTTGCATCGGGAACAGCGGTGCTGGAATGCGCCCTCTCCGGCGTGCCGGCGGTCGCGCTGTACATCATCAGCCCTGCGCTGGTGCAACACGCGCGCCGCGTCTATTCCGGAAAATACGTGACGCTTCCGAATCTGGTCCTGGATCGCGAAGTCGTTCCTGAGCTCTTACAAGATGCCGCGACGCCGCATGCGCTTGCGCAAGCGATGGACGCGGTGCTCGCCGAACCGCAACGCCAATACGAAGAGTTTGCGGCACTTCGCGAGGCACTCGGTCCGCCGGACGCGCTGGAAAAAATCGCCGGGTTCGCGGTGCAGCTTGCCAAGGAGCGAGTCCCGTGCTGATCTATCACACATCGGATTTGCACGACCACCGCGGATTCGTTCCGCGGCTGCGCGAGCTGCGGAAAGCTGCACCGGGGCTGCTGTTCGATTGCGGCGATTCGCTGCGCGGCAGTCAAACCGTGTATCACCGCCGCGAGCCGATCCTGGGCGAGATCGATGCGGCGGGGTACGACGCGCAAGCAATGGGCAACCGCGAGTTCCACTACTTGTTCGGCTTTGTGCGTGCACGCGCCGCGCAGATGCGTCATCCGTTCGTTTGTTCGAATCTCGTCGACACGAAGAACCGCGAGCTGCCGTTCCGGCGATCGCTGGTGATACCGTACGGCGGAACGCGCGTGCACCTGATCGGGTTGCTGATCATGCAATATCCCGTGGGCAGTCCGTGGGAGCGCGTTTTCGGCTGGCGTTTCCTCGATCCGTTCGAAACGGTGCGCGAATTGTCCGCAGAGATCCCGCAAGACGAGCCGCTCGTCGTGCTTTCGCACCTCGGTTTGTCGCTGGATCGCAAACTGGCGGCGGCCGTACCGCGCATCGATCTGCTGCTCGGCGGCCACAGCCACGATACCCTGCACGTGCCCGAGCGCGTAGGCAACGTGCCGATCGTGCACGCGGGCCCGTACGGCAAATACGTCTCGCGCACGCAGCTCGAGCGCGCGGGCGATCGCTGGAGCATCGCGGATTTCGCGCTGTTGCCGTTGTTGGAATCGTGAGCCGCGCGCTCTTCGTTTCCAACGGCCACGGCGAGATCGCCATCGCCGCGCGCATTGCCGGCGAAACGCGCGGCGTCACGTGCGACCATCTCGCGCTGGTCGGCGGCGCGCACGGCAGCGGTGGGACTTTGCATGACGTCGGCCCGCGCAAAGGTATGCCGAGCGGCGGTCTCATTGCGATGGGTAACGTCCGCAACATCGCGCGCGACGTTTCGTCGGGCCTGATCGCGCACACGCTCGCGCAGCTGAAGTTTCTTCGAAGCTCGCGCGGTGCGTACGACGCGGCCGTGGCCGTCGGCGACGTGTTCGCGCTGATCATGACCCTGCAGGCGCGTGCGCGAGCGACGATCTTCGTCGGCACGGCCAAGAGCGTGCATCATGCGAAATACGGTCCGGTGGAGCGGCGTTTCATCGCGAAATCGCAGCGCGTGTTCGTGCGCGATGAAGCGACTGCGGCCTCGTTGCGCGCGCACGGCATCGACGCGCGGGCGGCAAACGTGATTGTCGATTTATACAGCGGTGCTGCTCCGGCAATCGATACGCCGTTCGCGCCGCGTCTGGCGATCTTCCCCGGAAGCCGCGAAGCGGCGTATGCAGATGCCGCCGCGCTCTGCGCCATCGTGCGCGAACTTGGTTCGCGCTTCGCGCATCTTGGCGCGATGCTTTCCGTTGCGCCGGCGTTGGATCCGCAGCACATGGCGCAAACCTTGCGCGCTGCCGGATGGCGTGTGGACGAACGCGACGACGCGCTGCAGCCGTTCTCGCTGTTCATCGGCGAGCGCGAAATCGTGCGCGCCTGGCGCGGTCCGCTCGGTTCGATGCTGAACGGGGCGCAGCTCGTGTTGGGTCAAGCCGGTACCGCGAATGAAGCGGCGGCTGCGGCCGGCATTCCGGTCGTCGCCTACGAACCATCGAGCGGCGGAAAACGCGCGTGGTATCGCGCGCGCCAAGCGGGATTGCTGGGCGGCGCGCTGCTCATTGCCGGGGGCGGCGTACACGATGCCGCGCAGGCCGTGGAAGCGTTGCTCCACGATGCACCGCGCCGCGCGCGCATGGGAACCATCGGGCGCGATCGGATGGGGCCGCCCGGCGGCGCCGCGGCGATCGCGCGCCAAATCGAAATGCTCGCGGGAGCGCGCGCGTGAAGCGGCTGCTGCCCGCCGCTTTCGCGGTCACCTATTTCGTGGTGCCGCTCTTTCCGCCGTTCATCACGCTCACCGCCGTGACGATTCCCGGCGTCTCACTCGTGCCGGCATGGTTCGCGATCGCGCTGCTCGCGCTTATGGCGCTGTTTGCAATCTACGCGACAGTGCTGCTGCTGCGTCCGCCCATTCAAAAGCCGCCCACGCTCGCGCCGCTGCTCGCGTGGTTCGCTGCGGTCGTGATCGCCGGATTGCTCGGCTTCGATCCCACGGCAGGCATGCTCTTCAACGGCATCTTCGGACTCGGCGTGATCTGGCATCTGACGCTCATGCGCTATTATCGCGAACCCGGCGTCGCGCGCGCGATTTATTGGAGTTACATGGTCTCGGGCGGGCTCGCTTCGCTCGCCGCGATCGTCATGGTTGCCGCACGCATTCCGGCGAATCAATACGCCATCGGGCACGGGCGCGCGATCGGTACGTTCATTCTTCCGGGAGAACTTGCGGGCTACCTGATCATCTTTCTGCCGATTGCGTTTGCCGTTGCGCGCATCACGCGCGAGCGAGCGCTGCGGATAACGGCATGGTCGGCGCTCGCGCTTGGCGCCGCGGCGTTCGTCCTGACATTTTCGCGCGCGGGCTGGATGGGACTGGCGGCCGCGATCGCGTTCTACGCGTTCATGAGCGGGCGCGTGCGGCGGCGCTATGCACCGCTGTTTTTGCTGGCCGGCCTTGCGGCTGTGCTGGTCGTCTTTAACGCGCATCACAATCCCGCGGAGAACTACACGCGCCTTTCGATCTGGCAGGCCGGCGTGGAGATCGTGCGGCGCTTTCCGCTCACCGGCGTCGGCCCGTTCGATTTCGCGCGCATCTATCCGCTCGTGCGCCTGCCCGACGGCGATGCGCAGGCGTTCCACGCGCACAGCTTTCTGCTGACGATCTTCGCCGAGACCGGGCTGCTCGGGCTTGCGGCGACTTTAGCGGTGTGGTGGCGCTTCGGATCGGCGTTCTACGAGCGCTTCCGCGCGGCGAAACCCGCCAATGCGACGCTGGCGCTGGCGATTGCAGCGGGACTTGCGGGAACGTGGGTGCAAGGCCTTATCGATACGGTGAGTGTGGTGATATTCGGATTATGGCTTCCGTCGATGGCGCTTGCACTGGTTGCCGCCGTGGACGGGCTCGGAGAGGCGGAATGAGGCGGCGCGCGATCGCGGCGCTGGCGTTGCTCGCATTGGCGGCCGGCTGCAATCCGCAGCCGCAGCACGGCGCGCAGGCGACGCCGACGCCTTCCATAGGGCCCTCCTCGCTGCCGCCGCTGAAGATCACCGGATACAGCGGGCCTGGGAATCCGGTCACGATCACGCAGCAGACGGGGAACCGCAAGGAGTATCAGCTCGTTGCAAAATCGCTGACGAGCCGCTCCACGCAGAGCGTCGGCCAAGCAACATTTCAGCAAGCCGCGGTAACGTTCTACGGCAAAGACGGCACGACGCTGGTCGCGCACGCGCCCATCGCGCGGATCGACGAGAAGCACCGCGACGTCGTCATGACCGGCGGCGTGCGCGCGACGACCGGCAGCGGCATGACGCTCACGTGCGATCGCCTGACCTACGATCAGCAGACGAGTTTGCTGCACGGCGAGGGCAACGTGCGGATTACGGGGATGCAGGGCGGCCAGCAACAGGTGTTGACCGGAAACACGTTCACGTCGGACGTGAAGCTTACGAATATGGTGATGAAATAGCGATGCGCGCGCCACACGAGATAAAATTGCGCGGTTTGGTCAAGCGTTACGGCGAACGCGCCGTGGTGAACGGCGTGAGCGCGGAAGTGCGCACCGGCGAGATCGTCGGGTTGCTGGGGCCGAACGGCGCGGGCAAGACCACGACGTTCTACATGGTAGTCGGTTTAGTGAAACCGGACGGCGGCACGGTTCTGCTCGAGACGCAGAACGGCGAGATCGATCTTACGGCGTCGCCCATGTATATGCGCTCGCGGCGCGGCCTGGGCTATCTCGCGCAGGAGAACTCGATCTTCCGCAAGCTTTCGGTGGGCGACAACATCCGCTTGATCTGGGAGATGCACGGCGTGCCGCGCGAAGAACAAGAAGAGCGCCTCCCGCCGCTGCTCGAGGAATTCGGGCTGCTCAAATTCATCGATGCGCGCGGCGACAGTCTCTCGGGCGGCGAGCGCCGGCGCGTGGAGATCGCGCGCGCGATCGCCACGGAGCCAGCCTTCCTGCTGCTGGACGAGCCGTTCACCGGCATCGATCCGATCGCCGTCTCCGACATTCAAGCGATGATCCGCCAACTGCGCGACCGCGGCCTGGGCGTGCTCATTACGGATCACCAGGTGCGCGAAACGCTGGCGATCGTGGATCGCGCGTATATTTTGAACAACGGTAAAATCGAGGTCTCCGGAACCGCGCACGACGTGCTCGAAAGTCCGATCGCGCGCAAATTCTATCTGGGCGAAAGCTTCCGCCTTTGAAACTTTCGGGCATCAAGATTTTGGACCGGTACATGCTCGCGGAGCTGGTCGGTCCGTTTCTCTTCGGTCTCTCGGCGTTCACGCTGATCTTCGCGGCTACGCAGATCATCAACATCGGCCGCTTGGTCTCCGAGACGCACGCACCGCTTTGGGCGGCCATCGACGTCTTTTTGTGGCAGTTGCCGGCGATGGTGGTGCTGACGATTCCGATGGCGCTGCTGCTCGGGACGCTGCTGGCCATGCAGCGGCTCTCGGGCGAGAGTGAGATCACGGCAATGAAAGCGGGCGGCGTCACGTTCCTGCGCATCGTCGCCCCGGTGCTCGCCGTGGGCTTCGCGCTCTCGTTCGTGACGCTCGTGCTGCAAGAAGCAGTCGTGCCTTACGCGCAAACGCAGTTCACCATTATCCAGAATACGGTCATTAACAAGACGAGCGCGTTCGCAAGCGACTTGAACGTCTCGGCGCCGCTGCCGGGCGGCGGCAGCCAAACCACGTTCGCGAAGGCGTGCACGCAGAATTGCCAATCGCTGCTCGGCGTCACGCTCATTCAATACGATCGCGGCGGCAACCCGATTCAAATCGTGTTCGCGCAGCAGGCAGTCTTTCAAGCGGAGAAGTGGATCTTGGAAGGCGCGCGCATCTACCGGTTCCAGTCGAACGGCAGCGGCGTCACGACCTCGAACATCAGCACGTTGCAGGTCGAGTTGGGAGAGCGGCCAACCGATATCGCAAAGCGCGCTGCGAACAACAATCCGGAGAACATGAGCCGTTCCCAAATCGCCCAGATCATCCGCTCGGGACAGCTGAGCGCGGGAGAGCTGCGGAAGTACACGATGGCCTACCAGGAAAAACTGGCCACGCCTTTCGCGTGTTTCGTCTTCACGCTGCTCGCGATTCCGTTCGGCATCCGCTCGCACCGCGGCGGCCCGAATATGAGCGTGGGCTTCGGTCTGGCCGTGCTGATCGTATTCATCTATTACATCGTGCAGACGGTGTTCTCGTACGCAGGCGAGGCATTCTTGCCGCTTGCGGCGCTCGCCGCGTGGATGCCGAACATCATCTTCACGATCATCGGCGGACGCCGCCTCTACCGGGCGGCGATGGTCTGATGCACGATATTGCAGGCTTCTTGCGCGGCGTCGGCATCGTGATCCTCATCACGGTGATTGCGGGCATCATTGCGTACATCGGCGATCGCGTCGGTCATCAAGTAGGACGCAAGCGTCTGACGATCTTCAACATCCGCCCCCGCTATACGTCGACGATCATCGCCGTCGGGACAGGCATGCTGATCGCGCTGGTGATCACGCTCGTCGCGATCTTCGCCTCGAATCAAGTCCAGACGGCGTTCTTCCGCCTGAACGAAATCAACGCGGAGATCGAAAAAGCGCAGGCGCACGCGCGCGAGCTCGAGCAGAAGGTCAATAACGCGCAGCTCGTCGTCAACGTCGATCAGCTCATGAGCACGCAGGTCGGACGCATTCCCGTAAACTCCCCGGCGGGCTTGCGAAAAGACATCGTGCAAAATTTTTATTCGCAAACCGTTACGCAAGTGAATCGCCAATACGCGCGGCCACCGTTCGATCTCAAAAAATTCGTGCCGCCCTCCAACGTGCAGAAGATGCTGGGCGCGCTTTCCGACAGTCCGCAGATGCAGGCGTGGGTGGCGCAGAGCGACGTGCTGCTGATCGCGACCGCGGATCAGAATCTGTACATCGGCGATTCCATCCATTTCGGCATCACGCCGGTGCCCGATCGCTTGCTGGTTCAAGGCGGCCGCCCCATCGCGTCGATCTCCATTCCGGGCGGCAAAAACGCGAGCGCGGACCTCGCGCTCACCCAACTGCTCGGCACGTGGGTGCCGCGTCAGATGTACGTGCAGTTCGGCATGCCCGAGCAGTTCTCGGCCAACGTGCGGCCGCTGCAGATGATGCCGAATCTCACCGAGATGCGGAAAATGCTCGCGTCAGGCGGCGGCACCTATATCATGACGGCTTTTGCCGCGGCCGACATCTATCCGCACACGTTCTTCGTGCCGGTGGCCGTGACGCTGCAGAAGGCGCCTTCGGAATGATGGGCGCGGTCCTGGGCATCGACCCCGGGACGCGCAAGGTCGGCTACGCGATCGTGCTGGACGCGGATTCGCCGGCCGCCGCGCTGGGAATCGAGCCCATCGAGACGCTGCTGGAGCGCTTGAAGCCCCTGCTCGCGCTGCACCCGATCCGCGCGGTCGCGCTCGGAGGCGGCACCAATGCCGCGGTCTTGGCATCGCGCTTGGAGACCGTAGGCGTTCCGATCCATATCATCGACGAAACCGATACAACCTACCGCGCCCGGGCGCTATACTTTGAGGAGAACCCGCCTCGAGGGTGGCGGCGGCTGATTCCTTTGGGCCTGCAGCTGCCCCCAAGACCCATCGATGATTACGCCGCATTGCTCATCGCCCGGCGCTACATCGCCCTGGGGACCTGAGCAGCCGCCGGCGTATGAAACCCTCCCGGCAAATGGCCGATAGTAGAAAGTGCCCTTGCTCGCGGGTATGGAGGAGGTATGGTCCGGTTGCCTCGCGTCGCAGCTCTCGCAGTGCTCGTTGCAGCGCTGTGTTGCGGCATGCGCGCGGCCGCCTCGCCGGTTCCCTCCGCGCACCTGGAAATCGCGCGCGTCTTCAATCCGCAATCTGAATCGCTTCTCGCGCCGCTGCTTGCGCCGCTCTACGCGCCCGGCCGCGAGCTCTCGTTCATCTCACAAGCCCTCTTCAACATCGCGTTCGCGCCGGCGCCGCTGCCTGCGCGCGTGTACCAACCGGGCCATGTAAATTTGAACGGCATCGCACCGATGCGCACGTTCACCGCTCCGCCGCTTACCGCATACATTCCGTCGCCCGCGACGCAAGCGCCGCTTGCGGCAGCATCGGCTTTGCCCGAGCGATACGCCGTCCCGCAAGCGGAAATTGCCGGACCGATCGCCATCCCTGCGAACGTGCCGCAAGTCCGTTTCGGCGCGTACGCGCCGTACGCGCCGGCACTCAAGGCGATGACCGCGAACGTAAAAATTCCCGTCCGCGTCGGCGGCGTGCACTTCTCGGGCATCGTAAGCGGATCGCAGACGCAAAGCTCGCATACCGACGCGGTCCGCGCGGTGCAGCTATGCGGAACGGTGGATGAAGGCTCGGCGTGCCCGTACCTGCACGAATCAAAAGCGCAAAGCGTCGTAGCGGGAACCGATTTCACCGTGCGCACCGGCGATCGTAACCTGAATCTGCAGATCTCCGGCAGCGTGGAGCAACTCTCCAACGGCGATGCGCAAATCTTCCCGTACGTGCCGCTCGATCCGGAAGAATCATTCGATGCGACCGCGCACGGCGCGGCGGGCGTGCCGGAGAACGCCATGCTGCAGTATCCCGGCGTCACCGCGCTCGTGAAACACGCGGTCGATGCGAAGGTCGCCGTGCCGCTCACGCAGCGCGTCACGCTGGGTCTTCAATACGATACCTCGCATTATCAAGGCGATTACGGAGCGCTCGTGCAAGGACTCGACGCGCGTAAGGATACATATCTGGGCAACGTGACATACCAGCTGCCCAATTCGAGCGCGATCACGCTTTCGACGCGCCTGTACCGCTATCAAGATGGTCTGGCGCAAAATTTCAACCTCACGCAGACCCGCACCGATCTGAACTTCACGGTGAAATTCTGATCGAAGCCCGGCGCCGTGCCGGCGTTTACGCGATCTTGGCGGCGGCCGTAGCGTTGCTGGTTGCCGCGCTCGGCTACGTGCAGTACGGCTCCGATGCGATCTTTTCGTCCGCCGGCACAAGGCATTCGCTCCCCGCGCAGATTCCCGCCGCCGCCGGTTTGCGCGTCTACCGGCAGATCGACCGCATCGCGCCCGCGCCGTACGTGCACATGATGATTGCGCGCGCCGAATTCGATCGCGGCGACGTGGCCGCGGCGCAAAACGAAGCGTTCCGCCTGCCGCCGTCTTCGGCGCGTGCGGATCTGTTGGGACGGATCGCGCGAGCGCGCGGCGATCATGCGCTGGCGCAGCGCTATTTTATTGCGGCCGATGATGTGTTCGCAATCGGCGACGAAGTCGACGATCTCGCGAAGCGCGATCCGGCACGGGCCTATCGGGTGCAAGATTTATTCGTGCAGCGTTTACAGCGCACTGCTACGCACCCCGACGCGCTCGCCGAAGCGTATTGGCGCCTCGGCGTGCTGGCCTCGAAGACCGCGCGACCGGCGCTCGCGATGCAGCATTACCTGCAAGCCGTTTCCCTCTCGCCGCTCTCGGCAAAGTACCTCATTGCCGCCGGATTCCAGTCGTACGATCTGCACGAGTACGCGCCCGCGCGAACGTATTTCGTACGCGCCGTTGCCGTAGATCCGGCGAGCGCGGATGCGTATGCGGGCGCGGGAATGGCCGAGTTCAAACTTGGAAACCGAGCGGCGGCGCAGCGCTACGCCGAGCGCAGCCGCAGCTACGACCCGCATTCGCATCCGCTCGCCACACTCGACAACCTTCTGAAATGAGCGTCGCGCTGGACATGCAGCTCGCGCTGGGAACGGCGACGGGCATCGGCGAGTATGCGCGCGGTCTCGCCGGCGCCCTGCAAGCGCAAGGCGAATCCATCGTAGAACTCTGCGAGCCGCGCTTGGATCCGTGGCGATTCGATCGCCGAGTGCTTTGGGATCAGATCCTGCTGCCGCGTGCCGCGCGCGCCAGCGGCGCACAGTTGCTGCACTGCCTGTCGGGAACGATGCCGCTGCGTCTGCGCATGCCCGCCATTGTAACCGTGCACGACGTTGCATGGCTCAAAGTGCAACGCCATACGCGTGCGTATGCGCGATACTACTTCGGCGCATTCTCCGTCGCGCGTTATCGCGCGGCCCGCGCAATTGTCGTCGATTCGGCATTCTCGCGCGACGAGCTGCTGAACGCGATCGACGTCCCGCAGGAACGCGTTCACGTCGTGTATCCGGGCGTCGCGCAAGACTTCTGCAGCATCGTGCGCGCACCGTCGGAAGAGCCGCTGATTCTCGTGCCGGGCACCGTGGAGCGGCGCAAGAATCTCGAAGTGCTGATTCGCGCGCTTCCCGCTTTGCCGGGTGTGCGGCTCGTTTCGGTGGGCCCGTTCACGCCCTACCGCGAGGAGTGCGAGCGTTTTGCGCGCGATGCCGGCGTTGCGGATCGCGTGGAATTCCGCGGCTACGTTCCGCGATCCGAACTGTTGCAGCTGTACGCGCGCTGCGCGCTGGTTGCGGTCCCGTCGCGGTACGAAGGCTTCGGATACGCCGCGGCGCAGGCACTGTGCGCAGGTGCGCCGCTGATCGTTTCGGATCGCGCATCGTTGCCCGAAGTCGTGAACGGCGCCGCGCCGGCGATCTGTGCCGATGACGACAGCGCTTGGGCAGGCGAAATCGGCAAATTGCTTCAGAATGCGGCGGAGTCGCGGTCGCGCGCCGACGCGGCGCGGCAAGTTGCGACGAAGCGCTATGCGTGGCATACTGCGGCGGCGCGCATGCGCGAATTGTACGCAGCCGGCACGTAGGACCTTTAGTAGATCGGTGAACCCGGTGCGCCGGGGGCGACGCTGCCGTCGTCGGGCGCGAAGACTAAGCGCAGCGGATAGCTCGAACCGCTGTCCGGTATCGTTTGAATCGCGACGCGCACGAAGCCGTGTGCCGGAACCACGTACTGCCGCACCTTGTACCGCGAGAACGGCGGTACTTGATGCGATTGAATGAGCACTCCGTCGATCAGATACGTGCCGGTAGCGCGCCCGCCGCGCGGGTTTTCGTAGATGGCGATCGGCTGCGGCGCCGCCGTCGGGTTCTGCACTTTGATCACGAACGATTGCAGCACGCCGTAGTCGCCGGCGAGCGCTTCGCCTTGCATCAGATTCGGCAGCGGAATTTGACCGATGGGCAATTCCAAATACGGATCCGTCGTATTCCACAGCGCGCTGTAGTGGAACTCCGGAATTTTGTAGACGCCGCGCGCGTGCGGGTGGTCGCCGGAAAGCAGCTCGGTGCTCGCGAGCGATTCGTCCGGCGGCGAAGTCGCGTCTTGCGCGAACAGCGTCAAGTGTACGGTGCTGCCGTTCAGCACACGCAGTTGCAGCAAGCTGGCGACGACGTTTTTCGCAGGCAGCGGCTGCTCCGCCAGATTGATCGCCGTGCTTCCCGGAATCACGAGCACGCGGCCCTCGTTCTGCACCAAGTGCTGCAAGAAACGGAGCGTCGCTTCGTGGCCCGTGAGCATTTCGTTCGGATCGGGTCCGCCCGCGCCGGTGATGAATTGCACGATCGCCGGTTCGGGGGAGAGATTTTGCGCGCGCAGCACGATGCGCCGGTCCGGTTGCCCGGGCGGATTGTAATGGAAGTACAAAAAGCGCGACGGCTGCGAGTGCTGCAGATCCTGTGCGAAGAGCACGCCGTTTTCGGTGAGCTTCTCCGGGAAATCGCTCACCATCAGTGAGTCCGGCATGATCTTAGGCGCAGCCATGTTCTCGACGCGTACCCGCGTTGCGCCCTCAACGGTGAAGTACTGATCGCCCTGAAGCAAGATCGGGACGGTTACCGACGCGATATCATCCTGCGCGAGCGGTTTGTCGTAACGGATCTCGTCGATGGAGGCCGCAACTTGTGCGCCCGGGCGCGGCTGCACCAGGCGCATCGCTTCGGCGTACGCCTGTTCTTTGATGAAGTCCGGGCTCGCAGGGTCGCCGGTGATGCGGATAGCGGCTTCCGCCGGAATCGTGCCCGCGTAGTACGCCACGCGCACGGGGATGCTCGCGCTTACGCCGCGCTGGTCGGTAACCGTCAGCGTGGTAGCGCCGGGCGCTTTGCCCGTGATGGTGATCGTTTGTGCCGCCTGATCGACCCCGACATCGGCAAGTGCGGGGTTGGCGATCGCCGCGGTAATCGTCCCCAGCACGGAACTGAGCCGCAACGTCTGCTCCGCTCCGACGGCAACGAACGCCGCCGCCGGCTGCACCGCGATGGGGGGCTGCGTCGGCGCGGGCGTAGGACTGAGCGCGGGCGCGGGCGAGATGCTTGGGCCGGGCGAGGGCAGCGCCGTCGCTTGCGGCGCCGGTGCCGGCGGATTGGGTGACGCGGGCGGCGCAGGCGGATTGACCTGCGCGCCCAGCGGGCCGAGGCAAAGCAGAAGAGCCGCCGCCGGGACGGCGGCCCAGAGCGCAGCGCGTTTCACGCGCTAGGCGATTTTGGCTTCTTGACGGCTCACCGCGGAGGCGAGCAACGTTTTATAGCCGACACTCGGAAACAGCACGGTGACCAGGTCTTTTTCGGCCCGCTCGACGGTGCCCTGTCCGAATTTCGGATGAAAGACGATGTCGGTGATGCGAAAGCCGCCCGGCGCGATGGTAACCTCGCCGTGCACCATGGTTGCGGGCCGGCGTGCCGCAGCGGCCGCTGCGCGCAAGCAGTTGTCACAAGCGCCGCAGTTCCCGGTATCGTAGTCCTCGCCGAAGTAGTTCAGGATGAACTTGCGCCGGCACGAGGTCGTTTCCGCGTACTGCAGCATCATCGCGAGCTTGCTCTGATCGTACGATTTCTTCGTTTCGTAGCTCGCCAGATTCAGCACGAGATCGCGGTTCTTGCGCGCACCTTCGGTAAGGCTGTACTTCGAGCGGCTAATCGTTTCGATGAAGCCGCCCTTTTTGAGCAGCGCCAGAATGACTTTGAGTTTGGTGAGCGGCAGTTGCAGAATTTTGCGAAGATCCGTCATCGAGACGCCGCCTTCTTGAGCGCCGAAAATCTCGAGCGTACCGAAGACTTTCTGCACTTCCTCGATGTCCGGGTATTTGCCCGTGAGGAAGTAGTTCTGCACGCGCGTGTCGCTCATGCGGTAAATAAGCGTGCAGCGTGAGGGTAAACCGTCGCGGCCTGCGCGGCCGGCCTCCTGCGTGTACGCTTCTACCGAGCCCGGCAGATCGTAATGCACCACGAAGCGGATGTTCGGCTTGTCGATGCCTAGGCCGAACGCATTCGTCGCGACGACGGCACGGATGTGCTCGTCCATGAACAGTTCGTGCACCGAGGTACGGTCTTGCTTTTGCAATTTCGAGTGATAGACGGCGGCCGGAATATCCAGGTGGTCTTGCAGATATTTCTGCACTTCCAGCGCGTTTTTGATCGTCGCCGTGTAGATGATACCCGTTCCTTCCAACTCGTCGCTCAGGAACAGGTTTTTCAAAATTTTAAGTTTGTCCGATTCTTTTTCCGCGCGGCGGACGTCGTAGATCAGGTTCGGGCGGTCGAATCCCTTGACGATCGGCTTGACCGACGGAATGCCGAGCTGATGCAGAATGTCTTCGCGGACGGCAGGCGTCGCGGTTGCGGTCAGCGCGAGGACCGTCGGATGCCCGAGGCGTTCGATGACGTGTCCGAGCGCGAGATACGCCGGCCGGAAATCGTGGCCCCACTGGCTGATGCAGTGCGCTTCATCGACGACGAAGAGCGGAACTTCAATCGAGCGCAGCAGCTGCGTGAACGTTTCGTCTTCCAGCTTCTCCGGCGTGACGAACACGATCTTGATGTTCCGTGCGCGGATGCGTTCGATGGCGGCGGCTTCTTGATCTTCCGAAAGCGTAGAGTTCAGCGCGACGACTTCGTTGATGCCGAGCTCCCGCAGCATGTCGAGCTGATCTTTCATCAGCGCGATCAGCGGACTCACGACGACGGTCGTACCGGGGAGCAGCAACGCGGGCAACTGGTAGGTCAGACTCTTGCCCGCTCCCGTAGCCAAAATCGCGAGCGTGTCTTGACCCGCGACGACGCGGCTGACGACCTCTTCCTGACCCGGTTGAAATGACTCGAAACCGAACTTCTCACGAAGCGCAGCCCGCAAATTCACGACACTACCTCGTTCCATCGCCATGGCAGACACACGTGCACCCCTTTAGTAAAACTCTAAAGAAGCACCGCACGAAGAGTATACCCTCCGGCAGGCGCGCCGAAACGCGGAAAAGTAACTACTTCAGGTGTCCCTGTATCGTACCTGGCGTCCCAAGACCTTCGCCGATTTGGTCGGCCAAGATGCGGTAGTCCGCACGCTGACCAGCGCCATCGAAGGCGGTAAACTCGCCCACGCCTATCTTTTTTCAGGTCCGCGCGGCTCGGGCAAAACATCCGCTGCAAAGATTCTCGCGCGCTGCATCGAGTGCGTGAACGGTCCCACCGCAACGCCGGATAACACATGCGAGAATTGTCGTGCGATTCTTTCCGGAACCGCATTGGACGTGCTCGAGATCGACGCGGCCAGCAATCGCGGCATCGACGAGATCCGCGCCCTGCGCGACGCGGTAAAGTTTGCGCCGTCGACGATGCGCATGAAAGTGTACATCATCGATGAAGCGCACATGCTCACCAAAGAAGGCGCGAACGCCTTTCTGAAGACGCTGGAGGAGCCGCCTGCCCACGCCGTCTTCATCCTTGCGACGACCGAGCCCGAGAAGCTTCCGGTCACGATTCTCTCGCGGTGTCAGCGGTACGCGTTCCGGCGCATCGCCATTCCGGTGATGATCGAGCGCATGCGCGAGATCGCGAGCGCGGAAGGGATTCAGATCGGCGAGAGCGCCCTCTCCGCGATCGCGTATCGCGCCGACGGCGGGCTTCGAGACGCGCTGACCATGCTGGAGCAGGCGGCGGCGTTTGCCGAGGGCGAGATCACGCCGGCCACGATCGATCTCGCGTTCGGAGCTACAGGCCGCAATTATGCGGGCTCGCTGATCGACCGCATCATCGCGCGCGATGCGAACGCCCTGCTGCGGGTGATCGACGATGCCAGCGACGCCGGCACGGATATGCAGGTGTTGATCCGCAGCTTGATCGGCGAATTCCGTAATCTGCTGGTCGCGCGCATCGATCCGCAACTGCTCTCGCGCGATTTGGCGCCGGAGGATGCGCAAACCGCGGTTTTGCGCGCCAAACAGCTGGCGCAGGCGCAGATCGTGCGCGCGTTGCGCCTGCTTAGCGACGCGCTCGCAACGGCACGTTCTTCGGGCAATCCGCGGCTCGAATTGGAAACGGCGCTGCTGCGCTACGTGCTCGTAAGCGAAGACACGACGCTCGACGCGCTGGCCTCGAGGGTGGCGGCACTGGAAGAGGGGGGGCGGCGTGAAGTTGCTGTGCCGGAACCCGTTGTCGAGCGTGAGCCGGTGGTTGAGCGGGAGCCGGTGGTTGCGCCTGAGCCGGTTGCGAAAAGCGAGGCCGGGGCCGTCACTATCCAGAAAGTACGCGCTGCGTGGCAATCGATTCGCACGCGCGTCGAAAGCGAACGCGCTTCGCTGCGCGCGCAGCTCTCGCGCGCGGTTCCCGAAGCGATCGACGGCAACGCGGTCGTCATCAAACTACCGAACAGTTTGATGGCCGACATCATGAAAGATAATGCGAAACTCGTGGAGTCGGCGATGAGCGAAGTGCTCGGCGCCAATCTCAAAGCGAGTTTCCGCGTCGACGGCGCCGCGGCGCCGCGCGGCAAAGGCGCAGCCGCTTCATCGACTGCCGCAACGGTTGCAGCCGTAACCGAAGCGATGCCGCAAGAAGATCCCGACGAGCTCTTTTCTTACTTGAACGAACGGATTAAGTAGCATGAACCAAGCGCAGTTGATGGCGCAGATGCGCAAGATGCAGCAAGAGATGGCCAAGGCTCAGGACGAACTCGCGACCACGGTGGTCACGGGCGTAGCGTCGGGCGAAAGCGTGAAGGTCGAGATGACCTGCGATCACCGCGTGAAAAGCGTGGCGATTTCCAAAGAAGCCGTGGATCCGGACGATGTCGAGACGCTGGAAGATCTGCTGGTCGTCGCGCTCAACGACGCGCTTGCAAAAGTCGAGGAGACGACGCAGAGCCGCATGGGGCGGCTGACCGGCGGCATGAAAATTCCCGGCTTGATGTAACGCGTGCCGACCTCTTCGGGTTCGATCGCTGGGCCCGTCCAAGCCCTGATCAACGAGTTCTCCAAACTGCCCACGATCGGCCCGAAAACGGCTGCGCGTTTGGTCTTCTATCTGCTCAACCGTCCGCGCAATGAAGCGCAGTCACTGGCGGAAGCGATTCTCGCGGTCAAAGATCGCGTTCGTCTCTGCTCTATCTGCTTTTCGATCACGGAAGAGGATCCGTGCGCGATCTGCAGTGACGAACGCCGCGATGCGCGCACGCTTTGCGTCGTAGCGGAAGCGAAGGATATCTTCGCGCTCGAGCGGACGTCGGCATACAAAGGACGCTATCACGTCCTGGGCGGCGTGATCTCGCCGATGGACGGCATCGGCCCGGCGCAACTGCGCGTGAAAGAACTGGTCGATCGGATCGGATCCGAGCATCCTCACGAAATCGTGATCGCGACCAATCCCAATGCCGAAGGTGAAGCGACTGCGCTCTATTTGTCGCGATTGATCACGCCGCTCGGCGTTTCAGTCACCCGGCTTGCATACGGCCTGCCGATCGGCGGCGATCTGGATTATGCCGATGAGGTGACGCTCGCAAAAGCGATCGAGGGGCGGCGCGCTCTCTAGCCCGGCGAGGAAGTGACGACGTCCGCTCGAGGTTGAGCGTTTGTAAAGGTATCCCGTCTTTACAAACACTGGAGGCCTATCAATGAAACGCTTCACACCTCTGCTCGCGGCGGCTGCGCTCGCTGCGGCGGGCGCGCTGGCCGGCACGGCTCACGCCTCTGCCGCGACGTGTCCCACGCAAGAGAGCTTTTTCGGAACCATCACGCGGGTGAGCGGAAACATGCTCAACGTGACGACGGAGAACGGACACGGCGCGATCGTGCGCGTCGACAGCGGCGCGCGCATAAACGCAAACGGCTTTGCGCTCCGGTCGGGGACGTTCTTGGGCGCGTACGGCTGCGTGACGCCGAACGGCGTCTTTCACGCGAGCGAACTGACGCTATCCGGCAGCGCGTCTGCATATCACGAAACCTTGAGCGGCGTCGTGGATCGCGTTCAGAGCGGGCGCCTGATCGTCCGCCAAAACGGTCACGGCTACGGCTCTTGGTACGTGCCGGATGCCGAAGACTTCTCGCGCGGCCAAACCGTAACGGGCGTTGGCATGATCGCGCGCAGCGGCGAGTTCTATCCGCAGACCGTCAACGGCCGCAGCGTCGCATTCGATGCGGACAACGACAGCAATGCCGCCGCGGCAACGCGCGCTTCGCGCACCATCACCCTGACGGGTGTCGTACAGCGCGTTCGCGCGGGATCGCTCCTGATGTGGGAACCGGCGCAGAATCACAGCGGCACGTGGGTCGTCTCGGGTGCTAGCCGCTTCCGCGTCGGACAGCGCCTGGTTGGAACAGGCACGGAGGACACGTCCGGCCGTTTCTATCCGGCCAGCATTCAGGTCCGCTAGACGCCTGTCTAACTTTCTGATACAAAGTTAATATGACCGACCTTGAACGAGCCCTAGCCGATATCGCGGAAGTCCGCGAGCGGCTGGGGCACGTCCAGCGGTTCAAAGGCTATTCCGGCTTTGCCGCGGCGATGTCGGGCGCGTTCGCCGTGGCGGCCGGCGTTTTGCAATTAGCGGTCGTGCCGCGCGTCGCGAACGCGCACGAAGGTCATCTCTACTTCGCGATTTGGTTCGCCTGTTGTGCCGCCTCGATCTTGATCAATTACGGCGCGATAGCGCACTGGTACGTCAACGATGCCAGCGCGCGCGATCGCTGGCAGACGGCGACGGTCGGCCTTGCGATCCTTCCTGCGCTCGTGCTCGGCGCGAGCCTCTCCTTTGCACTGCTGCGCGCGAACTTGTACGCGTTCATGCCCGGCGTGTGGTTCGGGTGTTACGGCGTCGGTCTGCTTGCATCGCGGACGATGCTGCCGCGCAACGTCGTGTTTATCGCCGCCGCGTTTATGCTCGCCGGCATGGGCTTACTCTTCGTACCGGCCGGGATCGCGCTCGCGTGGTGGATTCTTCCGTGCGGATTCGGACTCGGGCAGCTCGCGATCGGCGCGTGCATCATGCGCGAACGGACGGTGCGCCGGTGAGTTCCAAACCATCCTACGCGCTCAGCGGCCTGGACAAAGTCTTTCACGAGCGCGGCCGGTTGGCGATCTGCAGCGCGCTCATCGCCAATACCGAAGGGCTTTCGTTCACGCAATTGCTGGAAGCATGCGATCTTACCGACGGTAATTTGAACCGCCATCTGCACGCGCTCGCCGAGATGGGCATCGTTACGATGCAGCGCATCACCGGCAAAGGCCGCCCGCAGACCATCGTGCGCATTACTCGCGAAGGCAGCGAACGTTTTCTGAACTACATCGACGAGTTGGAAGGCGTCGTTCGCGAGGTTCAGCGCGCGCGCAAACGCAAAGGATCGCCCGGCCGGACAGTTCCGGCCTCTTCAACCTCGCAGTA
The DNA here is from genome assembly GCA_025934645.1 of Vulcanimicrobiia bacterium. Taxonomy (GTDB): domain Bacteria; phylum Vulcanimicrobiota; class Vulcanimicrobiia; order Vulcanimicrobiales; family Vulcanimicrobiaceae; genus JAICWY01. The sequence continues at coordinate 47,694 of JAICWY010000007.1, forward strand.
GACGCCCATCACGTTGTCGCGTTTCTGCGCGACGTAGAGCAGCACGTCGTTGTCCTGCTCGCCCGTCGCAATATCGTACGTCGTAGTGACGCAGCGCCCGATGGTATCGCTCACGCGCAACACCGCGCCTCCGATCTCGAGAACCGCGCCCATGAGATCGGGTTCCCGGTACGCGAAGCCCGCGGCAGCCTTCGCGTAGAGATTCGGACGCCACCGCAACGGATCCAGCGGAATTTCCAATGCCGCTTCAACCTCGGAAATCCAGCGGTCGAAGATCAGCGAAACGGGCGCGGCGTCGAAATAATGCGTGTCGGCGTCTTGCAGCGCCAAGGTGACGCCCCGGGCGGCAGCCATTCCGGCTGCTGCCGACGCATCGCTCGTCGTGTGCAGCAGGTTGTGCTCTTTGCCGCGGTAGGTCTTGCCTTGACGGGCATGCCCGGCTTGCACGAACAGCGCGCCGGCGCGGTCACCGGGAATACCGTCCCGTTCGACCCGCGCGCTTTGCAGCGGTTCCGCGGCTAAGCTCTTTACCGGATACCGCCACACGGCGGCCAGCTGACCCAGCAACTCCATGCTCCAAGAGTACCATAGGAGCGCTTCCCGCTCCTCAAGAATGGCGGCGCATGAGTGCGTCTTCCGAAGCCGCGCAGCTTCGTCCGCTCAGTATCGGCGAGATTTTCGATCGCGCGATAACCCTGTACGCGCGCAATTTCGTGCTCTTCACGATCGTCATGCTGGTCGCGGTGCTTCCGTTCGGCGTTTTCGAATATTACGCGGACAAGGGCAATGCGCAAACGTACACGCAAATTCTGCAAGCCGCGCAGCATCCCGGAACGCACAAGAAATCGACGGCCGACGCGCTCCAAGTGTCGCCCGAAGATTCACTCGCGCTCCTAGGCGCGCTGCTCATTTCTTTGCTGCTGGCTCCCGCAGCGATTGCGGCGTCGGCGTTCGCCGTTTGGAAGATGTCGAAGGGGGAGCGGCCGACGTGGCAGGCCTGCTATGCCGATGCATTCGGTAAATTCGGCGAACTTTTCGGCGTTTCGTTCTGCACCGGTCTCATCGGATTTGGGGCCGCCTTTGTAGGCATGTTCGTCCTGATGATCCCCGTTGTTCTCGGCGCACTTATGTACGCGTCCGCTCCGGCGGCCGGAATCGCGCTTTTCGTGGTGAGCGGCTTGCTGGGCGTTGCGTGGTTTATCGGCATCCTGGTGCTCGCACTCGCCATTGCCTTTGCGTTCTGCGGCGTGGGCGTGGAGAATTTGGGCCTAGGCGCGGCCATCGGGCACGCTTTCGGCCGGATATTCAACCGGCGGGAGATCGGCAAAGCGGTACTCGTTGCGCTGGCAATCGGCGCCGCCAACATCGGCTTGAGCTTCATTGCGATATCGGCGGAAATGTTGCTCGTTTGGCTCGTGCACTCCAGCGCGGTGGATGCACTCGTGCAAACCGCCATAGCGCTGATTAATTACTCATTCCTCGCGGTGCTCGTGAGCGTCTATTACGTCGACGCGCGCGTCCGGCAAGAGGGCTTGGACGTGCACGAAGCGCTGGACAACCTGCAGCCGCAAGCGACGTGAACGGCCTTCCGCCGTTCGGATCTTCCATTCCGCGGGCGGATCCGCAGCATGCGGCGCGTGCAATTCTTTCACAAGCCCGCTTCCGGATCGCGAGCGCTGCACCGGTCCGCCGCACATGGTGGGATGCAGTTCGCGAATGGCTCGGAGCGCGCTGGCACGACTTCATGCACGCGCTGTTCGGACGCGTGCACATCGGCGCCCCCGGGCCGGCGTTCGGGGACGTGCTGTTAATCGCATTGGTGCTCGTGGTGATCGTCGTGCTGGTGCGTCTGCTCATGGGCGCGGTACGCATCGGTACGGCAAAGACCGCGTATGCGGCCGCGCAGAACGCTCCCGATGCGGGAGTGCTTCACGAATTGAGTTTGACGGCGGCTGCGCGCGGCGATTATTCGCTCGCGATCGTCCTGCTGTTCCGCGCTGCGCTCGCTGCGCTCGACGTCCAAGGCGTCGTCCACGACGAGCCCAGCCGCACCGTGAACGAATGCCGCCGCGCGGTTCGTGCGAAAGCGCCTCCGCTCGCTGAAGCGTTTGACGCGATCGCCCGTCCGTTTACCGCGGTGCTCTACGCGGAGCAGCCGGTGACCGAAGGGCAGTGGCGATCGGCGTTACAAGCGTTTGCGCGGTTTCCGCAGGCCGCCGATGCGTAAAGCGGATGTCATCATCGCGGGAGTTGCTATCCTGCTGCTTGCATTGCTGACGGCACTGCGCAACGGCGCTCACGCGCCGCCCTCGCAGCCGTCAACGTTCGATACGGGCGCGAACGGTTACGCGGCATTGTACGATTTGCTAAGAGTGGAACGGCTGAATGCCGGACGCTTCGAAGATCCGATCGGAACGCTGCCGCCGAACTCCGCAACGCTGGTGCTCGCGGGAAGCGGCGCGTTCGCCGCTGCGGTGCATAACGAACAGGGCGAACGCGCGTTGGACTCGTGGGTGCGCCGCGGCGGTACGCTGGTGATTGCAGATCCGTACGCGATGTCGCGCGCGCTCGGGTTGCGGCCCGCGAGAATAAGGCGCGAAAACGACGCGATTCTGGCGGGCGGGTGCGGTTATCATGCCGCAGCGGCGATGCAAGTCGGGGCGCGGCTTGCCGCGACGTATGCCGCCTCGTGTACGCCGCAACGCAAAACGCTTTTGCAAGCGGGTGGACGCGCGGCGGCGATCGCGTACCGCCGCGGAAAAGGCACGGTCGTTGCAATCGCCGCGCCGTCCATATTTGACAATACGCATTTAGCGCTGCGGGATAATGCCGCATTCGCCTACGGTCTGTTCGCCGAAAGCCGCAATGTGCTCTTCGACGAGCGGATCTACGGGTATGCCGCGGGACGATCGTTCGGCGAGGTCATCGGCTGGCCGGTACGGACCGCGATCGCGATTTCAATCGCGGCGCTGCTCCTTGCGCTCGTCGGCAGCAACGTGCCTTTCGCGCCGCCGTTGGAAGCAGCGCCGCCGGACGAGCGCGATACGTCCGCGTACATCGCATCATTGGCACGCATGCTCGAACGCGGCGGCGCATCGGATGCCGTCATCAAGCGGCTCGCGGATTCGGCGAATACAATCCTGCGTTCGCGCGGCGCCCGCGATGCAGAAGCGGCGCAGATCGCCACGGAATTAGTGCAGTTGCAGATTTCATCGGGCCCACGCGCCGCAGCGCGCCTGCTGCGAGCGGGGCGCCTCTACGCCCGCGTGCGAAAGGATTACGCATGATCGTCACCTCCGCCAAGGATCTCGCGACGCGCATCGATGCGGCGATGCGTGAGGTCATCGTCGACGGCGAGCGCATCACGTTCGCGCTGCTGGTCGCACTCTTCGCCCGCGGGCACGCGCTGATCGAAGGCGTTCCCGGAACGGGCAAAACGCTCGCGGTGCGCGCGCTCTCCGCGCTGCTCGGCGCGCAGTATAGGCGCATACAATTTACGCCGGATCTGCTGCCGGCCGACATTCTCGGCACGACCGTCTTCAATCCGCAGAGCGCCGAGTTTTCCATGCGCCCCGGGCCGATCGTCACCAACGTGCTCTTGGCCGACGAAATCAACCGTACGCCGCCGAAAACGCAGTCCGCGCTGCTGGAAGCGATGGAAGAAGCGCGCATCACGATCGACGGCTCGCCGGTGACGCTGCCGCAACCGTTCTTCGTATGCGCGACGCAAAATCCGATCGAATACGAAGGCACGTATCCGCTTCCGGAAGCGCAGCTCGACCGCTTCTTGGTGAAGATCGACGCGTCGTATCCGGCCCAGAATGCAGAATTGGATTTGCTCGCGCGCGTCGCCGGCGGATTCGATGCGCGGGGGATCGATCACACGACGCTGGCCCCGGTTAGCGGCCCCGAGGAGATTTTGAGCGTACAGCAAGGCGTACGCACCGTCCACGTCTCCGCCGCGGTGCAGCGCTACATCTACGACGTCGTTTCCGCGACCCGAGGCGACCGGCAGTTGAGCTTGGGTGCGAGTCCCCGCGCCGGCGTTTCGCTTTTATTCGCGGCGCAGGCCGCGGCCGCGATCGACGGCCGCGCGTACGCCACGCCCGACGATGTAAAAGACGTCGCGCCGCTCGTGCTGCCGCACCGCCTTATCCTGCAGCCGCAGGCCGAAATCGACGGCACGCGGGCGCGCGAGGTGCTCGATCGCGTCATGCTGACGGTTCCCGTGCCGCGTGAATCGCCTGCATAAAGTTTTTCTGCGCGCGTGGTTGGGACCGCGCGCGTACTGGGCGCTCGCCGCGATCGCGGCAGCTTTTGCTGCGGGCGCTCTCGCCGGTCCGCTGCTCTGGATAGCGTTCGCGGCGTCGGCGCTCTTTCTCGCCGCCTTCGCGGCGGATGCCGCCATCGGCCCTTCGCGCTCGCAGATCGAGATCGAACGGTTGGAGCCGGATCCGTTTGCGCTGCGCTCTCCGGCAGAACTGCGCTATCGCATTCGCAACGCCGATCCGCGCGCAGTGCGCGCCGGCATCATCGAGGGTCCTTGCGCGCTGCTGCGTTTCGACGTCGATGAAACAACTGCGTCCGTTGCCGGAAAGAGCGAGGCAATCATTGCATCTCCGGTTACTCCGGTCGCACGCGGAACGCTCCAGCTTGGCGAGCTGTTCGTGTGGTACGAAAATGCGATCGGTCTTATCCGGCGCCGGATGCGCGTGCCGGCCGGCGGTGAAGTGCGCGTGTATCCCGATCTTTCGGCGGTGGAACGGTACGGCACGCTCAACGCGCGCAACCGCATTATCGAAGCGGGATTGCGCCGCCTGCGTCTTCGCGGTGCGGGCACCGAGCTGGAAAGCGTGCGCGATTGGAGCGACGGCGATCCGTTCCGAGCGATCAATTGGAAAGCCACGGCACGCCGCGGACGCGTCATGGTTACGCAATACGAGGTCGAACGCAGCCAGAACGTCATGATTTTGCTCGATGCGGGCCGGTTGATGACGCCGCGCGTGGACGAGCAGCGCAAGTTCGATTACGCCGTAACGGCGGCGATGTCGGTTGCGTCGGTTGCTGCGCTCGCGAACGACAAGGTCGGCGTGGTCGCGTTCGCCGGCGCGATTCTGCGGGCGTGCGCGCCGCGCGCGACCGGCGGTTCCCTCGCGCGCGTTGCAGCTGAAATTCACGACGTCGAACCGCGCTTCGAAGAGTCGGATTATGCGCAGGCGTTCGCGTACGTGCGTACGCACGTGCGTAAGCGCAGCCTCATCGTCTTTTTCACCGACATGGTGGACCCGGTCGCGCAGAGCACCGTGCTCGCGCAGATCCGGCTGCTCTCGCGCCGTCATCTGGTCGTGTGCGCCTTCATGAACGATGCCGCGATCGATCGCGCTTTAGCCGCCGAGCCCCGAACGACTACCGGCGTTTACGCCGCGGGCGTCGCGCTGGAACTGCAAGAAGAACGGCGCACGGCCTCCGCCGTGCTTACGCGGCTCGGCGTGCGCGTTATCGACGTGCCGGCGCGGGAGCTGACGACGGCGCTAATCGATCAGTATCTGCAGATAAAGCAGCGCGGTTTGCTGTAGCGCGGCCGGCCAGCGTGAAATACGCGAGCAGCAAAATACCGGTCGCAATGCCTACGCCGGCGCGCACGTTCATCGCATAGCGCAGTGGGGAGAAGAAGCCCTCGATCGTTCCGGCAAGGCAGAGCATCGCCGCGACGCCCGCGATTAATACACCGGCGCGGCGTCCTGCGATCGCAATCGAATCCCGCCGCCGCAAGCGCCCGGGGAAGAGCACGCCGGCAGCGATGAGGAGTCCGGCGCCGCCCGCAATTTGGATCGCCGTCAATTCGATGAAGCCGTGCGGCGCGATCGTGGCCCAAAAATCCGGGCCGAAGCCGGCTTGCGCGAAAAGTGCACCGAGCGCGCCCAGCATAAGCGCGTTAAAGACGATCAGATAAATCGTGCCCGCCCCCAGCGTCACGATTCCCGCGGCAAACGCCGCAACGGCCACCCGAATATTGTTCGTGATGATGAACGACGACATCGCTGCCGATTCGCTGCTTCCGAACGCGAAGTTCGAATCGTGCAGGCTCTTCGTGATATGCGCCGGCACGATCGCTTCGGGCAGCAGTGCGTAAGCGTCCGCCGGATTGCGCGACACGATTGCGTACGCGGCCAGTGCCCAAAGAATCGTGAGCGCGACGCAGACGCCGATAGCGATCCACGAACGGCGCACTTCAGCCGGGAAGGTGCGCGCGAAAAATATCCACGCGCGCCCGCGCCAGCTCTCGACGCTGCCGCCGTACACGTACGCATGCGCGCGCGCCGTGAGCCGGTTCAAATAGTGCAGCAGTTGCGCGTCGAAATGATGGCCTTGCGCATACGCAAGATCGGAAGTGACCCAGCGGTACAGCCGGCCGAGCCTGAAGAGTTCGTCCGCGTCGAGGCCGCGCAAGCCTGCGCGTCCCGCCCGGGCGAGGAGCGCTTCCAAGTCGTTCCACGCGCCCCCGCGCGCCTTCACGAACTCCCGCTGCTTCACGCGGCTGGAGTTCGCCGGGTGCGAGCCGAATCGCTTTTACACATGGACCGCAGCGTGAGCGTACGGACCCCGGAAAGCATCGCGTTTTCGTACGAACTCGCCGGGCTGGGCAGCCGCTTTTTGGCTTTGGCGATCGACGTCGCGATTCAAACGCTCATCGTCGTCGGCATCTTTTGGGCTATCGCCGCGGCCGGTGCCGGTGCCGGCTCGCACGTCCGGACGGGTGCCCCGGGTGCCTCGCGCGGGGCAACGTCGCTGGGGATCGCGATCGTCGTCGCGATTTTGTTCCTGATCTATTTCGGCTACTTCATGTTGTTCGAGGCATTTTGGAACGGGCAGACGCCGGGAAAGAAGGCGCTGCACATTCGCGTCGTGCGCGACGGCGGTTATGCGGCGGATTTCGGAAGCTGCGCGATACGCAATCTGGTGCGCGTGGGCGAGATGGCTTTGGGCTTTTATGCGGTGAGCGCTATCGTTGCGCTTCTCTCGCCGGAGAACAAGCGGCTCGGCGATCTCGCGGCCGGGACGATCGTCGTGCGCGAGGATCGCGCGCCCTCGCTCGCAGGACTTATTGCGGCGCAGGAGCGCGCAGGCGCGCAAAGCGGCGCGCCGTCATTGCTCTCGCCGGAAGAACATGCCTTGGTCGACCGCTACGTGTCGCGCCGCGACGGCATGATGCCCTCGCACCGCGCGCTGCTAGCCGCGCAGATCGCCGCGCGCGTGCGTCCGCGCATCTCGCGCGATCTGCAGGCACTCGACGACGACGAATTGCTGACGCAGCTTAGCGGTTGGTGACCCGGCGCAGCAGATCGCGCGCGAAGGTCATCGCTTCGTTCTTCGTCTGCTCGTAGATCGATTTGGCTTGGCCGGCGCTCATGTGCCGGCCCTGTTCGTAATAGAACGCGACGCCCTCGCCTACCACGATCGTGCCCGCGTATGCGATCGCGCCTTTGATGGCAATGCCGGCTACCGGAATGAAGCCGGAGAGTTCGCGCGCGAGCGAACGCCAACCGAAGCCGCCGCCGATGACCGGAAGCAGCTGCCACATGCGCTGCACGTCCGGATCTTTGCCATAGGTCGCCTCGACGTGCAGCATGAGCATCATCTGAATGCCCGTGATCGCCATCATGTCGCCGGCCGAGGCGAACACGCCCATCACCAGGCCCACGACGGGAATGTGATCCACAACGGCGCTTGCCAGCGCAACCTTTAACGCGTTGTTCGCCGCATCGCGGGTGAGCTTCGCCGCGACACTCTCGCGCAGTGCCGGCAAACGGCGTCCGACCGCGATCTCGACACCCTTGCAGCATTCGACGATGTGCGGGAACACGCGGCCGCGCAGCGCTTCGCGCGAGATCGACGCCACGGTGTATTCCGCAAACGTGCCGCGCGCCGGCGCCGACGAGGGGCCCGAAGTTTGCGCCGCTTCGTCGACTGTGATCGCGATGATCGGCAGATTGAGCGCGCGCAGCGGCTGCATCGTCGTTCCCGACACGTCGCCGCCGCGGCCTAAGAAGAGTACCAGGCGCGCTTCCTGCGTGATCGTGGGTTGCGCCATTCCCGGCACGATCGTTTCCAAACACGCTGCCGCGTCGAGCGGCATTCCTTCCACGTTGTTTCCGTCGAGCAGAAACGCGCGCATCTCGGCTACCAGCGCCGGATCGCCGCACAGATAGAACCGGAACGGTTTGCGGGTATTCGCGTGAACCGTTCTTACGTCGATTCCCTTGCGGACGAGGCGGAGAATATCGCCGGTAGCCGTTGCCATGCTGTTACCTCGAGCTTCGGAGTGAGATGCCTGCGTTGGTGGGGTTCTGTCCCGGCGGCGGACCGCTCGGGTGTTTTTCCTTCGCCGGATCGTCCGTGTAATCCAGATAGATCAGGCCCATGAAGATCTCGAGTGCTTCGGCGTGCATGCCCTTCGCGTTCGCAACGTCGATGACCCCGCGGTGCGACTCGTGCGCTTCGCGGATGATGTCTTGCGGCGAGGTGCGCAGATCGGCGGCCACGATCGAGGCGGCCGTCAGATCGCCCGGCGCGACGTTGTCGTGCAGCATGTCGATGTACGAGAGATCGTCCACGTTCCAGCGCACGTTGATCGCTTTTTGCAGTGTCGAATAGCGCTGCGGCGAGGTGCCGACGCCGAGCATGGTGATCCGCGCCGAGAGCTGACGCGCGCGGGCCATGTTGTACAGCTGATTCGCCTGCGATGCGGAGACGGCGGCTTGTCCCAGTGAGGCTTGCGCTTTCTGCATGTACGGAACGAGTGCGTTGTAATCGATCTCCGAGATGTCGTTGAAGTAGTTCAACTGCACTTGTCCCAGCCGCTTGATGAACGCGTCGAGATCGCCCAGACCTTCGTCGAGTTGCATTGCCGAAGCGCGTCCGGCATCGACCGCCCGCACCATGTCACCGTCGGCCTGCGAGAGCTGCGAGAGCATCTCGGGATAAGACGGAAAGACTGCGACCGAATCCGACGGGATCGGCGAGGTCTTGAGCGGCGCCTGCATCTCCGAGAGAATCGCGGCGTTTTCTGCCAGCAGGCCGTTGGGTTTGTTCGTGCGCGGATCGACTGTGCCGACTTGCTCGATCGCGGCGGTCATGTTCTGCAGCGCGCTGTTCACCGAACGGGACATGCCCGAAAGGCTGCGCTGCACCGCTTCGAGGCGCGATCCGTGCTTGACTTCGATGCGGCTGAAATCCGGAAGCTCGTAGCTGATCGTGTCGAGCCGCTGTTTGAGCGAGTTCAGCTGGCTGTGCCCCTGATCGTGGCGCGCGCCGATTTGCGCTTGCGCCTGATTCTGCACGTCTTGCGCGGCCTTCATCTTCTGGTCGAGCGCCGTGAGATTGGGGTGGGTCAAATCGACTTTGCGCACTTCCATGGCGCGCAACGCCTCGATACGCTGTTGCGCGGCGGCTTTGACTTGGGGTGAAGAGCTCTGTGCGAGCTCGCCCAGCGTCTGCGCGCTCTTGTTCGTAAGTCCGAGCGCCAGCTGCGCTTGGCCCAGGCCCAGCAGCGCCTGCGGATTGTTGGGATCTTTCTTCAGGATATCGGTGAGCTCGATGCCCGCGACGTTGTACCGCGCTTCGTCCAGATCGTGAAGGGCCCAAACCAGGCGTTCTTGCGAAGTGGTCTTGGTCGGATCCAGTTCGGAATAGCCCAGCAAGTGCGAAACGCGCGCGCCGGAGCCGGGGTGGTCTTGAAAGTACTTCGTCACCAGATCGTTGTGCTCGCCCTCCAGCGCGCCCAGATGCTGTTGCATCGTGAGCATCGCTTCGGGGTCGAAGCCGCCGCGCGACATCAGAAGCAAGCCGTACTGGTCGGCTTGCAGTTCGTCGGTGCGCGAGATCTTCGCGAGGGCGCCCGCTTGCAGAATATTTCCGAAGTTGTAGATGAACGGCGAGAACAGCGAAGCAATTCCGAAGAGCAGATTGAGCAGCTGCGATTTATTCTGCATCGTCACTGCGTGCCGGCGCTCGATATGTCCCGTTTCGTGGCCGATGACGCCGGCCAGTTCGTCGTCGGACTGCACGAAGTCGAGCAGTCCCTCGTTCACGTAGACGAAACCGCCCAGTGTCGAGAACGCGTTGATGTCGTCCTCGTTCAAAATTTTGATGCTATAAGGAACGTCCTTACGCGCGGTTTGCGCCCAGAGCTTGCTTGAAACGCTCTGCACCCACTGATTGAGCAGCGGGTCGGTTTCCACGACGCTGCTCTCGACGATCTGCTGATCGTACGCGCGGCCCATCTCCACTTCGCTCTGCGTCGAGAGCGCCAGCGCCGGAGACGGACAGATCGCGCCGAGCAGTGAAACGATGACGGCGATCGGGATGATGCGACGAAGCATAACGGTCAATCTTCCTTACCCGCCCAAGCGGGCCGGTGTTACACGGAGCACCCATAACAACGTGGGCGGCTCCCTCTATGTTACCTAAAATGTGTACGATATGTGGATAAGCAAAAGAACTTGTGAAGCGCCTGTGGAGTTCGCAGGGCCGCCCGCCGGGCGTTCGTGAAGCGCGCCTCGACGATGGCGGTATTGCGCGGCAAAGGCCTGGGTTTGGAGATCGCGCTGGGAGGATGCGATTTCGAGGACGCTCTGGCCGAACTGCAAGGCAAGCTCGACGAGCGGCCGGGATTTTATTCCGGCACGCCGGCCACCGCTGCGCTCGGCGCGGGCAGCATCTCGGAAGAGCAGCTCTCGCGCTTGCGCGGCGTCCTCGACGAACACGGTATCGCCCTCGACGGGCTAAGCGGCGGACTTCATCTCGAACCGCTCGCGCAGGCCGGCGGGTTGCGGTTCACGCCCGTTGCGGACGATGGCGGCGAGGAGCTTGCGCGGCGGCGCGCGCTGCGTCCGAAACGCGAAGTGCAACTTTCGGACGCGGCGCGGTCTCTCGTCGCCGACTTTGCGGGAGCGCGGTCCGACATCGCCGATCGCCGCCGGCGCGGCGAGGCGAGCGTACGCCGGGTTACTTCCGCGGAAGCGCGTAAGCCGGAAACACCGCCGCCCGCGCCGGCTCCGGCGGGACCGAGCACGCTCTACCACACCGGTACGCTGCGCGGCGGCCAAGCGCTGCATCATGCCGGCAACATCGTGGTCATCGGCGACGTAAATCCGGGCGCGGAATTAATCGCGACGGGCGACATCGTCGTGTTCGGCGCGTTGCGCGGCGTGGCGCACGCCGGCGCACAAGGCGATGCGCAAGCGCGCGTGCACGCGATCGAACTTGCGCCGACGCAACTGCGCATCTCCACGTTTATCGCGGCCGATGCGGGAGATCGCAAACAAACGCCGATACATCCAGAAACGGCGCGCGTTCAAAACGATCGCATCGTCATTTTTCCACGGGAGAGCACCAAAGCATGAGCGCTCGCAAGATCGTCTTTACCTCGGGCAAAGGCGGCGTCGGCAAAACCACCACCACGGTGAACGTCGGCGCGGCGCTGGCCAAACGCGGACATCGCGTCATTTTGGTCGACGCCGATATCGGGCTGCGCAATCTGGATCTCGTGCTCGGATTGGAAAAGCGCATCGTGTTCGATATCGTCGAAGTCGTGGAAGAACGCTGCCAGCTGCGCCAGGCATTGATCAAAGACAAACGCTTTGAATCGCTCTCGATTCTGCCGGCCGCGCAAACGCGCGACAAAGACGCCGTTACCGAAGATCAGATGCGCAAAGTCATGGACGATCTGGCGGAGATGGCGGATTACGTGTTGATCGATTGCCCGGCGGGCATCGAAGGCGGTTTCCGGAACGCGATCGCCGGCGCAAGCGAAGCGGTCGTCGTGACGACGCCCGAGGTGAGCGCGATTCGCGACGCCGATCGGGTGATCGGAAAACTGAGCGATCGCAGCCTGCCGATGCGCCTCATCGTCAACCGGATCCGCCCTGAAATGGTGCGCACCGGCGACATGCTTTCGGTCGACGACGTCTGTGAAATCCTTTCCGCCGAATTGCTGGGCATCGTGCCCGACGACGAAGAGATTATCGACACCACGAACAGAGGCGAGCCCGTCGTGCTCGACGAGACGACGCGACTGCGCGTGATCTACGACAAAATCGCGCGCCGCCTCGAAGGCGAGCTCGTACCCTTCACCAATCTCGACACCACCGGATTCTTCGGACGCCTTTTCGGCGCGCTGAAAGCAGGCTAACATGCATCAACTCAAGTCCGACGCGCAGCCGGCGCCCGTCTCCCTGGGACGCGCAATCGTCATTACTTCCGGCAAGGGCGGCGTCGGCAAAACGACGACGACGGCGAATCTGGGCACGGCGCTCGCGCGCCGCGGCGCAAGCGTCGCCCTGGTAGACGCAGATGTCGGCCTGCGAAATCTCGACATTGTGCTCGGCCTGGAGAGCCGGGTAAAGCACCACGTGCTCGACGTGCTCGAAGAGCAGGTCACGCTCGACGAAGCGCTGGTGCGCGACAAAAATTCGCCGACGCTGCATTTGCTTGCGGCGGCGCAGACGCGCGAGAAAGACGACGTCGACACGGACAAGATGCGCGCGCTGGTGCAAAAACTTCGCGAGCGGTTCGAATACGTGCTGATCGACTGCCCCGCCGGGATCGAGATGGGCTTCAAGAACGCCGTCGCGGGCGCGCAGGAAGCGATCGTCGTGTGCACGCCGGAAGTCTCCGCCGTTCGCGACGTCGATCGGGTTGTCGGTTTGCTCGGCAATGCGTTCTCGCCGCAGCTGATCATCAATCGCGTGCGTCCGCAACTCGTGAAGAAAGGCAAGATGCTTTCGGTCGAGGATGTGAACTCGATCCTACGCTTGCCGCTGCTCGGAGTAATCGCCGACGAACCCGACGTCATCGTCTCGACGAACAAAGGCGAACCGCTCGCGCTGCGTTCGGATTCGCGCACGGCGGCCGCCTATCACGCGATTGCCGCTCGCGTCGCCGGTGAAGACGTGCCCGCGCCGACGGTCACGCAAAAGGAATCGTTGATGGATCGGCTGGGAGCCCTGTTCGGAGGTCGCCGCTAACCACATGGTCGAGTTTTTCAACCGTATTTTCGGCCGTCAAAACTCCGGTGCGACCGCGAAGGAGCGGCTGCGCCTGGTGCTCATGTCCGATCATCTCTCGCTCGCGCCGGAAATGATCGAGGCGATGAAGCGCGATCTGCTGGACGTCATTTCGAAATACGTGCAGCTCGATCGCGATAAAGTCGACGTGCACTTCGAGAACCAGGACGACGCCTTGGCAATGCTCGCAAACATTCCGATCACCGGCGTCAACCGCAACAGCGGCCCGAAGGACGACTCCGGCACGGGCTCCACGCCTCCGCAATCCGGCTCGACGTCAAAGAAAAAGCGCAAGTCGACGAACACCCCCGCGGCTGCGACCTAACTTTCGCACCGCCCCGCAGTGCGAACACCCCACGCGCTCCGTCTGCCCACGGAGCGCGTTTTTTTTAACCACGCGCACGGCGGTCATCGTTGCGCAGACGTAAAGAATCGCCGGGCAAGTAACGCCTGCTTGACAGGGGGTTGGCGCCGAAACCGCCGATAACCGGGGGAGATGGCCACCCTTGCGCTGCCTTATGAGACGCGGCGGTATCTCCGCAACGTAAATTGGTACTTGATTGCTGCGGCTGCGGCGATCACGGTGTTCGGCGTGTTTGCCATTCAATCGGCGAATCTGCACAGTCCCGAGGCGGCCGCCGAGTACAAGAAGCAGATTTTCTACGGAATCATCGGCGTCGGCGCGATGATTCTCTTCGCGCGGATCGACTACCGGAATTTCCAGCGCTGGGCGCCCTGGCTCTACGGCGCGAACTTGCTGATCTTGGCATTCGTCCTCAAGGGCGGCCACAATGCGCTCGGCGCCCAGCGGTGGATCTCGCTCGGGCCGCTCGGCACGTTTCAACCCTCGGAGCCGGCAAAGCTGATTTTGGCAGTCTTCATCGCGTGGGGCCTGTGCCGCTGGCCGTTCCACCGCATTGAAGACATGATGCGGCCCCTCGTCGCATTTGCCGTTCCGGCATTGCTCATCGTGAAGCAGCCCGACCTGGGCACGACGCTCGTCATGCTGAGCATTCTCTCGACGCAGCTCTTTTTCGGATTGGAGAAGCTGCGCTATTTCGTCCTGTACGCGCTGGGCATCGTCGGCGTCGCAGCATTCACGGTGGGCACGAACTTCATCTTAAAGCCGTTTCAGAAGGCGCGTCTGCTGGTCTTCATCAATCCGAAAGGCGATCCGCAAGGCGCCGGCTACAACTTGAATCAATCCAAAATCGCGATCGGCAGCGGCGAATGGTTCGGACGCGGACTACATCACGGCACGCAGACGCAGCTCAATTTCGTGCCGGAGCATTCTCGGGATTTTATCTTCACGGTTGTCGGTGAAGAGCTTGGTTTTCTTGGCGCGCTCGTGCTGCTGGGCGGCTATATCTTTCTTCTGTACGGCGGCATTCAATCGATGCTGGCGGCCCGCGACCGGTTCGGATTTTTGCTCGCGAGCGGCATCGTCGGCATGTTCGCGTTCCACATCATCGTCAACGTCGGGATGACGATTGGCATTATGCCCATTACCGGCATTCCACTGCCGTTTATGTCGTACGGCGGCTCGGCCATCATCACAAACTTCATCGCGCTGGGCATTCTGCTGAACATCTACGCTCAGCGGGATCGCGGCATGCTCGGCAACGCGTAGATCAAGCCGAAACCCAAATCCGCGATAGCGTGAAAGCGCGCGTGCTCGTCGAAGATGCGGCGGTGCACCGGCGTGTGGTACAGGATGTAACAGGTTCCCGCATCGCGCTGCGCGAGCCGCTCCGCGACGCGTTCGAGCGTCGCCTCGCCGAACGGGTTATACAGATACACCACCAGATCGCCCGGTGGAAAGGCGTACGCGCCGGCATCGCCGTGCACGATCCGCAAATCTTTGCACGGGATGTCCGGCTTGGCTCGGCGCCAGCGCACGAGGTTGTCGCGGGCGGTTTCGCAGAGCGCCGGCGAGACTTCGACGCCGATCGCTTGACGGAACGGGCGCGTACTGGCAAGCAAAACGACGCGCCCCATTCCCGCGCCGATGTCGACGAACGTAAAGCCGTTTACGGGCATGGGGAGCGCATCGAGCATGCTTTCAAATTGCGCGACGGGCGTCGGTTCGTAGTGCGTGGCGTCTTCGAGCGCATCGCCGATTGCGTGGGGATCCAATTCGCCCAGAAAAATCAACGCTTCCGTTACGACACCGTGCTGCGCGTCGAAGCGCTGCCCCGCGCGCCGGCCGGAAGAGACGCGAAACGGATTCATCGGTGAAGCGGCGTTACAAACAAGGCGATTGGTTTCGCGTGACGCTCGGCGGCGAGCATGACGCTATCGGCGTGATCGCGCGCATGTGCCGCTCGCGGTTGTTCGGATATTTCTTTGCCGTCGCCGCCGGTGCCGAAGTTACGCCCGGTAAATTAACGGCGCTGCGCGCGCACGATGCGATTGCGTGCGCACTGTTCGGCGGCGCGGGACTCGAGGAGGCGCGTTGGCGCGTGGTTGCCACGTCGCTGCCGTTCGACCCGGCGGCCTGGCCGTTCCCGCACTTTGCCTCGCGCGGCGTCTTCGGACGCACGTGGAGCGCGGTCACGTACGATCCGGAAACGATGAGCGTCGCTTCCCGTACTGCGCTCACCATGGAGCAAGCGGCGCATCTGCCGGACGCGCGCTTCGCGGTCCCTGAGGAGCTGGAAGCGCTGCTTCGCTTGCGGCTTGCGGAAGAGACGCCCGAGGTGCCGCTCAGCGTGTATGAAGTGCGTGCACCCGTTGACGCGCAGAGTTTAAACATTCTGGCACGCGGCGGACGCGTGCAATTTTCGGAAATGCTTCTCGGGAGCGATCTCGATACGCTCGCGGCGTTCATCGCCGCGCATCCCGGCGTAGAATTACGCGTGCACAGCATCGCGAATTTCGATCTGCGGACGCTTAAACGGTTTGGCGCAGTCCGTTCGCTCGTACTCGATGTCCCGAGCGCGGTGAACGTGGAAGCGCTCGCAGAACTGCACGCGCTCGAATCGTTCAAAATCGGCGCGATGGATACACGGACGCCGCTGGAAGCGCTGGCTGAATTGCCGCAGCTTCACCGGCTGGAATTGCACGGCGCGAATGCCGGCGTAAGCATCGCGGAAAGGGTGACGCGTTTGGATTCACTCGCGCTCTACGCTACGCCGCCTGTCCGATTGGAACGCATGCAAAGCGCTCCGCGTCTGCGTTCGCTGGTGCTCTCCCACGCCGCGGCAGATGTAGCCGCGGTTGCAGCGATGCCTGCGCTCGAGCGCCTATCGCTTCGCGGAATAAGCCTCGCGTCGCTGCCGGATTTTTCGGCAAACGCAAACCTCGATTCGATCGAACTACGCGAGGTCGCCGGCTTGCGCGATCTCTCGCCGCTTGCAACGGCGCCGAAGTTGCGCGAACTGCGCATCGAGGGCATGCGGCATTTGCAGATGCGAGACTTCGAGCCGCTCACGCGGTGCGCAAACCTGCTCGACGTTTCAATCGACATCGGAAGCAAATCGAAGACGCGCGAGATTTACCGGATGTTGCGATCGCGCGGCAGTTAACCGATCTCGCACAGCAGGGGTTGGGTATGGGTGGTCAGGAGAGCGATGTGGTACGCCGCGCGGATTTGAACGCGGGTATGCCACGCCGCTAGCCGGTCGCCGAGGTGCGGGGGAACGTCGCCCATCAGTTCTCCTGCGGCAAAGTACGTGAATCCGGCCAGTGCAATCGCGCGCCAAACCATCTCGCTGCTCCTTTCCTAAAAAAATAGTAGCACGGGAATCGCTGCGATTCACACGGAAAATATGCCGCTATGGCAGGCTCGGCAGGGGAAATCACCGTCACCGATGCTTTAGACCGAGAAATTCTCGGCGAACTCGTGCGAGATGGCCGCGTGTCGTTCACCGACCTCGCTGCGCGGGTGAATCTGAGCGCGAATGCGGTAGCCGAACGGGTGCGCAGGTTGGAACGTGCCGGGATCATTCGCGGCTACGGCGCGCATCTCGACCCGGCGGCGCTTGGGCTGGGCCTGGAAGCCTACATCGATGTGAAGCTGCGGACCGACACGCCCGCCGAGCGCTTCGAGGCAGCGTTGCAGCGCATACCCGGCATCGTGCAGTTGGTGCTCACCACCGGCGGCTCCGACTATACGATCCGGGTCGCCTGCAAAGATCAGGCGGATCTCGTGCGCCTTATCGAAGCGCTTCGCGCTGCGGTTCCTATCGCCGAGACGTACAGCCGGCTCGTGTTGCGCGAACGGCACTTTCCACTGGGCGCAGGTCCGGGTCCCGCACGCCGGGAACGTGAGGCCTGACCCGGCCGGCCTGCGTAGCTATGGGCCGATCCGGGGCAGAGTTTAGCGTTTTTCGGAGCGCGTTTGGCTCGCCAGCGTACCCGCTCGAGCGCGCGCCGCAGGAAATCGGCCGGCATAGGAAGCCGGAATCGATTGGATGCGGCCGGCACTCGCGGAGGAGTTCGGGCGGCCGGGCCCCGCGCCTCGACCTGCAAAGGTTAGGTATTATTTGTCAACCGAGATTCTTATCTCGAGCGATCCCTGGGAGAACCGGGTTGCAATCGTAGAGGACAACGTCCTCTCTGAAATTTACATCGAGCGCGAAGAAAAAGTCATCGGCTCGATCTACAAAGGAAAAGTCCAAAACGTCCTGCCCGGCATGGGGGCGAGCTTCGTTGACATCGGACTCGGGCGCAACGCGTTTTTGTACGTCGACGACATCAACAAAACGCCCCTGAACATCGGCGACGTCGAGATCACGCAAGGCCGCAGCGGCTGGACGATCAGCGAGAAGGTCAACCGCGGCGACGATGTGCTGGTGCAAATCGTCAAAGAGCCGCGCGGCCTCAAGGGCGCGCGAATCAGCACGAACATCTCGCTGCCGGGCCGCTACCTCATCCTGATGCCGACCGGCAAGTACAGCGGCGTGTCCCGCAAGATTGAATCGGCGGACGAACGCAACCGCCTCAAAGCGGTCATGAAACGCATCCGTCCCGAAGGCATGGCGACGGTCGTGCGCACGGCTGCCGCAGGCGTGAGCGAAGCCGAGCTTATCGCGGACCTTGGTGTGCTGATCCGCATGTGGCACGGCATTTTGGAGAGCTACAAGCGCGCTCCGTCTCCCTCGCTGCTGCACAAAGACATGAATCTGGTCTATAAGGCGGCGCGCGATTTTATCACCGCCGACGTCGACCGCGTGTTCATCGATAACGAGGACGAGTACAAAAAGGTCTGCAGCTTCTTGCAGCTGCTCGGTCCGCAATATCTCGATCGCATCGAGTACTACAACTCGGGCCGCTCGCTCTTCAAAGATTACAAGATCGACGACGAGCTGCAAAAGCTCATGAAGCCCAAGATCAATCTGCCCTCGGGCGGATCGATCGTCATCGAAACGACCGAAGCTCTTACAGTCATCGACGTGAACTCGGGCAAGTTCACCGGTGGTAAAAATCTCGAAGACACCATCGTCAAAACGAATATCGAAGCGGCCGCGGAGATCGCGCGACAAGTGCGCCTGCGCGACATCGGCGGCATCATCGTCTGCGATTTCATCGACATGAACAGTGAAGCGTCGCGCAACAAAGTCGTGCAGACGCTCGAGTCGGGCCTGCGTAGAGACCGCACGCGCGCGACGATTCAATCGTTCAGCAACTTGGGCTTGCTCGAGTTCACGCGCAAACGCGTCGGCAAGGATCTGGGATCGCAGCTGCGCGGATCGTGTCCGGTGTGCGCAGGCTTGGGCAGCGTCATGTCGTCGCAATCGGTTGCGATCGAAACGCTGCGCAAGATCCGCTCGCACGCGCACACGGATAGTCAGCCGATTCTCGTCGAAGCCGCTCCCACGGTCGCAGCGCAGCTCGAATTCTGGTACGAAGAAGAGACGCGCGAGCTGGCGAGCGAACTGCACGCGCAGGTGCACGTGCGGGTCGATCCCATGCTGCACCCGGAGAAAGTCCGCGTGCGCAGCATCGCGGAGATGCCGAAGGACGGCGCCCTGCGCGTCGGCGACGAGCACGAAGTCGAACTGCTTCCCGGACGTCTTCCGAATGCGGCGTCGGCTGCGGCGGTCATTCAAAACCGCATCATCGAGATCGAGAACGCCGCGAACATGGCGGGCCAAACGGCGCGGATCAAATTGATCGACGTCGATGAAGATTCCGCGCTTGCCGAGCTCACAGCGGCGGCGCCGGGCGAGAAGAAGCGCAAGCGCCGCGGGCGCGGCGGCCGGGGACGCAAAACGGATCTCACGCCCGCCGAACAGGCCGAACAGCTGCGCGAACTGGCGGAAGAAGCCGCCAAGTCCGCGCAATCGCGTCCGCCGATCGGCATCACCACGATTACCGAAGAGGAAGAGCGCCAGGACAAAGCCGCCGCGGCCGAAGTCAAAGGCGAACGCGCGCCGGAAGCGATTGTCATCGGCGAAAGCGAGACGCACGAAGGCGAAGGCCGGCACCGCCGGCGGCGCCGCCGCCGCCGTGGACGCGGTGGCCGCGGAGGCGAGGAGTTCGTGCAGGTCGCAGCCGCGGGCATTCCGCCGCATAGCGCGGAGGCGCAGCTCGGCGAACACGAAGGCGACGAAGAAGAGGACGAGGCGCATCCCGCTGCACAGGTGGAAGGTGAAGGAGGGCGCAAACGCCGCCGCCGTCGCCGCCGCCGCCGCGGACATGGCGGCGCCGAGGGCGCCGCGCCGCAGGGAGGCCCGCAAGCGGTTCCCGACCGGCACATCTTCCGGGTCGCAGCCGATGGCAGCACCGAGCCGACCGGGCAGACCGCGCCGCGCGAACCCGTCCGGGCGATCGCGCCCTGGAACCGCAAAGCCCAACCGCCTGCGGTCGAGCCGCCGCCGCCGCACCTGCGCGCGCCGGAAGAAGGCGCCAAGCCTACCAAACCGGCACGCCGCCGCCGCACTGCTGCGGCCGCGGAAACCCCGGTGAGGGGTGGCGAGCTGGCCGCTACGCGCACCGCTGCGCTTCCCGCGCCGGAAGAGGCGCCCAAGAAGCGCCGTACGACGCGCAAACCTGCCGCGGAAACGCCGCAGGCGGCAGCACCGGCCGAAAAGCCCAAACGCACGACGCGCCGCAAAACCGCCGCACCGGCACAAGCGGCCGCGGAAGCGCCGGCTAAGAAGCCGCGCGTGACGCGCAAGAAGGCCGAACCCGCAAAACCTGCGGCGGCTGCGCCTGTGAAAAAAACGGGCTCGACCCGCAAGGCCACGGCGGCAAAGACCGCGACCACGCGCAAAAAGAAGAGCTAACGCATGCGCGTGTTCGTCGACTACGACGGCACGATGACCGACCACGACACGTTCGACGCGCTGGTGAATGAATTCGCCGGCGCGCCGGCGTGGCGCGATCTGTCGGCACAATTGCGCTCGCAAACGCTCACCTTACGCGATGCGCTGCAGGCCCAAGCGGCGCTGCTGCGCTGCACGTTCGAAGAAGCGGATGCGTACGTCGCACGTGCGACGGCGATCGATCCGCATTTCGCGCCGTTCGCGGAGCGTTGCGCGCGCGAGGGCGTGCCGGTTACCATTTTAAGTTCGGGTCTGGGTCCGCTCATCGAGCGTGCGCTGGCGCGCAACGGACTGGCACACGTGCCGCTCATTGCCAACAGCGCCGTTGCGGATCGCGAAGGCTGGCGCATGCAATTCGTGGATGACTCGGAGAACGGCCACGATAAGGCCGTCGCGGTTCGCGCGGCGCACGACGCCGGCGAGTACGTCGTCTTCATCGGCGACGGCATCTCGGATTTTACGGCCGCGCTGGAAGCGGATCGCGTCTTCGCGAAAGCGGGGCGCTCGCTCGAGCGCTACTTGCGTAAGCGCATGCGCGAATTCACGACGTTCGAGTCTTTTGCGGAGATCGAAACCGCGCTGTTCGGGTAAACGCTGGCGCATGGATCGCAAAGAACCGTACGAGCAAGGCTCGACCGACACCGAGGAACTCGACCGCCTTCGCCAAGCCGAAAAACAACAGGGCGAGAAGCTCGATCAGCCTCCCGCCCCTGATAAGAAGAACGCCTAACGCGCGTTACTGCTGCGTCGTGCTTCCCGGCGCGGCTTCCGTGTGCGCGATCTTATCGTTCAAGTATTGTACGGCGCGCGCGAGCTGCGAGTCTTTTTCGACCGAGCCGTAATGCGGATTCTTGTTCTCGTCGATCAGGATGTCCGGCATGATGCCCAAGTGGTTGATGTCGCGGTTGCGCGGCGTCAAGTAACGCGCATCCGTAATCTTAATCGCCGAGCCGTCCGGCAGCGGAAGAATCTCTTGCACGACGCCCTTGCCGAAGGTCTTCGTGCCGATGATCGTACCGACGCCGCTGTCCTGAATCGCGCCTGACGTGATCTCAGAAGCGGATGCGGTGTGCGCGTTGACGAGCACCGCGAGCGGTAACGGCGGAATCGCCGTGTCTTCGGCTTCATACGTCGTTACTTGCGAGGCGCGCGATTCGACCGAAACGATGGGCCCGCTGGCGATGAACTTCGAACTCACGTCGAGCGCTGCGGCCAAGTAGCCGCCTCCGTTGTCGCGCAGATCCATCACGATAGCGCGAGCGCCTTCCTGTTGCAGGCGGTCCAGCGCGCGCGTCAACTCGGCGCCCGTATCGCGTCCGAACACCGTGAGTTCCACATAGCCGATCTTGCCGGGCAGCATCTTGTCGTACACGGAGAGTTCGTGGATCTCCGCGCGCGTCACGCTGACTGTTTGATCGAGCAGTTTGCCGTCGCGCTCGATGCTCAAGCGCACCACCGTGCCGGCTTTCCCGCGCAAATGGGATGACGCTTGCTGCAGCGTCATGCCCTTCGTCGACACGCCGTCGATCGCGGTGATGACGTCGTCTTGCTGAATGCCGGCCTTATCGGCGGGGCCATCCGGCACGACGTTGCTGACATCGACGAGTTTGGTGGTCTCGTCGATTTGGATCACGATGCCCGTGCCCGCGAACGAACCGCCGTCCAAGCCCTGATTGAGTGCCGCATACTCTTTTGGATTCAGAAATACCGTGTACTTATCGTGCACGGAGTTCAGCATCCCGGAGATCGCCGCGTACGCAAGCAGATGCGGATTAATCTTGCCTTTCGATGCGCGCGTCGCGAGGTCGACCTCGTGCGAGACGGCCTTGGCCGTCTTGGCGGTGTCTTCGCTCGCGAAGATCGGCGGAAGATTGCTCTTCACGCCGGCCGTATGCATCTCGCGTTCCAGCTCTGCGCGTGCGCCGTCGACGATCGACTGCGCATCGGTCTTCTTGTAGAAGTCCGCTCGCAGTTTATCGTAACTGAACTGGATCTCGTTCGCATCGAGCGCCGTGAGCGCCGGCGCGGCAGCTGAACCTGCGGTTGGGAGCTGTGCGGCCGTAAACACCAGCACTGCGGCTGCGGCCAGGGCTGTCAAACGATTCATATCCTACTTAACGCGCTGAGCGTTCCAAAAATGCCTTAGCGGCTTGCAATTGTTTGTCTTTGGGCGTATCGAACAGGGCCGGGTCGGCGCTCTGATCGACCACGATGTCGGGTTGAATGCCTTTGTGCTGGATGTCGCGGCCCGAAGGCGTGACGTAGCGCTGCGTCGTGATCTTCAGCGCGCCGCCGTTGGGCATCGAGAAGATGCCCTGCACCACGCCTTTGCCGAACGTTTTGGTTCCGACGAGCGTAGCGATCTTGTAGTCCTGCAGCGCGCCCGAGGTGATCTCGGAGGCGCTTGCGGTGTAGCCGTTCACCAGGATGGCTACGGGAGTGATGCCGGAGATGGTATTTCCGGTTGCAAACTGCGGATCGCGGTTGCCTTGGCGGTCGATTTCCGTGACGATGACGCCCTTCGGAACGAAGAAGCTCGAGATGTTCACCGCTGCGTCGAGCAGGCCGCCGCCGTTGTCGCGCAGGTCCAAAATCGTGCCTTTCGCGCCGTGCGCTTTGCCGCTCAAGAGCGCTTTGCGCACTTCGTCGGCCGACGTCTCGCCGAAGTCCGAGAGGCGGATGTATTCGTAGCCGTCTTCCATCTTCGAATGCACGGTCGGCACGTGAATGATCTCACGCGTAATGCGATATTGATGCTGCGCCGTCTTTTTATACGGATGCGTCGTGATCGTGACGCTGGTGCCTTCCGGCCCGCGGATCATGCGCTCTATCTTATCGAGCGACATGCCGGAGATCGAACTGCCGTCGATGCGATCGACGACCTCGTTTTGGCGCATACCCGAACGCGATGCCGGCAGTCCGTCGATCGGCTGCAGAATCACCTGGCCGCTCTTGAGCTGATAAATGAACACACCGATGCCGCCGAAGTTTCCGCCGTTGAGCTGCTCGTTCAACTGCGAGATCTCTTTCGGCGAAAGATAGACGGTGTACGGATCGTGCAGAGATCCGAGCATACCGGAGAGTGCGGCTTCGGTGAGTTGCGTGCGGCCCTGGGCGCCCAAGTACGTGGCGTAATGATCTTGCGCGTACGCAAGCTGGCGATCCAGCGCGTGCAGGTCCGTCGCTTGATCCTGCGTTGCCGAGAGGTCCGGAAGCGCAGGCTGCATCGCCGAATGCTTCGACTTGAGCGCGTACTTCAGGTACGCAAGCAATCCGTTGTGCTCGCCCGCGAGGAGCGTTTGCGCGTCGACCGGTTTGTAATACACGCGTTCGACCTGCCGGAAGGCCAAGCCGACCAGCTGCTGGTCCACGACCTGCGGCCCCAGAATCGAATGGAGATCCAGCGAAGCGATTTTTCCGCTCGATCCATCGTCGGCATCCGCGGCCGAAGCCTGCCCGTTGCGAAAGCCAACGTAGAGCGCGCCGCATATTACGACAACGGCGACGAGAAGCGCGGCTAGTATCGCGCGGAATGCGGCTGACACGGCGGGGACGTCCTTCCTGCGGCGTTCACGGTCTCCCGCTTGATACCCAGATTCTGCCTCCCCGGTTTCGGGAGCATTTGCAAGGAACGAATCGCTCCGTCGTTACCGAGCGATTCGCTTTCCGCCTTCCCAGGCAAGGGGGGGGCCAACGCAGTTAGGCTCGGCCGGAGCGCCGTTTCAATGAAGGTAAGCGGCCGGATCCGTCGGCTTTCCGTTGATGCGGACTTCGAAGTGGAGATGCGGCCCGGTTGAGGC
>JAICWY010000061.1 GCA_025934645.1 Vulcanimicrobiia bacterium
AGATTCTGTGGATGGGCAACGGCGGCAGCGCCGCGGAAGCGCAGCACATGTCGGCCGAACTCAGCGGCCGTTTTTTGCGCGAGCGTCCCGGATTGCATAGCGAAGCTCTTTCGGTCAATACGTCCACGCTCACCGCGATCGGCAACGACTACGGCTACGATCACATTTTTCGCCGCCAGGTTGAGGCGTTCGTTCAGCCTGGCGACGTGCTCGTCGGTCTGACGACCAGCGGAACTTCGAAGAACATTCTGCTCGCGTTCGAGGAAGGCAAGCGCCGCGGCGCAGTCACCGTAGCGTTCACCGGCAACGGCGGCGGACCGGCGGCGCAAATTGCCGATCTGACGCTGAGCGGGCCTAGCGGCTACTCCGCGATCGTTCAAGAAGTGCACCAAACCATGGCGCACATCATCTGCGATCTGGTCGAGCAGCGCATCATTTTCGAAAACTAACGATGAGCGTGCAACTGCTTGGACCGCCGGGCGCGCGCGCACTCTTCGAGCGCATGCGCAACCGCCGCATTCTGGTCGTCGGCGACGTGATGGTCGACGAATGGATCTGGGGTACGGTCACGCGCATCTCGCCCGAAGCACCGGTTCCCGTCGTTGCGGTAAACGATCATTCGTTCACCGTCGGCGGCGCGGGGAACGTGGCGAACAATCTGCGCGCGCTCGAAGCGCAAGTTTCCTTTACGGCCGCGATCGGCACCGATGCGTTCGCACATTACGTTTCGGACATTCTTTCGGCTGAAGGCATCTCTCCCGACGGATTGGTGCGCATCGACGATCGGCCGACGACCCGCAAGACGCGGGTGGTCGCGCACAATCAGCAAGTGGTGCGCGCCGATTGGGAGTCCACCGCTTCGCTGCGCGAGAACGATCGCGAAAAAGTCTGCCGGATTGTGCGCGCGTTCGCGAAAGATGTCGACGCAGTCGTGCTGAGCGATTATGCAAAGGGTTTGTTTTCGCGCGAAGTCGTCGAGGCGGCCCTAGCGTGCCCAGTGGTCGTCGCCGATCCGAAGCCGGTAAATCTGCGCTTGTTCAAAGGCGTCACGTGCGTCGGCCCCAACGTGCATGAAGCCGCGCAAGCAACCGGCATCGCCATCACCGGCGATGACTCGCTCGAACGCGCGGGCGCGGAATTGCTTCGCATTCTGGAATGCCGGTACGTCGTCATCACGCGCGGCGAACACGGCATGTCCCTCTTCGGACGCGACGGCGAACGCTTTCACATTCCCTCGGTCGCGCGCACGGTGTTCGACGTGAGCGGCGCCGGCGATACGGTCGTGGCGGTACTATCGCTTGCGCTCGCGGCCGGAGCGCCGATCGAGACCGCGATGCAACTCGCAAACTTCGCCGCAGGCGCGGTCGTGGAAAAACTCGGCACGGCCACCGCTTCCGCCGGCGAGATTCTGGCGCTTGTCGAACATGCAGGCTGAGGATTTTTCCGGCCGCGTTTTCGCGAGCGTCGATGAAGCGGCGGCGTGGCGCGAATCGCTGCGCGCGAACGGCAAACGCGTGGTCTTCACCAACGGTGTGTTCGACGTCTTGCACGCGGGACACGTATCGTATCTGGCCTGGGCGCGCTTGCAAGGCGATGCGTTGATCTTGGGACTTAATACCGACGATTCCGTGCGCCGCATCAAGGGCGAGAAACGCCCGATCGTGCCGTTCGAAGAACGCGCGCGCGTGCTGAGCGCGCTGCGCAGCGTCGATGCGATCGTGGGGTTCGCCGAACGCACACCCGAGACGCTGCTCGATCGCATCCGGCCGGACGTGCACGTGAAGAGCGCGCAATACAGGGAAGACGAATTGCCCGAGCGCACGGTCGTGCTCGCGCACGGCGGCATCATCAAACTTGCGCCGCATCTGCCGGGCGCCAGCACCACGGACACCATCGCCCGGATCATCGCGCGTTACTGCGAGTCGTCCTGATGCGCTTGCTCATCACGTGCAACGGCCCCGGCGAAACGGCCGGATGGCTGCGGCCGCTGCTGCGCGCGGTTTACGCCGATGCGCCGCAAGCAGACGTGCACGTGTTCTACGTTCCCGACGACTATGCGACGGGGCAAGAGCCCGCATTCGTGCGTACGCTGTTTCCGCAAGCGCACGTGTACGATCCGAAGACTTACTTGCGCGTTGCGTTCGGCGGGCACACCGGCGGATTGCCGGAAGGCGCGGAGACGGTGCTGTATCTGGGCGGCGATTTAATGCACGCCGCGCGCCTGCACAAGCGTTTCGGCGGCGCCCTCGCGACCTATAAGTTCAATCGCGCCCGGTACGCACCGCAAACCGCACTTTCGTATGCGGTCGACGACCGCAATGCGCAGGAACTTGCCTCCGCCGGCGTTGCGCGCGAACGGATCGAAACCGTCGGCAATCTGGCGATAGACGGCGCGCTGGTGGAAGCATCGGCATCCCCGGAAACGGGCACGCCGGATGACGGCATTCTGTTCATGCCCGGCTCGCGGGGCTACGAAGTCGAGCAACTCATCCCGTTTTTCTTTACCGCCGCGCTCGCGATGCGCCGCGAGCAACCCACGCTGCCGATCGCGTTCGGCATCTCGCCGTTCACGCAGCTCTCCGGCGTGCGCGCCGCGATGATGGCGGGCGGCGATCCGCGCGTATTTGCGCAGCGCGGCACGGTGGTCGAGGACGCGGCGGGCGGCGTATATCTTGCGACGATCGATGGCGCGACGCGTTTCCCGGTGGTGCGTAATGCGCTCGCTGCCGCAAAGCCGGCGCGCCTCGTCGTCACCATCCCTGGGACGAAAGTGATCGAGCTCGCCGCGATCGGGAAACCGGTCATCGCGTGCTCCCCGTTCAACGCGCCGGAGCTGGTGACGATCAACGGACCGCTCACATATCTCGACCGCATTCCGCTGCTCGGTGCGCCGGTGAAGCGCGCCGCAGTGCTCGCCTACGCGCGGCGGCACCGCTACCACACGCAGCCCAACATCGACGCCGGGCAGATGCTGGTCGACGAACTGCACGGCACGCTGACGCCCGGCCGCGTCGCCCGCATCGCCCTCGACCGGTACGCCGATCGTGCCTGGCTCGATGCGCGCGCGCAGGCGCTCGGCGCGCTCTACCGCGAACACGCCGGATCGGCCGCGCGCATGGCGCAGTCGCTCTTATCGCTTGCGAGAATCCGCTAAAAATATGCGTATATCCATCGTCATCGCCACCAAAGATCGCGCCGAGTATCTGGACCGCGCGCTGGAATCGTTCGGCAAGCAGATCGGCGCGCCGTCGTTCGAGGTCGTCGTCGTCGACAACGGATCGACCGACGCCACGCCGCACGTCGTCGAACATGCAAAAGCCGCGCAGCGGTACGAGATTACGTACGTGTACGAAGAACGGCCCAACCGCGGCGCGGCGCGCAACCGCGGTATCGCGGCGGCGCAAGGGCATTTGGTGCTGTTTTGCGACGACGACGTCTACGCGCCGCCCGGATTCCTGGCCGCGCACGATGCCGCGCACACCGTCAGCAACGTGGTCGTGAACGGGCCGATTTTGAACGTCCCCTCGTATCACGAACGTCCGAAGCCGTCGCTTCCGAATTATTCCCGCGCGTTTTTCTGCACGTGCAACGTCTCCGTGCCGAAAGTGGCGCTCGACGCAGTCGGCGGGTTTGACGAGCAGTTCCATTTGTACGGGTGGGAAGATACCGAACTGGGCGTGCGCTTGCGCGAGCACGGGATGCGCGCGAAATTCGCGTGGGACGCCTACATCTGGCACATCAAACCGCCGGCTGACGTGACGCTGGAATCCGAGCTGCAGAAGGCGATGGAGAAAGCGCGCATGGCGGTGCGGTTCGTGCAGAAAAACGGCAGCGCGCGCGTGCGTTCGGCAACGGGCGCGCATCGCGCGAATCTGCTGCGTGCAAAGACGCTGGAGCGTTTGCTTCCATGGTTCGCGGGTGTTGCGACCGACGAGCGCTTTCCGCCGGCGGCGCGCGGTTTT
Source organism: Vulcanimicrobiia bacterium (assembly GCA_025934645.1). Taxonomy (GTDB): domain Bacteria; phylum Vulcanimicrobiota; class Vulcanimicrobiia; order Vulcanimicrobiales; family Vulcanimicrobiaceae; genus JAICWY01. The sequence continues at coordinate 3,963 of JAICWY010000061.1, forward strand.
GCACGCGCGCAACTGCTCGATGGCGTGTACACGGTAGAATTGGCGCGCGCGTTGGAACGTGCCGGCTAAGGCGCTGCTCTACTGCGCGGGCGGGGGCGCCGGCGATTCGCTCATGGCCTCCGTGGTCGCGCGCGCGCTTCGCGAAAAGTACGAGCGCGTCGACGCGCTCACACTCGCCGGGCACGCAGACGTGCTGGCGCGCGTGCCCGATATCGATCGTGTCGAAATCGACGATCCCGCGCTTAGCGATGCGGATCTCGCGCAGCGCATCGCGCAAGAGCGGTACGATGCCGCAATCGTTACCTGGGCGACCGCGCGCACGGCGGCTGTGCCGTTCCTCGCGCGCATTCCGGTACGCGTAGGTCAAGCGAGACGGCTGTATTCGCGGCGCTTTACCAACCGCGTTACCGTTCGCAGCGAACGCGGCGACGTGACCTCGCACTGGACGCAGATCTTATTGGATTACGCGCGCGCGATCGGCTGCGATACCGCCGATGCGATGCCCCGGTTCGTTCCCGTTCAAGCGGATGCCGGCACCGCCGATACGTTGATGAACGAGATCGGCGTCGAAGCACAGCGTTTCGCGATCGTCCATACCACGAACGCGATCGCACCCCAGCGGGGCATTTGGCCGACGCAAGGCTGGGGCGCTTTGGTGCAAGCGGTGCGCGAACGTTGGAACATGCCGGTGCTGCTCACCGGCGCGCCCGCAGATCGCGCGATTGTAGAGGATATCGCGCGGACGAGCGGGGGCATCGCCATTGCCGGTAAGACGTCGCAGGGCGCGTTCGGCGCTCTCGCGCAGCGTTCGAAAGTTTTTGCCGGCATCACGACCGGCTCGATGCACATCGCCGCAGCCGTCGGCTGCCCAACCGTGGGCATCTTTCCCTTTCAAACCGATACGCCGGAGCGTTGGGCGCCGCTGGGTCCGCGCACCTCGATCGTCCGCGCGTCGTATCCGTGCCGGCCCGGCGAACGCAAAGAGACTTGTCCGGACTACGCCTGTATTGCGAACCTCGACGTCCCGCGTATCATCGCATCGATTGAATCGCTGATCGCGTAGCCGCGTCGCGCGCCAAGCGCATACCGGATACGAGCACGAGAAGCGCCGCGAGAATACTGACGATCAGCGCCAACCGGTGCAGCGCTGCGTCGTGCGCGCCGCCGCCGAACGTAATTGCGATGAGGCTCGAGGCGAGCATCGCGCCGATATAGCCGGCGGTGCGCAGCAAACCCGACGCGACGCCCATAGAGTTCACATGCGCGTGCAACGCCAGCGTTGCTTGTTCGGACACCGGGTTCATTCCGTTGGGAATGCCGAGTATTGCGCTTGCTGCAAGAATAGCGTAGGCGCTGGACTGCGCGTGCAACTGCGTCAAAACGAGTGTTCCAACCAGCGCGCCCACGCATCCGAGCAGCAACGCCGTCTTCGGACGTAAGCGGGCGCCGAGCAGCGCGCATGCACTCGCGATGAGTGACGTGGGGAGCATCAACAAGCCTGCCTGCGCCGGCGTCGCGTGGTGCGCTTGTTCCAGCCATTGCGGAAACCCGTAAAAAATCGAGTAGAAGATCGTATAGATGCCGACGTAGCGGCCGTACACGGCGAGAAGGCGCCAATTGCGCCCGAGAATGCGTACGTCGATGAAAGGCGCGCGGCTGCGCCGTTCGATCCGAAACCACGCCGCAAAGCACAGCGCCATTGCGCTCAGAGCATACGGAGAAACGTGCTGCGGACGAAGCAGTGTAACGAGCATCAGCGTAAGGCCCGCCGCGAACGTAACGATTCCGGCGACGTCGATCTCCCGCATGGAACCGCGCGCATCGCCTCGCGGCGTCGTGCCGCGCGGCAGCCACAAGAGGCCGAGGAATCCCGCGCAGATCGCGACCGGAACGACCGCGATGACGGTCGTGCGCCAGCCGCCGAACAGCACCAGCAAACCGCCCAATGTCGGTCCGATTACGATACTGACCTGTCCGGCGATCGTTACCGCGCTCAGCGCGCCCGGATGTAAGCGTCCGTCCCCATCGGACGCAAAGCGCCGCAGCAAGATCATGGCTGCCGGATATGCCGCGGACGTTCCGAGCCCGAGCACGACGCGCCACCCGATGAGTACCGTCAGCGAGGGCGCGAGCGATCCGCCAAGACCCGCGGCGATCGTCAAAGCGACGCCCGCATAAAATACCGGTATCGCGCCGTAGACGTCGGCGAGCCGGCCCATCAGCGGCTGCCCGACGGACGTGGCAAGATAGAGTGCCGCGATCAGCCATGCGGTCTCTGCCGCAGTCGCATGGACTGCGTCGCCGATCGGTACGAGCGCCGTAGCGATGATCGACGAGTTAATCGGGTTGAGCGTGAGGCCGAACAGCAGCGGCGTGAGATTGCGGACGGTAAGCCGTTGCGGGGGCACGTGAGCAGTATGCGCCGCTGCCGGGGAAAGAGCCTCGCATGAGGTTCTTCGACGTAACGCTGGTCGGCGCCAGCAGCCTCAACGCGCACAAGGCCTTGCTGACGCTTGCTTTGATCGCGTTCGTTGTCGTCGTACGCTACGCGCTGCACTACGCGGTGCGCATCGTACAACGCATACCGGGCGCCGAGCGATTCCGTTTTTGGTTCCACCAAGCGGTCAACCTCATCACGACCGCTTTTTTTATCGTCGCGCTGATCTCGATCTGGGTCGGCCCGAACGCGCACTTGGCGACTGTCGGCGGCCTGATCGGCGCCGGCATCGCGTTCGCGCTGCAAAACTTCATCATTGCGATTGCCGGATATCTGGTGATCCTGCGGGGCAAGAGTTTCAGTATCGGCGATCGCATCATCATGGGCGGCGTGCGCGGCGAAGTCATCGCGCTGGACTTTTTCCAAACGACGGTTTTAGAGATGGGGCAGCCGCCGTCGGTTGAAGAGGAAGCCGATCCGGCGATGTGGGTGATGGCCCGGCAGTACACCGGGCGCATCGTTACGGTGAGCAACGGCGAGATCTTCAAAGAACCGATCTACAATTATTCGCGCGACTTTCCGTTCTTGTGGGAAGAGATCATGATGCCCGTCCCTTACGACGGCGACGATGCGAAGGCCGAACAGATACTGCTCGATGCCGCGAAAAAGCACGTAACGCCGATCGAAAAGATGACAGCCCAGGCGCGGCACCATTTGCACCGGATCTACGATCTGGACCCGCCGAACGTGCAGCCGCGCGTGTACTACCGCCTGACCGACAATTGGATCGCGCTCACGCTTCGCTTCATCGTGCCCGACCGGGGCATCCGCGAGATCAAAGACGCGATGTACCGCGACATTTTGCGCGGCTTCCGCGAGGCGGGAATCGAGGTCGCTTCGGGCACGTACGACATCGTCGGCTTGCCGCCGGTGCGCGTGGAGCCCATGCCGCCCGCACCCGAGGCCAAGCGCGTCGAGTAGTCGAAGCCAAACGCCCCATGAAGGCGACGATCCAGCTCTGCACGTTCAATCGCGCCGCGCTGCTCGAGCGCGTGCTCGACGCGTGTTTCGAACAGACGGTGCCTGCGGATGCGTACGAAGTCGTGCTCGTGAACGACGGCTCGACCGACGCGACGCCGCAGGCCATCGAGCGCGCGCGCTCGCGTGCCACGTGTGCTTTCACCGTCATCGATCAGCCGAACTCCGGCCTCGCGCGCGGGCGGAATGCCGGCATTGCGAGCGCGTCGGGCGAGCGCATTATCTTCATCGACGACGACGTGCTGCCGTTGCCCAATTTCGTTGCCGAACATCTGCGCATTCATCAGTCGCATCCGCTCGCGATCGTGCGCGGCGGCGCGATCAACGTCGAGAGCTTCGACGAGCTTCCGCCGCCGGTATGGAGCCTGAAGGATTACAGCGGCAACTTTTTCTGGACGACCAACGTCTCCGTGCCGCTCAAGACGATCCGCGCGATCGGCGGCTTCAACGAAACCTTCGCGGAGTACGGCTGGGAAGATATCGACGTCGGTTTACGTTTGCGTTTCGCCGGCGTAAAAGCGATCTTCAACAAACGCGCGCTGGTCTACCATTGGAAGCCGCGGCCGCGCAGCGGGAACGTGGAAAAGATGGTGCGCCAAGCGCGGGCGCAGGCGCGCACGGCGGTGCAGCTAGCAGCGATCCATCCGCATTGGCGCACGTATCTGGCGACGGGCGATAATCCCGCGCAGCGTTTGATCCACAAGTGGATGCGCGGCGTAGATATGGCGCGCCATTACCGCACGCAGCTGGGTGATTTGAGCGGCGATCGCGCGCTTTCCGATAGCGAACTGCGCGCCGCCCGCCGGCTGGCATCGGAAGCGTATTTCGAGGAGTTGGAACGCGCCCGCGGCGGCGGCGCATGACCAATATTCTGCTTGCGCGTACGGACCGCATCGGCGATCTACTGCTTTCGACCGCAGCCATCGCAACGGTGCGCAAATCGTTTCCCGGCGCGCACATCACCATGGTTTGCAGTCCGTATAACCGCGTGGTGATGGAGCGCAATACGGATGTCGACGAACTCGTCGATCTTCCGCGTGAAATAAAACCGTCAAGCTTCGGGTCCGGATACCGCGGCAAAACCGACATTGCGATCGCGCTTGCGCCGCGAGCAACCGATCTGCAGTTGGTCGGCGCAACGCGCGCGCGCATTCGCGCGGGATACACGTACGTGCGCCGCTACGCCGCACGCCTCACTGCGCGGCTGTATGTGAACCGGCTGATGATCTCGGAGGCCGATCCCGACCTGAGCGACCGGAACCCGCATCGCCACGTGCGGCACGAAGTCAATCAGCTGCTCGATCTCGTCGAGCTTGCCGGCGCGCGCGATCGCGTTCCGCACCTGCGTCTGGACGTAAACGACGATGACCGCGCATCCATCGCGTACCTGCCGCGCGATCCGCTCGTGCTGCACCTCGGAATGCGCTGGTTTCAAGAGGGCAGCACGCTGGAATCCACGATCGCGCTGATCGGCGAATTGCACCGCTTTGGATTGCCCGTGGTCGTCACGTACGCGCCCGAGTGCGAGCAGTTCATTCCGCCGATCGCCGATTCGCGTCTTGCCGACGTGCTGCTGGGCGGACTGCCGTTCTTCCGCTGGGCAGCGGTCTTCGAACGGGCGCGCGTCGTGATTACGGTCGACACCGGTGCGACCCATGTCGCAAGCGCGCTGCGCAGGCCTACCGTCGTCGCTTTCGAACACCGCTACTTCCGGCTGAACTCGCAAGAATGGGCGCCCTACGGCGTGCCGCACGTGCTGGTTCAAAAGCCGGCCGGCGCATCGCCGGAATCGCTCGCGCGCTTCCGCGGCGAGGTTTTGAACGGCGTATCCGAACTGCTCGATAATGCTTGAACTTTCCGTCGTCATTCCGACGTACAACCGGCTGCACGAATTGCAGCGCGTGGTTCCGTCGTTGCTCGATCAAACGCTCGCGCCCGGTGCGTACGAGCTGCTGATCTGCGACTCGAATTCGAACGACGGCACCGCCGATTACCTGGCGGGCGTGCACGCCAAGCATCCGAACGTCCGCCATCTGCCCGGCGCGTACACCGGCCGCGCGATGGCGCGTAACGCCGGCATCGCGCAAGCGCAGGGCGAGGTCGTGCTGTTCAACGACTCCGACATCATCGCGGATCCGCAGCTGATCGAAACGCATCTGCAGCGGCACCGCGCGCAGCGCGATATTGCGGTGGTGGGCTGGGAAGTGCAAGTACGGTCGTACGAAGACTACGAGTACAAGCGCGACCATCCGCAAGAGCGGGGCTCGCTGCATCCGCCGACGCGTAAGAAGCTGAGCTGGCTGTATTTTTTGACCGGCAATGCATCGGTGCGTCGTGAGGACCTGCTGCGCGCCGGCAGCTTCGATGAAAGCTTCACCGGCTACGGTCACGAGGATTTGGAGCTTGGCTACCGTTTGCAGCGCGCGGGCCTGACGATCGTGTACGAACCGCGAGCGGTGAACTATCATTGGCAGGACGTGCCGCACGAGGATCAGGTCGAGAAGATGAAACTCGCCGGACGCTCGACGGTGCGGTTCTACCGCAAGCATCCCGACTTTGCGGTGAAAGCGAATCTGGGCATGACGCCCGTTTCGCTGGGTCTGCATTCCGCGCTCACGCGCATGCCGTGGCTGCTCGGCTATTTCGATCGGCGTGCGGAAGAATCGAAATTTGCGCGCGACCTCATCCAACAGTATTATTACGTTTCCGGAATCAAAGGCGCTTTGGAGGACTAACGGTGGTGTCGGTACAGCATTCCTGCGGCGCGCTTCGCGCGGACGACGTCGGGTCGACGGCCGAGCTGAGCGGCTGGGTGAACCGCCGGCGCGCCCATGGCGGGCTCATCTTCATCGACGTGCGCGACCGCGACGGCATCACGCAGATCGTCTTCGATCCGCAGCACGCATCGTTTTCCGAAGCCGAAAAGCTGCGCAACGAAGACGTTATCCGCGTGCGCGGCCAGGTGCGCCACCGTCCCGCGGGAACGGAAAATGCGAAGCTCGCGACCGGCGATATTGAGGTCGGCGTGGAGCATTTGGAAGTGCTCAACCGTTCGCTGGTGCCGCCGTTCCAAGTGAACAGCGATGAAGACGTGGACGAGAATCTGCGCCTGGAATACCGCTACTTGGATCTGCGCCGCCCGCGTTTGCAGCGTAATATCGCGATCCGCCATAAGATCGTCAAGGCGCTGCGTGACTTTTTCGACGACCGCGGCTTCCTCGAGATCGAGACGCCGATGCTGATCAAGTCGACGCCCGAAGGCGCCCGCGATTATCTGGTGCCCAGCCGGGTGCACAACGGCTCGTTCTACGCGCTGCCGCAATCGCCGCAGATTCTCAAGCAGATTCTGATGATCTCCGGCTTCGGCCGCTATATGCAAATCGCACGCTGCATGCGCGACGAAGATCTGCGCGCCGACCGGCAGCCCGAGTTCACGCAGATCGACGTCGAAATGTCCTTCGCGACGCAAGAAGATGTGCTCGAACTAATGGAATCCGGAATACGGCATACGTGGAAGCGCGTGCTGGACGTCGATCTTCAGACGTTTCCGCGGCTCTCGCACGCCGAGGCGCTCTCGCGCTTCGGCTCCGATAAACCCGATTTACGGTTCGGCTTGGAATTGCAGCACGTCAACGACGTCTTTGCCGGCACCGAATTCGTAGTCTTCAAATCGGTAATCGATTCTAAAGGCGCCATCGTCGCGCTGCGCTATCCCGGCGGCGCCTCACTCTCCCGGCGCGACTTCGACGCGCTCACGGAACTCGCAAAGCAGAACGGCGCGAAAGGCATGGTCTGGATCGCGCTGGGGGCGGACGGCGTGAAGAGCTCTGCCGCAAAGTTCATCGACGAGGCGGCGATCGCGAAACTGCGCGAACGTACGCAGGCCGAAACCGGCGATGCGATTCTGCTGTTCGCAGACGCGCGCGATGCCTCGCTCGCGGTCGCGGGCAAGATGCGCAACGAAATCGGCGAGCGCTGCGGGCTGCGCGATCCGCAGAAGTTCGCGTTTGCCTGGGTGACCGATTTCCCGCTCTTTGAAAACGATGAAGAGACCGGACAGCCGGCGCCCGCGCACCATCCGTTCACCGCGCCCGGCGAGGGGCAGTGGGACCTGATCGACAGCGATCCGCTCGCCATGCGCGCGCAGCACTACGACATGGTGCTCAACGGCTTCGAACTGGGCAGCGGATCGATCCGCATTCACAAACCGGAGTTCCAGCGGAAAATCTTCGCGATGCTCGGCATGACGCAGGAGCAAATCGAGGAGCGCTTCGGCTTCTTCATCCGCGCACTCGACTATGGCGCGCCGCCCCACGGCGGCATGGCGCTGGGCATCGACCGCATCGTCATGCTCGCGGTCGGCGAGACCAGCATCCGCGACGTCATCGCGTTTCCGAAGAACCAGATGGCGCGCGACGTGATGATGAACGCGCCCACGCCGGTGCCGCCGCGGCTCGTGCGCGACCTCGGCCTGCAAGTCACCGCGCCTTCTGTAAGCCCTGCGTAAAGACGGACGCGGCCGGCGGCGTTCGGGAAAGCTGCCGGCCGATATCTTTTACAGATGCATCGCTTTCGTTTGATTCTGGCCGCGGCTGCAGCGCTTACGGCCGGCACGCTGTTCTTCGCTCTCGCGCACGGTCCGTCGGCTGCCGCCGCTCAAGGTCCGTGCGGCGAGGTCGCCTACAATTCGATGGGCGTCTCGTACCGCGTTCTGTTCGCGAAGAACGGTTCGGTGCAGCAATATCTGCTGGCGAAGAGCTCGCACAACACCGAGAAAGACCACGACGTTCTCAAAGAACTGCAGGCCCGCTTCGGTCCCGAAGCCGTAAACGCGCCGCCGGTGCAAATCGCATCATTCCGCCAGGGCCCGAACGGCATGATGATCCCGGATAAAGCGGTCGACAGCTGCGGCCGCGTAGTGCATTTCCACTAAGCCCCAACCAGGTACGAACGCGGCTACTGCGTGACGCGGCTACGAACGCGGCTACTACGTTGACGCGGCAACTGCGTGCTGCAACGCAGGTTCATCCGTCATGGTGAGGGGCGCTCAGAATGACGAAGTTTTAGCGGTCATGGTGAGGGCCGCGTAGCGCTCTCGAACCACGGCCGAGCGTTGGCGAGGCCCTTCTGCCGCGCAGCCCTCGTCATAACTCGGGCGCCCTTCGACTGCGCTAACGCGCGCTCAGGATGACAACTTTGTGTGTAGCCGCGTCACGTCGTAGCTGCGTTCGTTCCTATCAGTTCGCGGGCGCGCGTGAAAATCGCGTCG
>JAICWY010000027.1 GCA_025934645.1 Vulcanimicrobiia bacterium
CTGCTGCTTAAAGGCAGCATCTTCCTGACGCCCAAATTGCAGATGCTCCTCGGCAACTACTTCGAGTCGTACCTGCAGCACTACAGCCCGGATCAAGGCAAGACGTTCAAGGATACGAACATCTCGCGCTACGATCCGCGCATCGCGCTCGAGTGGCGTCCGACCTCCCGTGTCGCGTACCGCCTCTCGGCGGGCACGGCAATCGCGCCGCCGTACGCCGCGCTGCTGAACACCGCGACGGCGTTCAATAGCTATCGCAGCGGCTCGCCGTTCGCGACGGGTACGCTCAACACCGCGAACCTGCAGCCGGAGACCGCCACGGCATACGACCTGGGCGCGGATTTCCGCCTGGGCAAGGATCAGTCGACGTTCCTGACGGTCGACACGTACATGACCAATCTGCGCAACCAGTTCCTGAACGGAACGGTCTCCACGCCGAATTGCCCGTTCTACGATCCGACTGCGAAGGGATGTACGACCGTCGCACCGGCTTCGACGAACAAGAACGTTCCGATCTTCTTCACGCAACCGCAGAACATCGGTACCGCGCGGTACGAGGGCGTCGAGCTTGCGCTTCGCCGCATCGTCCCCGCGGGCTTCGGTTACAAGCTGCAGGGGTCGCTGTTGCGCGCGTATCCGTACGGCCTTGGCCCTTGCTTCTACGGCATCGTGCAGGTGGTAAACGGAACGCCGCAAGTCAACTGCAACGTCGCCGGTTCGAATCTTGGCTTGGTGAACAACATCAACTTCCAAGGCTCGGGCACGAGCGGATCCAACCCGCAGGCCGGCATCAGTGGTTCGGGCTTCTTCGGAATCTCGAATCACGCGATTCCGTATGCGCAGGCGTATGTCGAGCTCAACCACCGTTGGTTGAACGGCATGTACGCCTCGTTCGGCGAGCAGCTTTACGGCCACAACAACTCGCTGAACGTTCCCGCGTTCTGGGTTGCGAACGGCACGTTCCGTCTGCCGACGAGCAAGAACTCCGATCAGTCGTACGTTCAGTTCTCGGTTGACAACGTGTTCAACGCTTATGGAAATAGCTGGATCACGCAGGCTGCGGGCGTGCCCGCGGTGCTGGTGAACGGTCAGGTGGGCGTCACCAACGCCAACGTGATCGGTCCGCGCAACTTCCGCATGGTGTTCACGCAGAACGTCGGCGCCAACCCGTAAAGATCGCTTCGAGCGATAAGGAAAAGGGCTCGCGGTTTCGCGGGCCCTTTTTTACTGCGGCGTTTTGCTCAGCTCCAGAACGATCTTCCATTCGTGCGGCATGACGGGCTGTACGGAAAGGCGCTGGCCTTTCTTGAGGAGCTCCATGCCGACGAGGCGCGGCTCCGCGCGCATGCGCGCAAGCGTAACCGGATGCGCGAGCGGCTCGGCGATTCCCACGTCGACCATTTGCCACAGGGGTTTGGCCGGCGTGCTTCGCGGATCGTAGTACTCGCCGCCCTTCTCGAACGCGCTAAAGTCGGGATACGCCTCCTTCACGACTTTTACGATGCCGACTGCGGCCGGCTCGGCGATGCTCGAGTGATAGAAGAGGCCGAGATCGCCCAGGCGCATCTCGATCATGTTGTTGCGGGCTTGGTAATTCCGCACGCCGCTCCAGGGCGTGGTGCCGTCGCGCTGCAGCTGCTCGAAGCTGTAGGCGTGCGGCTCGCTTTTGAACAACCAGTAGCGCATGCACCTGCTCTTCGCCGCGCTGCTCGCGCTAACCCAGCCGTGGCTGATCGTCAGCGATCTGCACGTCGAGCCGTTCGACCGCAGCCCGCAGGTGAGCGATTACGGCTCGGACACGAACTGGGCGCTGCTCGATTCGACGATCGCGGCGATGCGCAAGACCGAGCCGAATCCGGCGGTGGTCGTCATTCCGGGAGACTTCCTGGCGCACCATTTCGGCAGCACGGTGCACGCCGCAAACGCCCATGTCTCCACGGCAGCGGCTGCGGAGCAGGTGATGAGTTCCATAGAATCGCGCTTTGCCCGCGCGTTCCCGCGAGCCCAATTCATTATTGCGCTGGGCAACAACGACGATCCGTGCGGCGATTACAGCACAGCCCCCGACACCGCATATCTCTCGCGCGTTGCGAAGATCTGGCAGCCGCTCGTGAACCGCGGCAACGCGGCGCCGGATTTCGCGCGCGAATTCTCGCACGGCGGATACTATACTGCGCAGCTGCGGCGCGGGCGCGTTCGCATCGTTGTGCTGAACAGCGTGTATTGGTCTATTCTCTATCACCGCTGCAATGGCGCGGGTTCCGGCGTCGGCGCGGCGCAGTTGAAGTGGCTACAGGCGCAAATTCAGCAGCGGGGCGGCCCCGCGATCGTCGTGATGCACATCCCGCCCGGCGTCGACGGCAGCAGCACGCTTCTCACGCACCGCTTTCTGGTAGTGCCGTTCTTGCAAGGGGGCGCGGACGCCGCGTTCGAGCGCATCGTGTCGGCGTCGCGCCAGAGCGTCCCGCTGGCGATCGCGGGGCATCTGCATCTGAACGATTTTCGTTTGGCCGGTGGCATGCCGATGCTCATTGCGTCGTCCGTCTCGCCCGTGTACCACAATAATCCCTCGTTCATCCGCGCGCTCGTCGAGGGCGACGGCACGCTGAAAGATTACCGCTTGTACGGCTACGATATCGACCGCGGTGCTTGGTCGCAGATTCTGGACTTCGATCGCGCGTATGGCACGCCGGCGTTCGATGCGCCGGCGTTGTCGAGTCTGCACGGCCGCCTTGGCGACGATCGCAATCTGCGCGAGATTTGGACGACGGCTTCCTCGGCCGGCTCGTCGGATTCGCGCATCGACCGCGGGAATTGGCGGGCGTTCTGGTGCGCGCAGACGGACGAAGGCTCAGCATACACAGGGTGCGCGGGCGATCGGCGCCGTGCCGCCGTGCTTCCGCTTGGACTGGCGCTGGCGGGAATCGTCGCCATTCTCATCGTGATCGGCATCGTGCTCCGACTGGCTTCGCAGCGGCGCCGGGCGTGATGTGGTATTCTGCTCAGTGACATGGAGAGCACCGCGCAGAAACGAGTGATTCGCGCCGCCGGCGGCGGCTGGGAAGGCGTTCCCGTCGAGGGCTACCGTCCCGGAGCGGCGGTCGGCGTCGAGCGCCACACGATCGTGGGCGGCCGCAAGGGCGACGCCAACGAGCCCGGCCCTTCAAAAGAGCTGCGCTACTTCGAATTACAGCCCGGCGCGGTGTCGCGTCTGGAGAAGCACGAACACGAGCACTACGTGATCGTAAAACGCGGAATCGGTTACGCCGTGATCGTCGATACGGTGACTGAAATCGGGCCCAACGACGTCATCTACGTCGGGCCGCTCGAAGTACATCAATTCGTGAACCGCGGTGACGAGCCGTTCGGGTTCTACTGCTTCGTCGATGCGATGCGCGATTTTTCGCAAGAGCCGACGCAAGCGGATCTGGATCGCTTGACGGCCTCACCGGCCGGCAAAATCGCGAAGCCCTTCGCCGTCCCGCCGCCGCAGAAGCGCTAAGCGCCGCGCGTCACCGGGCGCGAGGGATCGGCGCACCATTCGCTCCACGAACCGGGGTAGAGGCGCGCGCCGTGCAAGCCTGCGATCTCCATCGCGAGCAGATTCGCTGCCGCCGTGACGCCCGAACCGCATTGATGCACGACTTGTTGGGGATCGACGCCGAGCGCTTCGAATTCAGCGCGTAATTGCTGCGGCGCTTTGTACGTACCGAACGGACCGCTGAAGTTCGAGCGGAACGGACGATTGAGCGCGCCGGGAATATGCCCCGCGACCGGATCGATCGTTTCGTTCTGACCGGCAAAGCGATCGGCGCCGCGGGCGTCGACCAGCGTGAAATGCTTCTTTTCCAGCGCCGCCGCGACGTCATTCGCGTCCACGGTCGTATGCGGCCGCGGCTTGGCTTGCAGCGTGCCCGAGCCCGAACGCTTCGGCTCTTCGGTCGTCACGCGTTTGCCCGTACCGGCCCATGCGGCGAAGCCCCCGTCGAGGACCGCAACCGCATCGTGGCCGACGTAGCGCGCGAGAAACCAAAAGCGCGCCGCGAAGCCGTCATTGCCGGCATCGTACGCAACGATCTGCGTATCGGGATGCACGCCAAGATCGCGCAGCAACTGCGCGAACCGCTGCGGATCGGGCATCGGATGGCGGCCGTTTTTACCGGTCTTCGGACCGGAGAGATCGTCTTCCATCGAAACGAAATGCGCGCCGGGAATATGCACCGCATCGTATAAGCGGCGTCCGGCGCCGTGATCTTGGAGCAAGTGGCGGCAATCCACGATAACCCAGTTTGGATCGTCGAGGTGCGCCGCCAACTCGTCGGCGGAAACGATCGTGCCGTGCACTAGTGCAGTTGAATCGTCGTCTTCGGCGATCCGGCGTGGCCGAACGTTTCTTGCAGAATCTTCTGCAGTTCGCCGTTCTCCGCCATCGGCCCGAGGATGTCGGTGTCGCCGTAGAACTTGCCGTTGATGAAGACCTTCGGCAGCGTTGGCCAGTTGGTCATTTCGGCGAGCGCTTCGCGCTTGGGCATGTTCTCTAGCACGTCGACCACTTCGAACGGATAGCCGAAGGAATCGAAAAATTGAATCGTCTCGAGCGTGAACCCGCAGCGCGGCATCGTCTTCGTGCCTTTGCCGTATACCAGGATCTTGTTCGCGGCGACTTCTTGCTCGATCTCTTTTTGAAAATCACTCATTGGTTTTTACATTATTCCGGAAGAAGAGTTTTGAGTTCCACCGCGTGCACGCGGCCGTCTTTGAGCGCGCCCTTGAGCGCGCCGTAAACGAGTTGATGCTGTTCGATCAGCGTTTTCCCCGCGAAGGCGCCGGAGCGCACGGTCACGTTGAAATGATCCATGGTGCCTGTGCGGTCGTAGATGTCCACTTTGGCATCGGGCAGTTCCGCGCGGATCAGCGCGGTCAAAGAATTGTTGTCTATCATCAGTTTCTAGGACGGAAGTTTGTGCTGGTCGGGACGCAACGCTTGTGCTAACGCGCGCGCTTCGCGCAAGGTTTCAGGCAAGCGGTCCGAGCTCATGGTCAGCGCCTTGGCGACGCCGGCCGCGAGCACCACGCCGGTGACGGCGACCAGCACGGCAGGCATGCCCTCGGCCCGAAACGGGCCGGCCTCGATCTTAAAAGTCTTGGTGACCTTCGCCAGGCTGCGGAAGTACTTACTGAAGTTCACACCGCTATAGTACGGGCCCACCCGTCCCCCGGCCTGGGTGTCGCATTGGCCGCTCGCTTGGCCGGGGTTAAAGCGCCGTAAGCGCTAGTCGTCGTAGCCGGCGTCTGAGCCGTCGGCGTATTTAACTTCCGTCGCTTCCAGTGAGGCCCGTTTTGGACGGCCTTCCATCAGGCGCATCGTTCCGGCGTCTTCGCCGAAGCGCACATATCGCAGAGCAACGGGAAACGTTGCGGAACTGTTCGCGGCAATTTTACGGCCGATGTGGATTTCAGCGAGTCCTATGCGCCGTCCGGTGGCGGCCGAATGGACCTCTAGGCCCGCTTCGAGCGATGAAATGGCCTTTTTATTTTTATTTACGATGGTCACCAGCAGTGTCGTTTGACGATCTTCATCACGCATGCTCTTGACCGACACATCGATCAATCGGTCCATTTCAGCACGATGTTCCGCTTCGGCGGCACGATCTTGTGCGACTAAGGCTTGGCCCACCGCCAGAGCTTTGGCCTTATTCGACTCGGTGAGCACCTGCGCGGAAGGCGGCGCTGCCGCCGCCTCCGCGTGATGTGCGCATGCGCTTAGCGCCGTTCCGGCGAGAACGAGCGCGAAGAGCGTATGCAGTTTTACTGGCACGTAGTTCCTGAAACGAAATTCACGTTGAGTACGGGATGTAACTCGATTCCGTTCGGAGCTACGCCCGTTTGACCGTGCAGTGCGTCGAATTCAGGCACGCCCGTCACGTCAACCACGATGCCCGAGGAGAAATTCGTGAACGACGTCGGCGGCTGTCCGAAGCAGTTTGTGAGTTTCGTGCGCACCGCTTGGAAGTAGTTCGCAAAACCGCCGTCGCACGCACTGCTGCACGTCGGATCGGGCGGTTCGATGATCATCGTATCGCTCGGATGATTCAAATCCGCGATGACGATGTGATAATCGTGATCGGTCTCAATCTTCCAACCGACCAGTGTTGCACGGACCGTTACGCTTTCCGTTTCCCATGGCGCGTAACGTGTCGTGTCGTTGTACTGATCGTAATTCGCCGGAACGGGTGCAGCCCGAAGCTGGTCGACGGTCATTGACTGCGGCGTCCAATTGATCGTGTTGACGTACGCATCGCCGAGTGTCTTGATGTGCCAGCGCTGCACGCCGCAGCTCGTTCCGCAGCTGCCGGTGCTGTTGCCGCCGCCGTTCGCCGGGGTTGCAATCGGGGTCGGACCGCCGCTGGGCGTGGGCGTCGCGGTCGGCGTCGCGCTCGGCTTCGGAGTCGGTGATGGCGTCGCGCTCGGTTTCGGCGTCGGCGAAGGCGTTGCCGAAGGCGACGGGGTGGCGCTGCTCCAGGCGACGTCATCTACGTATTGATAGATGTAACCACTCGTGTAGCCATCGCCGTAAACGCCGAAATAGAGCCACACGGTTTGGCCGGCGTACGCGCTAATATCGTACGTCTTTTGAACCCAAGCACCGGTCGTGGCCGCCGTCGTGTAGAGATTATCGAGCACGCTGCCCGACGAGTCGAGCAGATCGGCTTCCTGGAACGCGTACGTCGTGCTGGTTTCGTTCGTGCCTTGGTACACCCAGAACGAAATCTTGCCGCCGCTCGGAACTTTGATTTGCTGGCAAAGCCCCGAATAACCGTTCACTTCCGGAGTGGAAACGTTGCCGTCTTTCTGCGAATATTTTCCGGTGTGCGGGCGCCACGTGCCGATCGATGCGTTTACGCTGCCGCATTGCTGCCAATACGTATAACCGCCCGATTCGAAGCCACCGTCTTGCAAAACTCCGTTGCTATCCATGGCGTGCCGGCCGGCGGATTGCGGAAGCGCGATCGTGCGTCCCTGCGTTTGCGCCGGGTTGCGTCCCGCGTTCGACTCCGTTTGCGTGGTGGGTGGGGTGCCGCCGCCGCCGCATGAAACAACGGCCAAGGCGAAAAAGCACAAGAAGAAGCCGCGTAATGCTCTCATCCCAACATGGTAGCAGCATGCGAAGGCATGAGTATACAGGCAAAACGCATATAGGTGTGATCATGAAAGCCGTACGCCTACACGAAATCGGCGGCCCCGCGAACGCGGGGCTCGACGAGGTTCCCCAGCCGCAACCCTCGCAACGGGAAACGCTGGTGCGCGTGCGCGCCGCGGCGCTCAATCATCGAGACGTGTTTATCACCCAAGGTCTCTATCCGAACATCAAGCTGCCGTGCATTCTGGGCGCGGACGGCGCCGGAGAAGCGAACGGCAACGCGGTCGTGATCGACCCCGCGATGGGATGGGGTGAGGACGAGCGCGTCTGGCGGCCGGATTCGAGTATTCTGGGCGTTCCGCGCGACGGCACGTTTGCCCAATACGTGGCGGTCCCGGCAGGGAACGTGCACGCAAAACCCGCGCACCTGTCGATGGAAGAAGCGGCGACGATTCCGCTTGCGGGAGTCACGGCGTATCGCGCGGTTTTTACGCGCGGCGAGCTGCGCGTAGGCGAAACCGTGCTGATCACCGGTATCGGCGGCGGCGTGCAAACCTTCGCGCTGCTGTACGCAAAAGCGGCCGGCGCGCGCGTCATCGTTACATCGAGCAGCGATGAGAAGTTGCAGCGCGCAAAAGATCTCGGCGCCGACCTCACGTTGAATTACCGCACCGATGCGGAATGGCATAAAGCCGCTCGCAAAGCCGGCGGCCCGATCGATCTCGCGATCGATTCCGCAGGCGGCGAAACGTTCGCGCGCATCCTAGGCCTCGTGCGGCCCGGCGGGCGCGTCGTGACGTACGGTGGTACCGCCGGAGACGCGAAGATCAAGATGTTTCCGGTCTTTTGGAATCAGCTCGACATCCGCGGCACGTCTATGGGGAGCCCTGCGGATTTTCGTGCGATGCTGGAATTCATTTCGGAGCATCGCATCAAGCCGGTCATCGATCGCGTGTACGACGTTTCCGAGATCGTTCCGGCGATGGAGCGCATGCAGGATGCGGCCCAGTTCGGCAAGATCGTTCTGAGGCTACCGTAACGCGTATTCGCGCAGCGTGTCGAGCCGCAGCATCGCACCAAGCTCTTCCTCGACCGTCCGCGCATGCTCTTCGCCGACGATTGTTTTCCACTCCGGATTCAAAATGGCGTGATCGTCTTGGCTCAAGGTGCGCGAGAGCTCGCGCGAGAGAATGCGCTGCTCTTGCTCGAGCGCGATCAAATACGCGAGCAGCTGGCGCGCGGCCGCCGGCCAGAGAATGGGAGTGGTTTCGCGGTAGATCGAGCGCACGAGATCCGGAATCGTTTTGGGTCCGTCTTGCAGCGCGGCAAGTATCTCGCGCTGACGCGATTCGCGGTGCGCTGCGTACTCGCGAAGTTTGGCCTGCGGATCGCGCACGGGCTCGCCGTGCCCGCCGTAAATCATTCGCGCATCGGGAAATTCGTCCAGCAATCGCGCGAGCGTGCGCTGGTACGCGCGCATCGATCCGTTCGGCGGCGCGATGACCACGTAACCCTCGCCGAGCACGACGTCACCCGTAAACAGCGCGCCTTCACGCGGTTCGTAAAATACGAGGTGATCGAAGGTATGGCCCGGGGCATCCACCGCCTGAATCGCCGTATCGCCGATGCGCACAATCTCGCCGTCGTGCAATCCGCGATCGTGCGGAAACTCCGTCTCGGCGTGCGCGGCGATAGGCGCGCCGGTGCGCGCTTGGAGCATCGGTGCGCCCGGCGCGTGGTCCGGATGCGTGTGGGTGAGAAGAATGAGCGAGATGCGCAAGTCGAGTTCCGCCGCGCGCTGCAGGAGCGCATCGACGTGCCGGTCCAACGGCGGCCCCGGATCGATACACGCAGCCGCGCCGTTGCCGCAATCGATGAGATAGGTATTCGTGCCGCTCAGCGTCATTGCCGATGGATTGGGTGCGCGCACCAGTGTGATGCGCGAATCTACCACGCGTATTCCAAATCCGGCGGCATCGAGAATTGCCGCTCGGCCGGGACGTCGGGCATGATGCTGTAAATCGGTTTGCTGCGCGCGAATTTGAGCAGCGATTCGACGTCGCCGAAACGGGCGAGCCGCTCGACGTGCTTGATCGTGGGATAGACCATTTGGAACGTTCCGGCGTGACAGCGGTGCAGTGCGTCCGCCGGCGCGATCCAGGCGCCGTCGTGCGTCTCGAACGCGTCGGCTGCCGCCGTCTCTTCACGCGAGGCTTCCGCTACGAAAAAATGAGCGTTGTAACGGCGCGGAAAGACCGGCGGCGTAATCCACTGCGAAAAAAGTGCGAGTGCCCTCGCATTTGCGTACGCGCCGATCTCGGCGAGGAGATCGGCGAACCGCAGCTCACCGCGTTGTACCGGCGCGCGTGCGGCGTGCAGCCGGTCACGATACGGTTCGAGCGCCGAGGCTTCCAGCGGCACGCCGTTCGCATCGCATGCCAAGAGCACGCCCGCTTCTTCGTACAGCTCGCGCAGCGCCGCAATGCAAAGTCCCGCTGATTCGCGCAGATCCGGCAGCGCGTCCGGTGCCGGGAACGCAGGCGAAATCTCGGCGCGAAATTGTGCGCGCAAGACGCGTTCTTCGACGCCGCGCGCGCGTGCAAACGCTTCCTCGTTCATGTCGCTTTCGTCCAGCGTGCCACCCGGAAACACGTACACGTCGGGAACGAAGTGGCTGGCCTCGCTGCGGCGCAGCATGAAAACCTCGAAGCCGGCCCGGGCAGCCGGGCGGACGAGCATGACCGTGGCGGCTAAGCGCACAAGGGAACCCTGGAGCGTGGGAGAGCGTTCATTACAGTATGACTACGCGATTTGTCGCTGCCTTTGCCGCCGTCCTGTTCGCGCTTGCCGGAAGCGCGCTCGCTGCAACGCAGCCGACGCCACCGCCTACGCCGCCTCCCAACGCCGCGCCGAATCCGGTGCCGAGCGTTCCCGCCGGCATCGAACAAGATGCGATCAACGCCCTCGGCAACATCGTCAAAGGCGCATTCGGATGGAACAACAACGAAGCTATCGGCACCGTGACGTTCTACCGCGGGTACGAGCTGCAAGTGCGCATGCAGCTCAACCGCTACCGTGAAATACATCTGCACAAAGGCACGGTCATCAACCCGCGCGGATGGACGCTGCAGCCGGGCCAAACGGTCGACGTGCGCGGCCGCGCCAATGCGGACGGTTCGTTGAATGCAGATATGATCGTGGTGCAGAACGCTCACTAAATGAAGGTCGCGCTCGGCAGCGACGAGGCTACGGAGCTCACCGCTGCGCTCGAACGCGAATTGCGCGGGCGCGGTTATGACGTCGTGCGTTTCGGGGCGCTCGAACCGGCGCAGAGCGATGCGTGGCCGAGCGTCGGCCGTTCGGTCGCCGAGGCCGTCGCAAGCGGCGCATGCGGTACGGGCGTGGTGTGCTGTTGGAGCGGCACCGGCGTGAGTATCGCGGCGAACAAGGTGCGCGGCGCGCGCGCCGCCTTGTGCAACGACGCCGAAACCGCCGCCGCCGCGCGCACTTGGAACGATGCGAACGTGCTGGCGCTCTCGCTGCGCAGCACCGCGATTCCGGTTGCAAAAGCCATGCTCGACGCGTGGTTCTCCACCGGGCCGACCGAGGATCCGGTGTACCGGCCGATGATCGCGCAAATCGAATAGCCTGCCCCGCAATCCAAACGCCTCCGGCCGCCGTTTGTAAGGACGACAAACCGTTCTACTTCCTGCGGAGGCACATCTCCGGAAAGGTCAGGCATGTTCTCTCTTCGCAAAATCGCGGCGATTGCCGCGTTTGCCGCGCTGGCGGCGCCCGTGAGCGCGCTCGCAGCGGGCGGCTCGATGATGTCGGGCGGCCACATGATGCCCAACGTCACCAATCAGCCCTCGCGCTTCTCAGGCCCCGGCGTGTACACGGGCGCGCCTGCGCTGCAAGTTACGCTTTCGATGGTGATCGCGGGCGGCGGCCCGGGCAACTTCAACACCGTCACGCTGCTCAAAGATCTGACCGGCGATAAATTCAACGCCGAAGTCGGCAAGCTCACCAATCAATACGGCAAAGACAAAGTCGGCAATTTCCTCAAAGTATTCGACTTCGTTGTTTCGGATACGCTGAAGATCGTGAACCAGAAGCATATCGCGCTTCCGAAAACGCCCGCTCCCGATCCGCACAACGGCGCCGCGCTTGCGGCAGCGCTCTGGGGCGCCGGCCAAACCGGCACGGGCTTCAACGTTGAAGTGATGCTGGATCGCGCAGTCTCGCATCCGATTCACGTACAAGTGATGAAAGACGTCGACGCTAAGTACGGCATCGCGGCCGACGCCGATTACCACGCGATTCTCAACACGGCGATGCACGATCTCGCATCGGTGTACAAACTGAAATAGCCGCTTCCGGCAGCAAGCAAAAAGGCCACGCCAAATGCGTGGCCTTTTTGATGTAAAGCACCGGCGGCAGACTCAGCTCCCGGGAATCCGGCGGTACTCCCGAGTTGTCTACGTCGAGAGGCTTCCATGATACCCAGGCACGCCGCGCGCAAACAGGGACCGTATAGAAGCTTAGGTTAGGACCAACAGCCACGAATAAGCGGCAAGAAGCGCCCAATTCGCAAGGTGGGCGGTCCAGCAATACGAGCAGCTTCTCTTCGTCACGAACAACAGACTGTACGCTAGATAGAGCGACGTCGCGGCAGCGAACGCGGCGGCCGCAAGTGCGGCATAACGCAACGCACCCGCCGGCGCGCTCCATGAAACAGCCGCCAGCGCGGGATAGTACACGATGCCGATGAGCGCATTGGGCACGCCGCCGAAGAGTTTCGCGCGCGGAGTCTGCACCACGCTGGACTCCAAGAGCTCGCCGCGCTCCGCCCGGATGCCCTTGCGCAGCATAAAGACGGAAGCGTAAAAGCCGACGGCGCATAACACGCAAATGACCGACCGCACCAGGAGCATGCCATCCTCCTCGAAGACCGACTTCCGGCACGCGGACGTTTGCGTTCGCTAGGACGCCGCCTGGCCGGCCTGGGGCTGCTGGCAGTGTCGTTCGCTCTCGCGGCGCTGGTAATCCGCTACCAGCCGCACATCGAGGCGTACATCCGGTCGATCAGCCTGTCCGTTGCCGTCCCGGTCGCGACGCTCATTTTCGCGCTCGTAGCCGCCGCCCCGTTTTCGGTGACGGACGCGCTCGCGATCATGAACGGCTCCATCTTCGGACCCCTTTGGGGTACGGTCATCAATGCCGTCGGCATCGTTATCGCGGCAGCGATCGGTTATTGGGTAAACCGTCATGCCTCGCACCTGCTCGATCTCGACGCCGCGCTGGCGCGTTTGCCGGCGTGGGTGAAGCGGTTCAAGGTCGGCTCGCCGATGTTCCTGATCGCGGTGCGCGTGATCCCCGGCTTCGGCGGCACCGTTGCGACGGCAAGCGCTGCGGCATTCCGCGTTCCGATCTGGATACATATCCTCACGATGTCGGTCGTGGCCATTCCGATTTGCACGCTGCTTGCGATCTTCGGAGACCGCGTTACCGTGGCGATTCACCAGTACGAAACGCGCGCCCATAATTACATCATCCACCACCGGCCGCATTGGCGCTTTCGCTTCCGCAGGCACCATACGCTGCCGCCCCAATACGGACCCCAAGAGTGAACAAACCGCAGATGATCTCCACCCCCTCCGCGCTCCGCGATCTGTGCGAGCGCGTGCGGTCGGCGCCGCGCGTAGGCATCGATACCGAGTTTCACAACGAACGAACCTACACGGCGCGCCTGATGGTGATCCAGCTCGCGTTCGAAGACGGCTGCGCGATTCTGGACCCGCTTGCGATCGACGATATTTCGCCGCTGGCGGAGGCGTTGAACGAAACGACGGTCGTCGGTCACGCGCTCACCAGCGACTTGAAGATCTTCGCAGATCGTTTCGACGTCGTTCCGCAGCGCGTCTTCGACTGCCAAGTCGCGGCATCGTTTCTCGGATTCGGCATGGCAATCTCGCTGGCCGATCTGGTGCGCGATCTTTGCGGCGTGCGCCTCAAGAAATCGCAAACGGTCAGCGATTGGTCGGCGCGCCCGTTCTCTGAGAAGC
The DNA here is from genome assembly GCA_025934645.1 of Vulcanimicrobiia bacterium. Taxonomy (GTDB): domain Bacteria; phylum Vulcanimicrobiota; class Vulcanimicrobiia; order Vulcanimicrobiales; family Vulcanimicrobiaceae; genus JAICWY01. The sequence goes on from JAICWY010000027.1 coordinate 13,207, forward strand.
AGATGGAATATCTGATCGACGATGTCGCGCATCTGCTGGAAATGCACGATACGCTCGCGACGCGGTTGAACGCCAAGGGACGTCTGGAGTGGGCGATCGAGGAATGCCGTGCGCTCGCCGACATCGAGCGCTACCGCACCGACGAACGCCGCATGATCGGTCGCATTCCCGGTGCCAACCGCATGAACCGGCGCGAACTGGGCGTGCTCTCTCAGTTGGTGCTGCTGCGCGATCGTATCGCGCGCGAACGCGATCTGCCGCTCAAATACATCATGCCGGACGACGTGCTCGGCGGTCTGGCGACGCTGCGCCCCCGCCATGTGGAAGATCTGGCGCAGTTGCGCCGCCTGGACGCCGGAACGCGGCGCTCCTTAGGTCCCGCCATCGTAGAGGCCGTCAAACGCGGCGAAGCGATCCCCGAGGACGAGCTGCCCGCGAAATTCGCCCGCCCGCTTGGGAACGCGCGCGAAACGCTGGTCTCGCTCATGAGCGTGGTGGTCGGCGAGATCGCGCGCGAGAACGAATTACCCGCAAGCCTGCTGGTGCCGCGCGCGGTCTTGGAGCGGCAGGCCCGGGACGTGCCGGCGGGACGCGATGAATTCATCGGCTCGCTGGAGCTCTCGGCATGGCGTACGAATCTCGTCGCGGAGCCGTTGTGGCGACTTTTGTCGGGCGAGAGCGCTCTGAGAATCGAAGGCTACGCGGGCGGCGAGCCGCGAATCACCGTTACATAATGAATCAGCACGCAAATAGTTTTAACGCGGTCGATCGCCTCACCGTGGGCGATCGCTCGTACTCGTACGTGCGCCTCGGCGCGCTCGAGGAAGCCGGCCTGACCAAGCTCGCGCAACTGCCGTTTTCCATGAAGATTCTGCTCGAGAATCTGCTGCGTTTCGAAGACGGCCGCTCCGTCACCAAAGATGACGTCGAAGCGCTGGCGCGCTGGAATCCGCGCCACAAGATCGAACGCGAGATTGCGTACCGCCCGGCGCGCGTGCTGCTGCAAGATTTCACCGGCGTTCCGTGCGTTGTCGATCTGGCCGCGATGCGCGACGCGATGGCGGCAATGGGCGGCGATCCCAACGCGATCAATCCGCTTCAGCCCGTCGAACTCGTTATCGATCATTCCGTGCAGGTCGACGCGTTCGGTTCGCCCGACGCTATGGCGAAGAACGCGCAACTCGAATTCGAGCGCAACCGCGAACGGTATGCGTTCCTCAAATGGGGACAGCACGCGCTCAGCGGTTTTCGCGCCGTTCCGCCGGACACCGGCATCGTCCACCAAGTCAACATCGAATTTTTGGCGCGTGTGATCTTCGGCGGCGGCGGTGCGGGCATCGCGTTCGATCCGCAGAACGCGTTTGCGTATCCGGACACCGTTGTCGGCACCGATTCGCACACGACCATGGCGAACGGCCTCGGCGTGCTCGCGTGGGGCGTCGGCGGCATCGAAGCCGAAGCCGCCATGCTCGGCCAGCCCGTTACGATGCTCATTCCGGAAGTTGTCGGATTCAAAGTAACGGGGCATTTGCGCGAAGGCGTCACGGCGACCGATCTCGTCCTCACAGTCACGCAAATGCTGCGCAAAAAGGGCGTCGTAGGCAAGTTCGTCGAGTTTTACGGCGCCGGTCTTTCGAATTTGGGCGTCGCGGACCGCGTGACGATCGGCAACATGTCTCCGGAATACGGGTCGACGTGCGCGATCTTCCCGATCGACGCTCAAACGCTCGAGTATTTGCGCCTAACCGGGCGTAATCCCGAGCACGTTGCGCTCGTCGAAGCGTATGCGAAGGCGCAAGGCATGTTCCGCACGGACGCAACGCCGGATCCGCAATTCACGGACACGCTGGAACTCGATCTCGGCACGGTTATTCCCAGCCTGGCCGGCCCGCGGCGTCCGCAAGACCGCGTGTCGCTGAGCGAAGTAAAAAGCGCGTTTGAGAGCGCGATGGGCGAGTGGGTCGAGGCGCGCGATGCAAAACCTGCGAGCGCAACGGCGCGCATGCAGAGCGAAGGCGGCGTGGGCGTCGCCGCGGAGCCGAAGACGGAAGTCGCCGACGGTTCCGTCGTCATTGCCGCAATCACGAGTTGCACGAACACGAGCAATCCGTCGGTGCTTGTCGGTGCCGGATTGCTGGCGCGCAACGCGGTGCAACGCGGTCTCAACCGCAAGCCATGGGTGAAGACGTCGCTGGCCCCGGGCTCCAAAGTGGTGACGGACTATCTCACCAAATCCGGTTTGCAAACGTATCTGGACCAACTCGGCTTTAATTTGGTCGGCTACGGCTGCACCACGTGCATCGGCAACAGCGGTCCGCTGCCTACGGAGATCTCGGAAGCGATCGCCGAGCAAGACTCCATCGTCGCGGCGGTGCTTTCGGGCAACCGCAACTTCGAGGGGCGCATTCATCCGCAGGTGCGCGCCAACTATCTCGCCTCGCCGCCGCTCGTGGTCGCGTTCGCACTGGCCGGCCGCATGGACATCGATCTGACGTCGGAGCCGCTTGGCGAAGATACGTCGGGAAAGCCGGTGTACTTGAAAGACCTTTGGCCGACGAACGAAGAGATCTCCAAAGTGATCGCGCAGTCGATCAGCGACGAGATGTTCAAAGCGAACTATTCGGACGTGTTTCGCGGCGACACCAATTGGGCGAAGCTCGACGTGCCGACCGGCGACCGGTATGCGTGGGATCCGAAATCGGAGTACGTCAAGAATCCGCCGTACTTTGAAAATATGACCGCGGAACCGGCGCCTGTGTCCGATATCCTTGGTGCGCGCGCGCTGGCGGTGCTCGGCGATAGCGTCACGACGGACCACATTTCGCCCGCGGGAAACATCGCGAAAGTGAGCCCGGCTGCGAAGTATCTCATGGAGCACGGCATCGAGCCCGCCGATTTTAATTCGTACGGCGCTCGCCGCGGGAACCACGAAGTGATGGTGCGCGGCACGTTCGCGAACGTGCGCCTGCGCAATCAGCTCGTTCCGGGCGTAGAAGGCGGTTATACGCGCTATCTGCCCACGAACGAGCAGATGTCGATCTTCGATGCCGCGATGAAGTACAAGAGCGACGGGACGCCGCTCGTCGTGATCGCCGGCAAAGAATACGGCTCAGGATCCTCGCGCGACTGGGCGGCGAAAGGCCCGTATCTGCTCGGCATCAAGGCCGTCATCGCGGAATCCTTCGAGCGCATTCATCGCAGCAACCTGATCGGCATGGGCATCCTGCCTCTCGAATTCGAAGCGGGCGCCGACCGTTCGACCTACGGGCTCACCGGGGAAGAGACGTTCGAAATCGGCGGCTTGGAGAAAGGCGTGACGCCCCGCATGCAAGTGCACGTTCGCGCCACGGACGGCACGGACCGCAGCATCGAGTTTAAAGCCCTGCTGCGCATCGACACGCCGGACGAAGCGGAGTACTACCGCCACGGCGGCATTCTGCAGTACGTGCTGCGGCAGTTGCGCCGCAAACAAACCGCAGCGGTGTAATGGTGCCCGCGATCGCAGGCGCCGCGGGCGCCTGCGGTCAGCTGGCCTTCTGTTTGATGCAGATCAGCGTTTCGGCGTTTTTATCGAGCGGACGGATCTGAAGACCGTCCGTTGTAACCGTGACGTTCTCACCGGCGCTCAAACGCGCGCGCAAAGCCGTCGCTTCACGCAATACGGGTTCGTTGAGCAGCGTTTCAACTAATTCTGAAATATCGCTGTCCGCTTCGGCGTTTTGAAAGATCGCGGAATATTCGCCGTTTTCCAACGCGTAGATCTCTAAATGCCCGCTCACCGCGTCGATTGCGGTCATCAGCGTGGTCATTTGCTCTTGCGCTTGCCGGCGCAGCGAGATGTCGCGGCCGATGGCAACCCAGTATTTCGAACCGGCGTCCGAAAGAGGCTTCCCGGCGAACTCCACCCAGAAGGCGGATCCGTCTTTCCGGCGCAAACGCACTTCTTTTTCGTTCGCTTTGGAATCTTCCAGATTTCTCGCCATCGAACGCAGCGTCGCCGGATCGTTGTGCTCGTGGAGCAGCTCGTGATACGGTCGCCCGAGCAATTCGATCATCGCAAAACCCGTTGCGCGCAATAGCGATTCGTTCGCGTAGCGGATGAACGGACCGCCGCGCGAGGGCGGCGTGAAATCGGTGATCAGGATGAAATCCAGCGCTTCTTCCGCAGCGCGTGCGAGAAGCCGGGCATTCCTCTCGGCGTCGAAGGACTCCATACCGCCTTAGTATGGCACGGCGCGGCGGCGAGCAAACCGCCGCGCGGTTAAGTTTACAGCAACGCCCTGCGCAGATCGCTTAACACTGCCGCTAAATAGGCGGTAAAGCGAGCAGCCGCAGCCCCGTCGATCACGCGATGATCGTAAGAGAGTGAGAGCGGTTGCATCAGGCGCGGCACGAAGGAACTGCCGTCCCAGACCGGCCGGATCGACGCGCGGCAGGCGCCCAAAATAGCGACCTCCGGCGCATTGATGATCGGCGTAAAATACGTCCCGCCGATGCTGCCCAGACTCGAGATGGTGAACGTGCCGCCTTGCATGTCGGCGGACCCGATCTTGCCTTCGCGCGCGCGGGCAGCGAGATCGGACGTCTCTTCGGCGAGTTCGGATATGCCTTTTGTGTCGGCGTTTTTGACGACGGGAACGACGAGGCCGCCCGGCGTGTCCGCCGCAAAACCGATGTTGTAGTACTTCTTGAACACCAGTTCGTCGCCGTCCAGCGAGGCGTTGAACTCGGGAAACCGCTTGAGCGCCGCGATCGATGCTTTGATCAAGAATGCGAGCATCGTGACTTTAACGCCGGATTTGCCGAGTTCGGCGTTGAGCGATTTGCGGAACTCTTCGAGCTCCGTGACGTCCGCGTCGTCGTTCTGCGTGACGTGCGGGATCATCACCCAATTGCGGTGCAGATTCGGCCCGGAGATCTTCTTGATGCGCGAGAGCGGCTTTCGCTCGATCTCGCCATACTGGGCGAAATCGACTTTCGGCCACGGCGCAATGCCGAGCGCCGCAACGCCGCCGCCTGCCGCTCCGCCGCCGCTCTGCAGCGCCGATTTCACGAAGTGCTGAACGTCATCGCGCGTAACACGCCCGTTCGGCCCGGTGGGTTGCACGTCGTGCAGATCGACGCCCAGCTCGCGTGCAAACCGCCGTATCGACGGACTCGCATGCACGGCGCCATTCGTACTGACTTGCGTCAGCGGCGTTTGTTTCTGCTGCGCGCGCGCCGCAGGCGCCGCTTCCGCCGTGGACATTTTTGCAGTGTCCTGAGCCGGCTCCCCAGCTCGGTCATCCTGAGCCTGTCGAAGGACGGCCGAGCCTGTCGAGGCCACCGCCACCGTCGCCACCACGTCGCCCTGCGAAACTTTGTCGCCCACTTTGACGCGCACTTCGCCGACGACGCCGCCGGCGCTCGCCGGAACTTCCATCGTTGCTTTGTCCGACTCCAGCGTAACGATGGAGGCGTCTTTCGCAATCTCGTCGCCCGCTTTGATCAGCACTTCGATGACCGGAATATCTTTGAAATCGCCGATATCCGGAACGCGCAGCTCAACGGTTTGCACCGTCGCCTGCGCCTGCGGTTGCTGCTGCTTCGGCGCTTGTGCCGGCACGGGTGCCGGCGCCGGTGCTGCCGCGCCGCTTGCGTTTAAGCTGACGATGACGCTGCCTTCACTGACTTTCTCGCCGACCTTGACGTTGACTGCCGCCACCACGCCGTCTTGCGGCGAGGGAACTTCCATCGACGCCTTGTCGGATTCGAGCGTTACGAGCGAATCGTTTTTCTTTACCGCGTCGCCGGGTTTGACGAGAATCTCGATTACCGGCACGTCTTTGAAGTCGCCGATGTCGGGAACGCGCACCTCGATCGTATCGCTCATGCTTACACCGTCACCGGATTGGGCTTGCTGGGATCGATGCCATACTTCTTAATCGCCTCCGATACGATCTTCCGGTCGATTTCACCGTCGTCCGCCAGCGCCTTGAGCGCCGCGACAGCGACGTAGTAGCGGTTCACCTCGAAAAATTCGCGCAGCTTGCTGCGCAGATCGCTGCGCCCGAACCCATCGGTGCCCAAGGTCACGTAACGCCGGTTCACATACGGCCGGATTTGATCCGCGTACGTGCGGATGTAATCCGTCGATGCAATGACCGGGCCTTTGCGGTCGTTCAAGCACTGCTCGACGTACGAAAGGCGTGGTTTCTCTTCCGGATGCACCATATTCCAGCGCTCCGCGTCGATGCCGTCGCGTCGCAGCTCGTTAAAGCTCGTTACGCTCCACACGTCGGATTGCACCTTGAAGTCATTTGCGAGCAGTTCGGCCGCCGCTTCGACTTCGCGCAAAATCGCGCCGCTGCCGAGCAGTTGCACGCGCGGCGTTTTCTTATCGGTCTTGCCGCTATCGTGCAGCGCGTACATGCCTTTGAGAATGCCGGCTTCGGCGCCCTTGGGCATATCGGGATGCTTGTAGTTTTCGTTGAGCAGCGTGATGTAGTAGTAGACGTCTTCCTGATTCGCGAGCATGCGCCGCAAACCGTCCTGCACGATGACCGCGACCTCGTAGCCGTACGTCGGATCGTAGGAGACGCAGTTGGGAATGAACGACGCGAAGACTTGGCTGTGCCCGTCCTCGTGCTGCAATCCTTCGCCGTTGAGCGTTGTGCGGCCCGAGGTGCCGCCGAGCAAGAATCCGCGCGTGCGCGAATCCGCTGCGGCCCACGCCAGATCGCCGACGCGCTGGAAGCCGAACATCGAGTAGAAGATGTAGAACGGAATCATCGGCACGTTATGCGTGGAGTACGAGGTGCCCGCGGCGATCCACGATGAGATCGCGCCCGCTTCGTTGATGCCTTCCTGCAGAATCTGGCCCTGCTTGTCTTCGCGGTACCACATCAGCTGCTCGGCGTCTTGCGGATGATACAGCTGTCCGACTGACGAGTAGATGCCCAGTTGCCGGAACAGGCCTTCCATGCCGAACGTGCGCGATTCGTCCGCGACGATCGGCACGCACTTGGGCCCGATCGTTTTATCTTTCACCAGCGAGGTGAAGATGCGCACGAACGCCATCGTCGTGGATATCTCGCGATCGCCCGTGCCTTTGAGCTGCGCATCGAATGTGGAGAGCTCGGGCACGGTGAGCGAAACGGATTCGCGCCGGCGCGCCGGCAGCGAACCGCGCTTTGCGATCATCTCGCGCAGGTACTGCATCTCCGGAGTGCTTTCGGCCGGTTTGACGAATGGAAGTTGCTCGATTTCGGTGTCCGGAATCGGCAGATGAAAGCGATCGCGGAACTTGCGCATCGATTCGACTTTCATTTTCTTCGCTTGGTGCGCGATGTTCTGCGCTTCGCCCGACTCGCCCATGCCGTAGCCCTTGATCGTCTTGGCCAGAATGACCGTCGGCTGTCCTTTATGCTCGAACGCCGCTTTATAAGCCGCGTAAACTTTCCGCGGATCGTGGCCGCCGCGCGCGAGCGCCCAAATGTCATCGTCGCTCATGTGCGCGACCAGTTCGGCTGTCTCGGGATAGCGCCCGAAGAAGTTGTCCCGTACGAACTTTCCGTCGCGCGATTTAAATGTCTGGTAATCGCCGTCCACGCACTCGTTCATCACCTGGACCAGCTTGCCGCTGCGATCCCGTTCGAGCAGCGCATCCCAGCTGCTGCCCCAGATGACCTTGATGACGTTCCAGCCGGCGCCTTTGAAGACGGTCTCGAGTTCTTGGATAATCTTGCCGTTGCCGCGCACCGGTCCGTCCAGGCGCTGCAGATTGCAGTTGATCACCCAGATCAGATTGTCGAGTTTCTCGCGGCCGGCAAGCGAAATCGCGCCGAGCGATTCCGGCTCGTCCGTTTCACCGTCGCCCAGGAACGCCCACACCTTACGATCGGCGGCATCGATCATGCTGCGATCGTTCATGTAGCGCATGAAGCGCGCTTGATAGATCGACATGATCGGCCCAAGGCCCATCGACACCGTGGGGAATTGCCAGAAGTCCGGCATCAGCCACGGATGCGGATACGATCCGACGCCCTTGCCGTCGACTTCGCGCCGGAAGTGTTCCAGCTGCTCTTCGGTAATGCGGCCTTCGAGAAACGCGCGCGCGTAAAATCCCGGCGCCGAATGGCCTTGCAAGAAAACCAAATCGCCGCCGAAGCTTTCGCTCTGCGCGCGGAAGAAATGATTGAAGCCGACATCGTACAAGGTCGCCGATGATGCGAAGCTCGCGACGTGGCCGCCGAGTTCGGACGACTCTTTGTTCGCACGCGCAACCATCGCCATCGCGTTCCAGCGCACGTAGTGGCGCAAACGCGTCTCCAACTCGTCGTTGCCCGGCATCGGCGCCTGTTCCGAAGCGGGAATCGTGTTCACGTACGGCGTCGAAAGACCGAGCGAAACGTGCGCGCCGCCGCGCTGCGCCGTATCGACGATCGCATTGATGAGTTCTTGGGCGCGTCCGGGACCTTCGTGGTCCAGCACGCCTTGAATGGCGTCGATCCATTCGCGCGTTTCTTGAGGGTCGGGCTGCGGCGATGAAGCGGTTTGGCCCGCCGCGGGTAAGGCGCTGCTCAGCGTGGTCATGAAGCGCCCCCTTCGCGGGAGCCATCCATTCCCTTGCTAATGGATCGGTCCAATTCCTAGGCTGGAACGGGCCGCTGCGCTTCCTCGCGTAAAAACGCGCCGATGGCCGCTAAAATGAGCAGCGCGCCGCCGATTGCGGCGGCCGTCAGACCTTCGCCGAAGAGCCAGTACGCGAGCGCTGCGGCCAAAACCGGTTCGAGGAGCGTCGTCATCGCTATGGCGCTGGGCGAGAACCAGCGCAGCGAAGCATTCATTGCCGTGTGGCCGAGCAGTTGCGAGATGAGCGCCATCGCAAGAATGCCGCCCCAGGCGCGCGCGTCCGCGAGCGGCGGCGGCGATTGCCGTGCGGCAGCCGCCGCAACGACCAGCGCCACGGCGGCCCACGTGTACGTCCGCGTAACGATGGGACGCGTGCCGTACGCGCCGCGAACGCGGCGTACGAGAATGAAATAGGCGCCGATGGCCATCGCGCCGGTCATTGCGAGCGCGTCGCCGAGCCGTTCGTGTCCCGCAATCGGCGGCCGCGCACTGTTAAATCCCACGACGAGCACCAGCCCGGCGGCGCCGATTGCAAACGCGCCATATGCGGCGATCGAAAGACCGCGCCGCATCACGACGGCATCGTAAGCAGTCGTCCAAATCGGCGTCGTTGCGACGAGCAGCGTGCTAACCGCGACGCTCGTGTACTGCAACGACCAGACCCACGTAGCGAAATGGATCGCCAGCGCAAGCCCCGCGAAGATGAAAATTTTGCGGTGCTCCGGTGCGATGCGCGTGCGCTCGCGATGTACCGCCGCGATCGCCAGCAGCGCGGCGGACGCGATCGCCAAACGTGCCGCCGCAACGGCAAGCGGCGGCGCGCCGCTCAATGCAAACCGCGCGAAGATGCCGCCGGCGCCGACCGCGAGTTGTGCGAAACCAAGCGTTGCGTACGCGGAGACGGCTGGCCGAGCGCTCACACGATCGGGCTTCAACGGGAAACGATGAAAAACATGGGGTAGAGTATGCGTACGCGGGAGCTATCCCATTCGGGAGGCTGAGAGGGCCGTTCATGGCCGACCGCTTGTAACCTGATCCGGGTAATGCCGGCGTAGGAAGGAGACTTCCCCAAATGACCACCGTTGATTCCGCCGTTGCCGCTGCGTCGCGAAAGACGTACGCGACCGGTTCGCATCCTTCAATTCGCGTGCCCATGCGCGAGATCGCGCTTACGAACGGCGAGACGCACGTCGTGTACGACACGAGCGGCCCATACACCGATCCGGCTGCGACGACCGAGGTGCGCCGCGGGTTGGACGCGATCCGTCTGCAATGGATCGTCGATCGCGGCGACACCGAAGAACTCGAGAAACCGACCTCCATCTACCGCCGCGGTCGCGATGCGATGCCGGAACTCGAGGCCGTGCGCTTCTCTGCATCGCGCAAACCGCGCCGCGCAAAGCCCGGAGCGAACGTTACGCAGATGCACTACGCGCGTCGCGGCGTCGTCACGCCCGAGATGGAGTTCATCGCTATTCGCGAGGGGCTCTCGCCCGAGTTCGTGCGCGAGGAAGTCGCGCGCGGACGCGCCATCATTCCGTCGAACATCAATCATCCCGAAAGCGAGCCGATGATTATCGGCCGCAACTTCTTGGTGAAGATCAACGCGAACATCGGCAACTCCGCCGTCACCTCGACGATCGAAGAAGAAGTCGAAAAGATGACCTGGGCGACGCGTTGGGGCGCCGACACCGTGATGGACCTTTCGACCGGCAAGAACATCCACGAAACGCGCGAGTGGATTTTGCGCAATTCGCCCGTGCCGATCGGTACGGTGCCGATCTATCAGGCGCTCGAGAAGGTCGACGGCAAAGCGGAAGAGCTGACGTGGGAGCTGTATCGCGACACGCTCATCGAACAGGCCGAGCAAGGCGTGGATTATTTCACGATTCACGCGGGCGTGCTGCTGCGGTACGTTCCGCTCACGGCAAGCCGCGTTACCGGCATCGTTTCGCGTGGCGGATCGATCCTGGCGAAATGGTGCCTCGCGCATCATCAAGAGAACTTCTTGTACACGCACTTTGAAGAGATCTGCGAGATCATGAAGGCGTACGACGTGGCGTTCTCACTCGGCGACGGGCTGCGCCCCGGATGTCAGGCCGATGCCAACGACGCCGCGCAATTCGGCGAACTGGAAACGCTCGGCGAGCTCACGGATATCGCCTGGAAGCACGACGTCCAGGTGATGATCGAGGGACCCGGTCACGTGCCGATGCACCTCATCAAAGAGAACATGGACAAGCAGCTGGAAGTGTGCCACGAGGCGCCGTTCTACACGCTCGGGCCGCTCGTGACGGACATCGCGCCCGGATACGATCACATTACCAGCGCGATCGGCGCGGCGATGATTGGTTGGTTCGGCACGGCGATGCTCTGCTACGTAACCCCGAAAGAGCACCTCGGCCTTCCCAATAAGAAGGACGTGAAAGACGGCGTTATCGCGTATAAGATCGCCGCGCACGCGGCCGATGTTGCGAAGGGGCATCCGCACGCGCGGCACTGGGACGACGTGCTGAGCAAAGCGCGCTTCGAGTTCCGGTGGGAAGATCAGTTCAATCTCTCGCTCGACCCGGAAACGGCGCGCGAATTCCACGATGAGACGCTGCCGGCGCAGGGCGCGAAGATCGCGCACTTCTGCTCGATGTGCGGTCCGCATTTCTGCTCGATGAAGATCACGCAGGAAGTGCGTGAGTATGCCGAACGCGGCATGGCGGAAAAATCGAAAGAGTTCGTAGACGCCGGTTCGGAGATCTACGTAGCGGCAAACTAGACGCGCCGGGTGAACGGAAAAGGCGCACAGCGCGCAATTGCGCCGTGCGCCTTTTGTTGCTAAGGCGTTAGCAGCCGCCCATGCTGCTGGAGGTCAGTACTCCATCCTTCGCGGCTATCGTCTTGCTGTAGCACGATCCCGTATTTGTGCTGAACGTGTACTGCTGGGTTGCCTGACGGTTCGAGGGCGCATAGGTGCCGTCGGTATAGAAGGTGAGCGTATCCGCCGATTTGTCCGTGTACGAAAGCCACGTGCGCGCCGGCGTGCCGTTCCCCGTGGAATGCGTGGCGCTCTGCTCGATCTTGCCTTGCGCCACCGACACCGTTTGCGCTGCCGTACCGTCGGCATGTACCGCAAACAGGTAGTCGAGCGTCAGCGGCCAGTCTTTCTGAACGCGGACGTCCGTGCGGATTCCCGCACCCGAGATCGTCGTTACGGTTGACGTAACTTGCGTGTTTTGCGCGATATTTTGCTGAAATTCCGTTGCGTTGGAAACGACTTGCTGATCGTTCGTGAACGCGACGTTCTGCTGGACGATCGTCTCGACACGCCCGTGCGAGGTATCGACGTATCCGTCGAGCGACACCGCATGGGTTGACGACGTATTGATAGGTCCGCTCGCATTACCGCTGGAGTCGAACGTCACGCCTTCGGTCAGGTTCACCTGCGGCGCCGCTTGCGTTTGATCGCTGACGAGCGCGCCGGTGACTTGCAAGGAGCCGTGGTCGAGATAGAGCAGCAGCGCCGCATTCGTCGCGAAGTAATTATCGTCGTTAAAGACCGACACCGCGACGCGATGCGGCTGCCCGTTGCTCAGGATCGCGGCAAACGGGGTCAGATCCACGCGATACGGCACGAAATCCAGCGTCTCGACGCCCGGAATCGGGCGCCACAAATACGGATCGATGCCGCCGGTATAGATCCACGGATAGACGGGTGCGACGCCGGCGGGCTGACCGTCGATCGAAACTTCGCCTTCGCGGAATGCCGTGCCGCCGCAATTGTAGAGCGCGCTCGCCAGATCGTTGGGGAAGCACGTGTACCAAAATTCATCGACGTACTGGGATTGCAGATACACGTCCAAATAGGCGCGCTCGACGTTCGTAGGTAGAGTAAACGTCGAAGCCAGTTGATTCGACGGCGCGCCTAAGTTGACGTTATCGCCCAGCGGTCCGTTCGAAAGCGGATAAACTGCGTCGGGCGCATCAGCCGCGGGATAGCCTTGCGTCGCCGGATAGAACTCCAATTTTGCGCTGCCCGAAATGACGCCCGTATACGTGCTGTTCACGAGATTGCCGAGCACGATTTCGCCGGTAGACGAATTTTGAAAAATCGGCGTGAGATCCGTGACGTCGCGTTCGACGTGCCACGACGGCCCGAACGTATGCGAAGGCTCTGCAGTCGTACCGAAGTACACGTTCGTTCCCGCAATCCAGATCGAAGCGGTCCGATCGTATTGGCGTCCGGCGCTTACGCTGAAGTCGGCATCCAGCACGACTTTCGCCCACGGTCCCGCGCATGAAGGGGGCGTGTATGCGAATGTGTGCGGGGAAAAATTCGTGAACGTGAATCCGGAGAAGAGCTGAACGACGCACGGCGTTTCGTTCGGGCGGGAAACCGGCGGCTCGGCAGTAGCCGGATCCGACGATCCGACGGCTTGCATTGCGGTGCGCGCGCCGCTTTGAGGATCCTTCGCGTTTTCGATGCGTTCCGCGCTGCTGCGAATCGTCGATACGGCATGGCGCGCGTGCGAGAGCGCCGACGGCAGCACCCCGCCGGTATTTGAGTGCGAACCGCCGCCACACGCGGCGAGTAAGATGGAAAAAGCGGCGCTCAAAGCAATGAAGCGCGCATTTCTGAAAGAACGGGACAAAAGAGCTCTCCCTTTCTCAGCAAGGACGACGAGGTGCAGCACGTTCGCTTTTGCGGCCCGCAACACGTAGCAGCTGCCTCCTTGCTTTTTTGCTTGCGCGTTGAGTCGAAAAGCGGGTAAATAGCCCCCTGCATGCGGTTGAAAGCCCTTGAAGGCAGCGACCTAGTCGCGCCCGGCCAAAAACTCTGGAAGCGCCTGCTGACGCTCGGACCGGGGCTCATCACCGGGGCGGCGGATGACGATCCGTCCGGGATCTCAACCTATTCGGTAGCCGGTGCATCCACCGGCTTTTCCATGCTGTGGCTCTCGCTCATTACGACGCCGATGATGGCCGTAATTCAGGGCATGTGCGCGCGCATCGGCATGGTCACCGGCGTCGGCCTTGCGGCGAACATCCGCAAATCGGTTCCGCCATGGGCGGCCTATGCGATGGCCGGCGCGGTGGTGCTTGCGAACACGTTTAACGTGGGCGCCGATTTTGCGGGCATGGCGGCAGCCGCGCACATGGTGGTTCCGGCGATTCCGACGCCGGCGTGGGTGCTCGTTTTCGGTGCAACGTTGCTGCTCGGGCTGTTGTACCTCTCGTACCGCCGCATTGCCTCGATCATCAAATATCTGACGCTCTCATTGTTCGCTTATATCGTTACGGCGTTCATCGTGCATCCGAACTGGGGGCAAGTGCTGCGCCATCTGGTGACGCCGGAAGTGCATCTGTCGCGATCGTGGATTACAACGGCCATGGGCGTCCTGGGCACGACGATTACGCCGTACTTGTTTTTCTGGCAATCGGCATTGGAAGTTGAAGAAGAAAAAGCGGAAGGCCGCACCACGCTTGCCGAGCGCCGCGGCGCGACGCGCGAAGAGATCGACGGCGCGCATTTCGACGTGAACATCGGCATGGTGCTCTCGAACTTAGTGATGTTCTTCATTATCACGACGACGGCGCTCACGCTTTTTTCGCACGGTAAAACCAGCATTCAAACCGCGCAAGACGCGGCCGAAGCGCTGCGGCCGCTCGCAGGCAATCTGGCGTATCTGTTGTTCATGCTGGGCATGGTGGGAACGGGTTTGCTCGCAATACCGGCGCTTGCGGGATCCTCTGCCTACATCGCCGCGGATACGCTTGCATTCCGGCGCGCCGGATTGGATCAACCACCCGGCCGCGCGCCGCGCTTTTATGCCGTGCTCGGCGCAGGCTTGGTAATCGGCGCCGCGTTGCCGTTCACCGGATTGGATCCGATCCGCGCGCTCTATTGGTCCGCGGTGCTCAACGGCGTCGTTTCCGTGCCGCTCATTTTCCTGGTGATCCGCATAGCGAACAACCGCGAATTGATGGGGCGCTGGAAGAATTCGGCGCTCGCGAACGCGTGGTCGTGGGTCACGTTCGTGCTCATGGCGGCTGCGGCAATCGCGTTATTCGCCGTTTAATCCACAAACGCGCCGGGAAAGTGCTCTTTATGGACGCTCTTACCGTATTGCGGCGCGAGCATATCCGCATTACGCAGCTTTTCGAGGAACTCGAAGCGCTTCCGGCGCGCGCGTGCCTTGGCCGCCGCGCGATCGTCGAAGAGATCGACCAGCTGGTACGCCGCCATATCGCCATAGAATCCGCGCATGCGGGCAGCATTTCTCGCGGGGACGATCACGCGCTGCAACTGCTCGATGAAGTCGCGGCCATCGATTGCCGTTCTTCGAATTACGTCTTGCGCTTGGCGGCGCTGCGCGACGAACTCTCGCGCCATATTCGCGAAACCTCATACGCGGAAGTCGCCTAACCGGCGACGAAGCAGCGCGCAGTGAAACCCTGCGCCGTAATTTTCGATCGCGACGGCACGCTCGTCGTCGATGTGCCGTACAACGGCGACCCCGATGCCATCGTTTTGATTCCCGGTGTGGACGCCGCGCTCGCGCGGCTGCGCGCTGCCGGCATACCGCTCGCCGTGGTTTCGAATCAAAGCGGGGTTGCGCGCGGGATGATCACGCTGGAACAAGTCGAGGCGGTGAACCGCCGCATCGACGAGGTCCTCGGGCCGTTTCAAGCGTGGGAGTATTGCCCGCACGGGCCGGACGACGCGTGTGAATGCCGTAAACCCAAACCGAAGATGATTCTGGACGCGGCGCGAGC
>JAICWY010000050.1 GCA_025934645.1 Vulcanimicrobiia bacterium
TAGCGCCCGGCGCGAAATGCAGCGCTAAGCCGTCGATGCAGTAGCGTTTACCCGTCGGCTGCGGGCCGTCGTCGAAGATATGGCCCAAGTGACCGGCGCATCGCTTGCAGTGCACTTCGGTGCGCTGCTCGACGAGTTCGTAATCGGAGCGTGTTGCGGTTGAGTCCGGGAGCGCGCGGCAGAAGCTCGGCCAGCCATCGCCGCTGTCGTATTTCGTCTTCGATGAAAAGAGCGCGAGATTGCAGCCGGCGCAGTAGTACACGCCCGCGCGGTGCTCGTTCAGGAGCGGACTGCTGTTGGCGGGCTCGGTGCCGTTCTCGCGAAGAATTGCGTAGCGATCGGCGCCGAGCAGTTTACGCCATTCCGTATCGCTGTGTGCGACCGCACCCGTGCCCGCGCCGCCGCTTCGCGTCGCGCCGAGCAGTGCCGCAGCGCCTGCGAGTGCCATGCCGCTAAGCAATTGCGCGCGTGTTAAATGACGTGGCATGCCACACCGTTTCTTTCGAAATACCGCTGATGGTATTCTTCGGCGCGGTAGAATGGGGCGGCGTCTTGGATCTGCGTGACGATGGGCGCGGAATAGTTTTGCTGCTCGCGGTTGAGCGATTGTTTTGCTTGTTCCCGCTGCTCGTCGCCGCTGACAAAAATTGCGGAGCGGTATTGCGAGCCGACGTCGGGACCCTGGCGGTTGAGCGTCGTGGGATCGTGAATGCGCCAGAAAACGCCGAGCAGATGCTCGTACGTGACTTTCTGCGGATCGTACGTCACTTGCACCGCTTCCGCGTGCCCGGTGCGTCCGCTGCACACGTCGCGGTATGACGGATTCTCCGCCGTGCCGCCCGTATAGCCGCTTACCGCGTCGAGAACGCCGGGCACTTGGTGGAACGCCGCCTCGACGCCCCAAAAGCAGCCCGCCGCGAAAATTGCCGTTTCAGTCGTAGCCATTGCACTTATAGAACGCCGCCGGAGCGGCGGTTGGATTCATGCAGGCTAGCGCTTCCAGAACTGCAGGCCCATCGGCAGAGCCGCCGGGGCGTCGGGATCGAGGCCTAGGCCGGTGAGATTCTTCGGTACGACCGCGCCCAAGCGGTTCGAGTAGAGGTAGAGCACCGGCAAATCTTCGTTCGCGAGCATTTGGTAGCGGTTGAGCGCTGCGCGAGCGGCCTGGGGCGAAGACGCCGTGCGTGCGGCGGCGATCGCTTTATCGATTTGCGGATTGCTGTAGAAGCCGTAGTTGTAGCCGCCGTTCTTGCGCGTTTCCGTGGACGAATACGTCTTGTAATCGTCGGGATACGGCGAGAGAATGATGCCGCGCAACGCGAGCTGGAAACGGCTGCCGTGCAGGTCTTCGAAGAAAGTTTGGATCTCTTCGTTCTCGAGCGTGCAATCGATGCCGACGCTCTTTAAGTTCGCTTGAATCAGCTCCGCGATGTTTGCCGCGACGGCATCGGTGGCGCCGCCGGTCTTCAGCGTGAGGTGCATCGACTTTCCGTCCTTCATGCGCACGCCGTTGTGCATTTTCCAGCCGGCGGCGTCGAGCAACGCGCGCGCCTTCGCCGGATCGTAGTCGTAGCCGTGAATCGCTTTGTTGAAATACGGCGAGAACGAAGGGACCGGACCGTTCAGCACGTCGGCTTGGCCGTTCATGAGGCCCTGCACGATAAACTTGCGGTTGATGGCGTAGAGCATCGCCTGTTTCACGCGCGGGTCGTGCATGAACGCGATCTGCGGATCGTGATAGTTCGGCAGGAGAAGAAACGTCACGTTCCACGGCCAGTTGATGAATCGATGATCGCCGCGCAGCCGGGTGTGAATGCCCCACAAGTTCGGCGGAATATCGGTGACGTCCACTTCGCCGGCATCGACCGCGGCGTAGAGCGAGTCTTGCTGCGGATACACGCGAAACGCGATGCGCGGCAGGTGCGGTTTCGGCCCCCAATAATCGGGATTGCGTTCGAGAATCGTGTACGAGTCGCGCACGTTTCGCAGAATGCGCCACGGGCCGCTCACGACCGGATGCTGCGAGAAATCGGCGTCCGTATTGACGAATTTTGCCTCGTCATCGGAAAGAAGCGGATATTTACCGAGCAGATGTTGCGGGAGCGGTTTCGTTTCGCCGAGCGCATTGATGAGGAACGGGGGTGACGGCGATGAGAGCGTGAGCTCCACAGTGTACGGATCGAGGGCGCGCACCGATTTCATCAGGGCGAAATCGCTGCTGTTGCCGCTGACCAGACCGGTGTTCATGCCGAGCTGAATCGAGAAGACGACATCGCGCGCGTCGAGCGGATGGCCGTCGGACCAGCGCGCATTGCGGCGCAAGTGCATGACGTACCGCTTGCCGCCGTCGCTGACGTCGACTTTATACGCCAGGCTCGTCGACCAACGCGGCTGCAGGTTTGGGCCGACGTCGACGAGCGGCGAATAGATCTCGTCTTCGATCATCTTTGCGGCGGAGCCGACGGTGACGAGCGGGTTAAAGCCCTCCGGCCCGGCGATCCACGCGGCCACGAGCATGTTCGGATCGCGCGTTTCGGCGCTGCGCGCGCCGCCGCAAGCGGTGAGCAAAGCTGCGGCTGTAACCGCCGCTAGTGCACGAATCCAGTTCACGTCCGGTAGTCGCCTTGTTCGCGGAGCCAGTCGCCGAGGAAATTCAGCGCGGTCACCGTGATCAGAATCGCAAGGCCTGGCGGCAGAATTAGCCACCACGCTTGCGCGAAAATATCGCTTTGCGCGCCGGTAAGAAGATTGCCCCACGACGGCATGGGCGCGCGCACGCCGATGCCCAGATACGAGAGCGCCGTTTCTGCGAGCATCGCGCTCGCGATCATGAATGTCGTGGTCGTAATGATCGTCCCGACGGCATTCGGAACGACGTGGCGGAAGATGATTCGCCGGTCACCCGCACCGAGCGAACGCGCCGCTTCCACGTACAGGCGTTCTTTTAACGTCAGTACTTCGCCGCGCACCAAGCGCGCCGGTCCAAGCCAGGAAGTTACGCCGATGACGATCATCAGCGTGAGCAGATTGCCGTGAAACATCGCGGCGAGAAACAGCAGCAAAAAGAGCGTCGGAATCGCCAAAAACACGTCGACGACGCGCATCAGCAGCGTGTCGAGCCAGCGGCCGTAGTAGCCGGCCAGCGCGCCGTACACCGTGCCGATGAGCATCGCGACGAGCGCCGCGATGGCGCCGACGGACAAACTGATGCGCCCGCCGGCGAGCAACCGCGTGAGTTCGTCGCGGCCCAAGTTGTCGGTGCCGAGCAGATGATGCGCGTTCGGCGCAGCGTATGCGTGCGCGACGTCGGTGATGTCCGGGTTCAGGCCGATTAGCGCGGGTCCGGCAGCGCACGCAAGCACCACGAACACCAGCCATACGATGCTCGCCCATGCAACGCCGCTCAGCCGCGCCCGGCGCCGCTTCAGCGGTGGTGCATCCGCTTCATCGACGGGAAGAACGATCGCCGCTTCAGTCATACCGCACCCGCGGATCCACGACGCCGTATAGTACGTCGGCGAGCAGGTTGCCGAGAATCACCATAACCGCCGTCAGTACCGTCATGCCGAGCAGCGTACTGTAATCGCGATCGATCGCCGATTGCCAGAAAAGTTGCCCCATGCCGGGATACGCGAAGATTTGTTCAGTAATAACTGCGCCGCCGAAGAGCGCGGGCACCGTGCCGCCGAGCAGCGTGATGAACGGAATGAGCGCGTTGCGCAGCGTGTGACGGAAGAGCACGGTGCGCGTGTGTAAGCCTTTGGCGATCGCGGTGCGCGTGTAATCTTCGCGCAGTTGATCGACCATGCTGCCGCGGATGTAACGGCTCCATCCGGCCATCGAAACGATCGCCAGTGTCGCGGCCGGCAGCACCAAGTGCATGAAGCGCGACGGCCAGTCGAATGCGGTGGTATCGATCGTTTGCAATCCGCCGACCGGAAACCAGCGCAGCGTAACGGCGAAAATGGCGATCAAAATCGTGCCGAACCAAAACGTCGGCATGGACCATGCGACGAATACCGCGACGCTGGCCGTGCGATCGAACGCCGTGTTGCGGCGGTAGGCTTGATACACGCCGAGCGGCACCGCGAGCACCACCGAAACGAGCAGCGCACAGCCCATCAACAGCATCGTTTGCGGCAACCGCTGCCCGATGAGCTGCACGACCGGCGCTTGGCGCAGATACGAAAAACCGAGATCGCCGTGCAGCAGCGCGCCGACCCAATCGGCATACTGCACGTACAATGGCCGGTCAAGTCCGAGCTGATGCGTAAGGCGCGCGATCTGTTCGGGCGTCGCCTTCTCGCCGGCGAGCGCAACTTGCGGCCCGCCCGGCGCGAGATGAATCAGACAGAACGTGAGGATCGTGACGCCGATCAGCGTTGGGATCGCCAGCAACAGCCGGCGGATGACAAACGTGGTCAAATGTTTACCAGGAGTAGCGTTCTAGAGCATTCCATTGGTCCGGCTGCGTGCCGTCCCAAGCGAAGAAGATTTCGCCGATCGCGCCGAGTTCTTTGCTCACCTGCAGCGAGGCGGTGATCTCGTCTGCCGGCGGATTTCCGTTGCGGCCTTCGGCAGCGGTCTGGCCGCCGATGCTTACGGGCAGTTTGCGACCCGATAAATACAGCAGCCGGTCGTACGAGCCTTTCAGCAGCACCTTCACTTGCGCGGGCGTCGTGGGCGTACGGCGCATCATGCGCCAGTACGACATCGGTTGGAGCACCGAAACGAAGCGGGCAATCTGCGGATATGGATACTTCTGATTGTTCAGGTGCTCGAGATACGGATCTTCGACGTTCGCCGCAATGAGATACGAGGGTCCCATCGCCTGCCGCAGATACTGCGCGTACATCCACAGTGCGTTTAAACCTTGCGGATCGCCGCCCATGAACTCATCGCCGCGCTCGATGTCGATCGCGACGCCGGTTAACGGCGTGCCTTTCGCGGTGCGGTAATAGGCGGTGCGTACGCTGGTGCGCAGATCTTCGAAGGTGGTATCCCGCGGAACGGTCCAGCCGATTGTGCCGATGCCGTGCGCGGCCAAGCCGTCGATGATCGCATCGATCGTCGGTTTCGCTTCGGGGGTGATCTCCCAGTACGCGCCGTAGGCCGTCCGCAATTCGACATAATGCAGGTGTGCGCTCACGGCTTGCGCGACAATTTTAGCCGGTTCCAAGTGTTTGTAATAGATCGTATCGAGCGGATTGGAAGTGAAATACAGCCACATGGCCGTGCCCGACGCATTCGCGAGACTCGTCAACGGCGGCGCCGCAAGCGTGGCAACCGGAGCCGTGGTGACCGGCGCCCGATCGTTGCGGTACAGGATGTAGCGGTAGTGTCTGCCGGGTTGGACGGTTGTATCGCGGTAGGTCGAGCTTGGTCCGGCGATGACCGCGACGGTCTTGCGCGCACCGGCGCCGTCGATGCGAATGACGCGTGCGAGTTTGCGTTCTTGCGGGAACCACCCGATCTGCACGGCGTGCGGCCCGAGCGCTTCCGCGACGACGCGCGATCCGTTCCAGGTGCGCGTGTCCGTCCGTACGGTGACGCTGCCGAGTTTGGGCGTGTTCGCGCGCACCGTCATGGTCAGCGGCCCGTTATTGTGCGTTTTTAAAATCGCAGCGGGCTGCCCGTAACGCAGGCGCGTCTGCCACTGCACGTAGCCGTCTTTGGAAACGTAATCCAAGTCGCTGTTTGCCATGATCCGCGTGGGCTTGCCTTGCGCGTCGAAAAATTTACTGATGACCAGCCAGCGCGCGTTGCCGTCGGGATCGAAGCCCAGCGGGCGCGCTTCCAAGGTCATTCGAGTGGCCGGGTTGCCGAAGTAGACAGGCGCGGTCGAGGTCGGTGCCGGCGCGGGCGTCGGCGTAGCTTGCGCGACCAGCGCGCTGAAAAGAACGGGGAGCGCAAAGAACATCCGTTTTTCTTCGACGAAATTCGGCTGTTTGCTTTTGCCGGTGCGACGGGACGATGTAAAAGATTGAGGGCGGCGCTGAAGCGTCGCCCTCGGTGGTTCGCGAGGTTGCCGTTAGAAGCGGTAGTTTACGAAAAACTCTACCGTTCGCGGGTTTTGCGTGAGGTTTTGGTAGATGTACCCGACGGGTGCGTACGTGCCGGATTGAGGCCCGTCGTAGCCGCTGCAGCCGGTGCCGAAGCCGGTAGGCGCGTTGGCATCTTGCGGGTTGTAGCACGGCGTCGTGCCGGCCGTCCAGTCATGCATGTTGTTCGTTAGGTTCGTCACGCGTGCGCCGACGACGTAATGGTCGCCAAGTTCCTTCAAGAACGTGACGTTGGCTTTCCAATACGCCATGCCTTGCATCTGCGGAGCCATAATTGGCGCCAGCGTTTGATTGAACGTCGACGCATCGCTGGTGCAGTCGTCCGGCTGAGAGTATTGATTGTACGGCAGCGGCGCGCCGGTGGCGGGATCGCGATCGATACACCCGCCGGTGTTGAAGAAGTTGCCGTACGTGTAATAGATCGCCGGCAGGATGTGGAAGCCGTTCGCGTGCAGATCGCCGACCAGTGTCGCCGCGAACGGCGGCACGAACTGGCTGCGAACGTACTGGCCGCGCTGCACGAAGTAATCGGCAATCGGGAAGTTGATGAACGAGACCTGTCCCAGGTCGCTCACCTGCGTCCAGTAGTTGTTCAGCGAGGCGGAAAGCCAGAACGATTTTCCGACCGGCGTATTCTCTACATGCGAGAGCCCGAATTCGATGCCGAACGACCGGATGTGCAGATTGTTCGTCACTTCCGGCGGCCCGTATTTCGGAGCGCCGCCTGCTGCGACTTCGTCCGGATTGATAACCGGCGAAAACGATGCTAGATAGTTGTTCGAGAAGCGGTAATAGGGCCCGACTTTGAACGAGGTGCTATTGCCGAGTTGCCGCTCGTATTGCAGGTCGAAACTCGTGTTTACTTGCGGATCGTTATTCGGCGTTTTTCCGGTTGCGGGATTGATGCAGAACGGATTGTAGGTGCAAGATCCCAAGCGGTACACGAATTCCGTACCGATGAACTGACCCGTGGTCGAATACGACCAGCGGATGACGTCGTTCGGATCCATGCGGTAGGTGCCGAGCAGCGAGGGCGCGAGGAACTTCGAGCTCGACGTTCCACCCGGAACGCCGTTCGGTTGCGCCGTCGACGTAAAGAGCGGCTGGTTCGGAATCGCGTACGAAATATACGAGTACCGCAGTCCAGGCTCAACCGTCCATTTTCCGATGTTCATGGACGCCTGCGCATAGACGTACGGCGCATGCACCGGAATATCGGTGTACGAATTCTGGCATGCAAACCCGAACGTCGAGCCGCCGCAAGGCGCGTGCGGATTGTTCGGGTTATTGAACCAGTTCAGATACCGAACGTCGCGCTTTTGATGGTCGTACTCTTGACCTGCGCCGGCCTTGATTGTGAGGTTTTCGTTCGGCGTGTTCGTATAGTCGAATTGCGCGTAATAATCGTTGCCGGGACGAGTCTGGTAATAATCGCCCAGGTCCATCGTACATTCCCGGCCGCTCGCCGTCATCGGCAACGGCGATCCGGGCGCATACGGATACGCGGGACATCCCGATCGCGGTGCGCCAAAAGCGGGCAAGTTCGGGTCGGTCAACGGCTGATTGAAAATGTATTGGTTAAAGTTTTCCGCCAACCGAAGCGCAAAGCTCGAGTGGCTGTCAATGATATGATTCCATTGAATCTTACCAATTCCGGAATAGTGGCCGATGAAGTTTCCGGTGCCGTTGGCTAGCGCGGTGAAATAGAAGCCGCCGGGGCATGTTTGCCCGTTCGGCGCTACGCCGCCGCTGGCGCCACTTCGGTTCGTATTGTTCGGAACCGCGCCGGGACATGGCGCCAGTGCGAGCAGCGGGGCACTGCTCGTGCCGGAATACGTCGCGTAATTAACCGCGCCGTTGAACAAGCTGTTTTGATACAGAACCTGGATATCGTTCGTCGCGTTGGGCCGGAAATGGAAGTTTCCGATCAGATCGCGCGTGTAAATATAGGCGGGGTTGCCGGAACTAATGCCCACCTGCGGCAGTTGGAACGCAACATCACCGCTGTTGAAGTCGTTTTGGGAATTCGCCGAGTCGAAGGCGAGATACCAGCTGAAGCGTTTATCCGGCGTTGCGGCGCCATATTCCACGCGTGAGTAGTGATTGTAGTCGGGCGCGGTTACACCGAGTTGCAGCGATCCAAAAGCCGGATAGGTCCCGGTTTTAATCACCGAATTGATTACGCCGACGCCGTTGCCCGCGTTTTGCGCGGAGAGGCCGCCGGTGTAGACTTCAACGTTTGCAATGCCGAGATCGGTAAGGTTCGTTGTGAAGAAGCCCGTCATGCGCTCGGTGATCGGAATACCGTCGAGTTCATACCCGTTGTCGACGTCGTAACCGCCGCGTATCGAGGGTTCGGCCGGGAACCCGCCGGCTATAGGTGTCACTCCGGGAACGGTGTTCAGGTATTCATAAATTGTCCGGTGCAAATTGTCGCCGCCCGTTGCGGCATTCAATTGCGCGCCGCTGACGTTGTACACGTCGGTTCCGGCGTACGGTTTCACGAGATTGCCTGCCGCGCGAGACGTCACGGAGGCGATGGTCTTGAGCGACTTCGTTATTTTCATGTCGAGCTTGTAGACGAAGTCTTGCTGTACGGTGACGCCGGGTTGGCTCGAGGCGTTGTATCCCGGCGCTTGAAACGACACGGTGTACGTGTCCGGAGTCAACGCTTGCAGCGAATAGAAGCCGGTAGCGTTGGTCGTGGTACTTTGCGAACCGCTCGGTGCGGCCGCGGTGACTTTCACGTTTGCGATTGGCGCGCCGCTCGTTGCGTCGGTGACGACGCCGGCGATCGTACCGGTGGTGCCTGCAATCGCCGCATGCGGCGAGAGCAGCGCTAATGCAATGGTGAACGCCATCGCTATCGCAATCGAAAGCCGCAGACATGCTCGGTCTTTCATAGTGCTCCACTCCGGGAGCCTCGCGGCGTTGCGTCCTTAGCATCCCACCGCGGGGACCCTTAGACAAAAGTAGGCGATCCGGCGCGGTCCCGCGCTCGTTCGCCTATATGATTTTTGTCGTACGTTGCAGTCGTTATCCTGCTTCAACAACGGCAAAACAAGCCGCTGCCTAAAAGAAAAAGACCCCCGTCGAGCGGGGGCCTTTTTGCTTGCTTTCGTTCTTCTTTGCGTTAGAACTTATGCGTGAAGAAGAACTCCAAGCGCCGCGGATCCGTCGTGACGTTTTGGTACACGAACGTGCTCGGCGTTCCGTAGAATCCGGACTGCGGTCCGTCGTTCGGATAGCAGCCGGTTCCCGATCCCGAGTTGAAGCACGGCGTGGTGCCGCGCTCGTTGTCGGTCAGGTTGCGGATGCGTACACCAACAACGTTCTGCCCTTGCGAATCCACTTTGTACGTAGCCGACACGTTGCTGTACCACCAGCCCACGGCCTGATACGTCGGGTTCATCACCGGCGGGTTGTTCGTACAGCCCTTCTTGTTGCCGGGGATCGTCGGACAGCTGTAACCGACGTTGTAGAACGTTCCGACCTGATAGAACACTTCCGGAAGAATATCAAACCGGTTGGCGTGCAGATCGGCGGTGAACGATCCGGTGAACATCGGATTCGCGCTCGAACGCGCGAGGATGCCACGCGAGGTGAAGTACGTCGGGAACGGACGCACCAGCGGCGAGGTCGACGTCGGGCCCGACGGCGAGCTCGTCCAGTAGTTGTCGAGCGTACCCGAGAGCCACCACGACATGCCGATCGGACGATGGTCCACGTGCGAGACAGCCGCTTCTACGCCGAACGCATGGTGACGTCCGGAGTTCGTGAAGTACGTCTGTTTGCTGTAGATCGGCGCGCCGCTCGGCGTGTAACCCTGCACGAAGTTGTACTGTTCGTAGTACCCCGTCGCTGAGTTGTACCACGGCCCGATGCGGAACGACGTGTCGTTGCCGAGCTGATGTTCCCACATCAGATCTGCGCTGTGGTTCAATTCCGGATTGAACGTCGAGCCGTTCGTGGCTGGATCGTACGACGGGTTCGGCACGTTGTTCGGGATGATCGTGAACGGGCTCGTGCCGTAGTTGATGTACCCGTGCGGATACGAGCGGTAGATGTACGCCGAACCGATAAAATCTTCGGACACGCCGTACGAGAAGCGCATCACGTCGTTCTGGCCCATTTGATAGGTGCCGTTGAACGTCGGGACAGCGCCGCCGGTGCTCTTGGAACCGCCGCCTTCGGCCGGAATGCCGTACACGGCCTTCGCGTAGCGCAAGCCGGGCGTCAAGGACCACTTTTTAACCTTGACCGTTGCCGAACCATATATGTACGGAAAGTGCGTCGGCATGTCGGAGTACGCGTACGCATCCGGCCAGGTGCCGTCGCCGTTCACACCGTCGCGCACGTAGTACGCGAGCAGGTTCTTATCGTATTCCTGACCCGCGCCGAAGTTCAGCGTCAGGTTCTGGTTTACGATGTTCGTGTAATCGAGAGCGCCCAGCCACATGCGCGAGCTGCGATCGCCGTAGAAGCTCTCGACGTCGTGCGAGCAGATGCTGCCGCTCGCGTTGCTCGGTACCGGCGTTCCGGGCTGATACGGAACCGGCGGGCATCCTGTCGGAAGCGCATAGGCGCCGCCCGCATTTTCGTACTGCGGATTATTGGGATCTTCCAGCGGTTGATCGAAGATGTACTGGTTGAAGTTCTCGGCGAGCCGCAACGCAAGGTACGAGTGATCGTTGATGATATGGTTCCACTGGATCTTGCCGATGCCGGAGTAGTGGTGCCAAATGTTGCCGCCACCGTTAACCGAACCGAAGTACACGCCGTTGGGGCAGGGCTGCCCGTTCGGAGCCGTACCGCCGGTCATGCCGGTGTACGTGCTGAACGTGGGGTCGATCGTGAATCCGGGACACGCATTCCACGTCAGCTTCGTCTGCGGATTTTTCGTGAGATAATCGAAGATGAAGTCGCCGATGCCGTTTTGCATCAGGAACTGGAAGTCGTTCTTCGAGTCGGGCTTGTAGTGGAAATTGCCGACCCAGTCGCGCTCTTTCACAGGACCCGGGCCGTCGTATCCGCCGTAAAGAACGTCGGGCGAGGTGGAAGCACCGTAATTGTAGTCGTTCGACGAATCGGTGGATCCGAACGCGACATAGTACGAGAACTTCTTGTTCTGCGTCATGCCGCCGTATTCCCAATTCGTGTAGATGTTGTGGTCGGGATTCGTCGTCACATACGACACGCTGCCGAACGCCGGATACGTGCCGGTCTTTACGACCGAGTTGATGACGCCGGTGCCGTTGGAAGCGTCGGCCGCCGAAAGTCCACCGGTGTAGACTTCGATGTTGCCGATGCCGACGTTCGTGATGTTGCTGGTGAAGATACCGAAGAGGCGTTCGCGGATCGGAATACCATCGAACTCATAGCCGATGTCGTGAACGTCGCCGCCGCGAATACGCGGGGTGCCGACAGCGCCGTTGATGGTAACGCCGGGCAGCGTGCCCAGGTATTCGTACAGCGTCTGCGGGCGATTGTCTGAGCCCGTGGCCGCTTGCAGTTGCGCGCCGCTGACGTTGTACACGTCAGAGCCTTGTCCGGGACGGACAAGATTGCTTGCGCCGCGCGCGGTAACGTGAGCGATCGTCTTGACCTCTTTGGTCAGCCGTTCGTTCACCGAAACGATTTGCTGTTGCTGAACCGTAACGCCGGGGATCGAAACGGGCGTATAGCCCGCAGATTCGAACGACACCGTATACGTGTCCGGAATCAGCGCGTTAATAACGTAGAAGCCGCGTCCGTCGGTCGTCGTTGCCCCGGTGCCGCTAGGGGCAGCCGCGGTGACGCGAACGTTCGCGATGGGTGCGCCGGTCGTCGCGTCGGTGACGGTTCCGCTGAGGGAACCCACCGATGCCTGCTGTGCGAGCGCCGGTTGCGGGGACAGCCCCGAAACCACGAACGCCACGCTCAGGAAGGCCGCAACGAGGCGCCATTGCTTGAGCACGTGTTTCAAATTAGTACTCCACTCAAAGGCCGCTCCCGGCGTTGCTCCCTGCATCCCGCGCGAAAAAGGCCTTTAGACAAAAGAAAAGCGACCGACGGGGTCCCCCGCGCGTTCGCTGGCCTGATTAATGTCGGATTAGAGGCTCTTAATCCTGCGGGCTTTAAGGCCTAAACCATAGTTTTTGTTAAGCCGCGCGGAGCGTCGCTTTCCACATAGCGGGCGCGCCCGGCGTATAGCGCGACCATTTGTGCCGCCACCAGCCACGCCAGCGTGTTGAAAGCCTCCCCGACGACGGGGCCCAGGAGCGGGATATCGCCCAAATGTCCGCCGATGACGTACCGCAGACTTTCGGCCTGCGCAGCCTCCAAAAGTGGGCGGTTTATGACCTTTCGGGACACGTCGTCCACGATGCCGATGATGGCGCAGGTCGCGTCGAGCATTGCGGCGCTGCCGTGGCGGAACTCGCCGGCCGAGAAGCCCTCGGCGTGGATGTAACTGGCTTCCTTTAACTTCAGCGCGCACTCGTTGGCAATCGGCACGCCGTATCCGGCGGCCACGATCACCACGCTGCGCCGGCGCGCGATGCGCTGCGCGGCGTCTTGCACCGTCTCCACGTCCCGCCCATCCAGCCAGCCGCGCACGTCTTCGGCCGTTTCGACCAGCGTGTGCGCGTTGCGCGAATGGGTGCCCGACATCAAGCCGGCCGCCCAGAGCAGAATCGCCGCGGTCGAGGTAACGCTTTTTGTCGCGGGTACGGCGACTTCCGGGCCGGCGCCGAGATCGATCGTGACGTTCGCGCGCGCCCCGAGCGGCGAATCGGCCGTGTTTGTGAGCGCGATCAGCTCTTGGGGCTGCAGCACATCCAGCGCGTCCAGCAAGTCGGTCGAGCGGCCGCTCTGCGAACACGCGATGACGACCGCGTTGCGGTAGGCGGCATTGTCGAGCGGCGCTTCCGTTGCGGCAAGCGCATGCGCTCGAATGCCGCGGCGGCGAAGCGCGAGCGCGCCCAGCTGCGACATGAACAGCGAGCTGCCGCTGCCGAGCAGCACGACGTCGCGATCGCGAATTGCGCGAGCGAGCGTCTCCGCCTTATCTGATGCTGCGATGCCGCGCCAAACGTCGGGCTGTTCGCGGATTTCGCGTTCGAAATTCGTACCGAGCATAATCTACTGTACGGCTATCTGCGCGAAAACGTCGGCGCGGACCTTCGCCAAGTCGGCCGCCCCGTGCGGCTGATCTTCACCCATCCATTGATTGATGAGGAACGAGAACGTCACCGGGCCGTGCGTTCGCGTCATCACAAAGCCCGAGATCGTGCGCACGTGGCTGATGCTGCCGGTTTTCGCGAAAACCTCGTATTCGGCAGGCGTATTCTTGTACGAGTTGCGGAGCGTGCCGCGCACGCCGGAAACGGGCAACGCGTCGAGCACGACATCGCGGTTCGGGCCGTTCCAGTCGGCTTGCAAAATCGTCACCAGATCGCGCGGCGTGATGCGATCGTATTGCGAGAGCCCGGATCCATCGGAAATGGAAACGGTTGCCGGATTCACGCCAATCGATTGCAGGTAGGCCGTCTCCAGCGTGCGTCCGTTCGCGTCGGTGCCCGGTTCGCCGGCTTGCGCGACGCCCAGTTCCTTCAAGAAAATCTCGCCCATGTTGTTGTCGCTGGGATACCAGAAATCGGCGAGCAGTTGCGGCATCGGTTCGGAAGCGTGCGACCAGAGCTGCGCGGCGTTTGCGGGCATTTTGCCGCTGTGCATGCCGCCGCCGATGGTAATGCCGTGAGCTGCGAGCGCGCGCACGAACGTGTCGCCCGCGTAGGCCTCCGGATCCGGAACGGCGGCGCTCAAATTCCCCGACTCTTTCGCGCCGAGCGGATACGTGCCGGTCAGTTCGATCGTCGTCGGTTCATTCCACGGGCGAACGAGATCCGATGTATCTTTCGAGCCGGCAGGGCCGGTCGTCATCCGGTTGTCGATCGTGAACGTGGTGCTCGGATTAGGGATGCGCAGCGTCACCGGTGCGCCGGCGGTTGCAGCCGGCGACATAAACATGTCGAGCGTGCCGTCGTTGATTTCGAGCGCCGTGATCGGCGGCGCGTAGTAATACGGAAGATCGTCCCACGACCAGCCGAAACCGTACCGCTGCGCATCGTAGCGCGAGGCGTCGGTAATCAGCGCGCCGTCGACGTGTTTGATGCCTTGTGCGGCCAGCGCCGCAGCCGCATCGTCGAGATCTTTTGCGGTCAGATGCGCATCGCCGCCGCCGTGCAGATACAGATTGCCGTGAATCGTGTCACCTTGCGGCGCGCTATCGGCGCCGACGTTCGTCGTGAAGACAAACCCGGTGCCGAATCGCTGCAGCGATGCCGAGCCTGCCAGCAGTTTGAAGTTCGAGGCCGGCATGAATTCTTGGTCTGCATCTTGCGAGAAGATCGCCGTTCCGCGAACCGTGTCTTGGATCAGCAGACCGATCTCGGCGCCGCGCAGCGTGGGCGCTTTAAAGAGTTCCAGCAGCGAGGCTTTGAGCTTCGCGATGTCGTGCGCGGACCAGGCTCGTCCGCCCGGCGCCGGCTTTCGCAGCGTCGCGACCGACGACATATCGGCGGCGTTCGCGGTGCCGGTGAGAAGAAGTGCGGCCGCAAGCGCGGCTGCGAGCAGTTTATGCATCACAATCGTTCCTCAAAACGTCGTCGATAGTTTCGCGGCGCGCGATGAGCGCGTGCGTGCCGTCGCGCACGGCGGCGACGGCGGGGCGCGTAAAGCGGTTGTAGTTGCTGGCCATGCTGTACGTGTACGCACCCGTCGTGCACGTCGCGATCAGATCGCCGGCCTGCGTTTCTTCCGGCAGTTTCGCGTCGCCGAGCCGGTCATTCTCGCAGGTTCGCCCGCACACCACCGTATCGACGCTCTGCGCCGATTCGCGCGACGCGTTGATAATGTGGTGGTACGCATCGTAGAGCGCGGGCCGCGGGTTTTCGTAAATGCCGCCGTCCACGATCGCGTAGCGCCGCCCGAACTCGCTCTTCACCGACATGGCCGTGTAAAGCGACGTGCCGGCATGGGCCATTAACGCGCGCCCTGGTTCGATGCCGATCGACGGCACCGGCAACTTCCAGCGCTCCGCTTCCGCGCGTACGGTTTGCGCGATAGCGCTCATCGTCGCGCGCAGATCGACCGACTCGTGCTGATCCGGGTGCATCTGGACGCCGAATCCGCCCCCCACGATCAAATGCTGCGTGCGGAAACCCGCTTCGGCGCAATACGCCGCGCGTTCCATCAGCGTCTGCGCGTTTGCGACAAAAGCGTCTTGCTCGTAGATCTGCGAGCCGATATGCGCGTGCAAGCCCACGAAGCGCAGGCCGGCGTTGGCGCGCAGCGCTTGCAGCGCGGCCGGGAGTGCCTCGGGATCGAAGCCGAACTTCGATTTGTCGCCGCTGGTGCGGATGAACTCGTGCGTGTGCGCTTCGATGCCGGTGTTGAGCCGCAACAGCACCGGAACCGGCTGCGCGGCGCGAGCGCGCGCGCCCAGACGGATCAGCTCTTCCAAATTGTCGACAATCGTGCGCCCGACGCGCCCTTCCGCCGCCGCGTCCAGTTCGCTGTCGGGCTTTCCGCAGCCGTGA
>JAICWY010000083.1 GCA_025934645.1 Vulcanimicrobiia bacterium
CAGAGCAGCGATTGCGCGAGCGCGCGCGCGAACGTTTTCTTGCCCACGCCGGCCGGCCCGGTGAACAGGTAGCCGTGGGCAATGGTCTCGCGCGTGAGCCGGGAGAAGAATTGTTTGGGGCCTTCCGCCCCGGTGACGTCGAAGCGCAGACTCATGCGAGCACCGCCGAAAGCGCCGCCATCGCAGCGTCGGCAACGGCTTCGGGAGCGCGCTCGCCTTCGAGCACGACGATGCGCGGCTCGTGGTGCGCCAGTTCTAAATAGCCCTCACGCACGCGCGTGTGAAACGCCTCGCCCTCTTGCTCCATGCGGTCGTGGCCCGCGCCGCGCGCGGAAACGCGCTCGTGCGAGGTTCGCGGCGAGATATCGACGAGCAGCGTGAGATCCGGCATCAGCCCACCTGTCGCGGCGTCGCACACGGTGCGGACGAGTTCGAGCGAAAGTTTGCGCCCGTAGCCTTGATAGGCGAGCGATGAATCCACGTACCGGTCGCACAGCACGACGGCGCCGCGCGCGAGCGCCGGACGGATCACGTCGGCGACGAGTTGCGATCGCGACGCGTTGATGAGCAGCATCTCCGCAACGGCGTTGACCGAGAGATCGGGTTCGAGAAAGATTTTGCGCACCGCGTCGCCGGCGGGTGTGCCGCCCGGTTCGCGTGCGGTCACGACTTCATGACCTTCGGCGCGCAGCGCGCGCTCGACGGACGCCATGAGCGTGGATTTGCCGCTGCCTTCTATGCCCTCGAACGAAATGAACATGCGTGCTTCGGGATATGCTTCCCGAAGCACGCCGTTCCTGTTACTCCATCTTGAATATCCGCACGCGGCGGTTGGGCTCCAAGCCCGTGCTGCGCGATTGCAGCCGGTACTTTTCGGCGAGCTGGTGCTGCATGCGGCGCACGTACGAGGTTTGCGGGGAGAGTTCGATGGCTTTGTTGTCGAGCAGCACTTGGTAGACCGCTTCCTCGGCTTCGCGAAGGGCGATCTCTTCGGTGTCGATCGACGGCAAGTTGAACACGTCTTTCAAGCACGTTTGAATCTGCGTCGTCGTGTTCGTCTTAATGCTGTAGATGGGAATGTTTTCCGACGCAATCTGCTTGAGCTTCGGCTGTTCTTTCCGCTCGAGCGTCTTGAGCGTCAGGACCACGTCGGCATCGTCCCAGTTCCGCGCGATCGATGCATTGACGCGCAGATTGTGAACGGCGCGTTCGATCTTGTTGCGCGAAACGCCGTACGGGAAGATCAGCAGCGGCTTGTCGTGCTCTTCGCGTTCTTCTTCGTCTTGATACGCGTGCGCCGGCATCTGGGGCATCGACTCTGTGTCGGCTTCCTGCACGATCTTCACGTCGCCGCTGGCCGTGCGCTGCCGCACTTCCGGTTGCGGCTGATAACCGCGCAGCAGTGCATCGACGACGTCCGCGACGTTTTTGTGAATCGCCAGACGATCTCGATCGTGAATCTCGACCACGACGTCGAAGGTGGCCGGCGCTTTACGCTCGAGTACCGTCTTGCGGGTACCCCGGCGGCGCGCTTCCTCATCGGAAAGCGTCACCGCACTGATGCCGCCGACCAGATCCGAGAGCGTCGGATTCATGAGTAGATTTTCGAGCGTCTGCCCGTGCGCCGTACCGATGAGCGCGACTCCGCGCTCCGCGATCGTGCGCGCGGCGGCGGCTTCCGCCTCCGTGCCGATTTCGTCGATCACGACGACTTGCGGCATGTGATTTTCGACCGCTTCGATCATCACCGCGTGCTGCAGCGCCGGATCGGGCACTTGCATGCGCCGCGCCGTGCCGATGCCCGGGTGAGGAATATCGCTATCGCCTGCAATTTCGTTGGAACTGTCGACGATGACGACGCGTTTGCGGTCGTCCGCGAGGACCCGCGCGCATTCGCGAAGCATCGTCGTTTTACCGACGCCGGGGCGGCCGAGCAAGCAGATCGATTTTCCGCTGCGTAAAATATCGAGCAAAATATCGATCGTGCCGTACACGGCGCGTCCGACGCGGCACGTCAACCCGACGATTTTTCCGGTGCGGTTGCGTATCGCGCTGATGCGGTGCAGTGTCTGCTCGATGCCGGCGCGATTATCCGCGCCGAACGGCGAGAGACGCGAGCACACGTGAGCAATGTCTTCCTGCGTGACCGGCGTTTCGGAAAGATA
This sequence comes from Vulcanimicrobiia bacterium, assembly GCA_025934645.1. GTDB lineage: Bacteria > Vulcanimicrobiota > Vulcanimicrobiia > Vulcanimicrobiales > Vulcanimicrobiaceae > JAICWY01. Next base: position 2,166 of record JAICWY010000083.1, read on the forward strand.
GACGAAATCGTTTTCGAAACGCGCTTCGGGCGGACGTCCCAAATCCAGCACGACCTCGATCATGCTCTCGAGATTGGGAAGGCGGACGAGCGATTGCCGGATGGGAAGCGGGAAGATATCGAGGAGTTGGGTGAGCTCCCAGTTAGGAGCGAACGATTCGGCTTTAACCGCCAATACTGACCCTCGCTTCCAGAGCGTTTTGAGTCTTTTTCCCATTATCGGACGGACACCCTGCAACCACTAGGTCGGCCCGGAAACTGCCTTCGTCGCTAGGCTAAGACTGTTCGCTCGAACCGTCCGGACGCAGCGCTCCGAGCTCCGGCGCCTTGAAGGGCACCGCATCTTTCCGCATGGAGTATCCCATAATACTTTCCCAGTCACATTCCAACGATCCATAACACTCGCAGGATGCCGATTCTAAACCGGCGCGATTGCGGATGTTGATGTGACCGCGCGAATATGAGATGAAGCCTGCTTCCTGCAAGGCCGAAGCTGCCAGAGTCACGCCGCCGCGCCGGACACCCAGCATTTGACTCAAAAAATCTTGCGTTAAGAGTAGAAGATCGTCCGCAACCCGATCGTGCGCCATCAAGAGCCAGCGCGCGCAGCGTTCGTTTATGGGGTGCAGGCTGTTGCAAGCAGAGAGCAGCGAAGTGCTCGTGAGCACGGCTTGCCCATAGCGCAAAGCGAATGATTTTAATTCAGGCTCGCATTCCAACGCTGCACGAAAATCCTCGACCGGGATGGCGTATGCGCCGTCCGGAACTTGAACCAACGCGCGTTGCTTATTTGTCGAAAGCCCTAGCGCGACGCCTAACCCGCTCATGCCCTCGCGTCCGATGATTCCGACCTCCGCGGTAGCCCCGTCCGACATGTCCAATACTATCGATAGTATCGCACCAAGGGGGAACAGGACGCTCTCTACACGCGCGTTACGCTCGTAGATCAGCTGTCCGTGCTTGAGCGAGACATGCACGAGGGCGGGCCGTAAAACGTTTAACGCGTTTTCGGGAAGATTGTCCAGAAACAGATTTCCCGTGGCATGAGTTGCCGATTGAAGGCTTGTCACCGAGAATAGCGCCTTGCCAGCCTCATAGATGGCCGGCGAATCGAGCGGATTTCTCGGTAAGGGCCGCCGACAATCTATGAGATATCGGCGGCCGCGCATGCTCGCAGCGTGTGCGTCGAGTAACATACCTTGTTTCCCGGATGCCTCGCCGGTACCCGCTGACTAAAAGATTCCCCGCGTTGCTCCTGTGTACGAAATAGAGCATATGGGTAGAATCGGCCTGAAGTCGGCCCAAAAACCCCTCGGTCGGGACACCGCGCTATCCTCAAGCGCCAAAAAGCGGCTCACGGGGTTATCTCGGCATGAAGTGGCACTTTTACGCGATGGACTCGCATGCAGCGCATGCAGCGCGTGCGTCGTTCGCTGATTTTCTCGGCTGCTTGTGTCACAGCAAGCCCGATTGCCAGAACGCTGAAATCGTCTACGGTGAATTGGTTGGCAACGCCATCCGTCACGCACCTGGACCCATCGATATTCACGTGCAAGCCGATGCGTACGGGTTGGTGCGAATCGATGTTTGCGACACCGGCGCAGCGTTTGCCCTCAACGCCACATTACCGGCTGGGGACAGTGAGCGCGGCCGAGGCCTATACATCGTCTCAAAACTGTGTCCGCATGTATCGTTGACTCGGACAGCGGTAGGCAACAAGATAAGCGCCGTGCTTCCGGTCCTTGCCGAACCAGCCCGGACTGGGACGTAGCGTTTCACGTTTGCGCGCAGGCGCGTCCGTCACTTGGCCGGGCAGGTTGCTCCGGCCAGCTTCGCTTTCGCGAACTGCGGCCTGTCGCTCGTGGGGAACGGCGTCTTTCCGCCGTTCGCGGGCGCGACGCAGTCGTACGAGAGCAGATACGCGATGATCGCCGCGTATTGTTGCGGCTTGAGCGAACCCGGCGCGCTCAGCGGCATTTGCGTCGTAACGATTGTGCGCAGTTGCGAGATCGAAAGATTTGCATGACCGAAACTCGCGCCGGTGAGCGCCGGAGCGGAAACGCCTTGCAGATTCGCACCGTGGCACGACGAGCACTGCGCCGCGTAGAGCGCTTTGCCTTGCGAAGCTTGTGCCTGCGTGTACGGCGCAGAGACGCCGGTTCCGGGGGTCTGTCCGCTTTCGGTACGCCCTGAAGCCATCGGCGCGGGCGTCGCTTGCGAAGCAGCCGTGTTTTGGATCGTTTGCGTTACGCCGAGCGAATATGCGACGACGCGGCTGCCCACGGTTTTCGGCAGATTGGGCGTGTGCTGATTGCCGCCTTCCCCTGCCAGAACCGCAAGATAGGGCTGATTGCCGATCGTGTACGTGGAAATCGGCGAGACGATCGACGATCCCGTGTCGTCGTGCCAAAGCTCCCGTCCGGTTTTCGGGTCGAGCGCATAAACGCGTCCGCGCGTGTCGCTCGTGAACGCAACGCCGCTGCGCGTGATCGTCACGCCGCCCTGCGCAGGGTACGGAAAGCCTTTGCGCCACGCGACCTTGCCCGTAGCAATATCGATCGCGGTGATCATGCCGGTCGCATTACGCCGCTTGGGCAGCGGTCCGGCGGAGAAGGGCTGTCCCGGCACGTACGTGACCGGCCCGGTGCTCGTCACCTTCCACATCGCACACTCGTTGGTGCTCGGTACCAAGAAATAATTCGTGCGCGGATCGTACGAACCGCCGTTCCATTCTACGCCGCCGCCGTGGTTGGGACACGCGAACGTGCCGTCCGGCGTGGGCAGCAGCAGGATGCCTTTCTGATCGCTCACCGCCATGCGGTACACTTGTTTCCCGTTCGTGCGATCCAGAATGACGAAGTTGCCGTCTTTATCGCCTTCCGCAAGCAGCGCTTGTTTTTGTTTTCCGGTTGTGCCGTCGAACAGCACCGGCGCCATCGCGGGATCGGCATCGTGCGTGTCGTTGACGAGCAGTTGGTAGTACCACTTCACGCGCGGCTTGCCGCTGATGTCGAGCGCAACCACCGAATCGGAATAGAGATCCTTTCCCTTGCGTCCGGCGAGCGTCAAATTCGGACCCGCATTACCGGGTGCGATGTACAACGTGTTCGTGGAGGGCTCGAACGACATGCCGGTCCACACGGCGGCGCCGCCGTGCAGATACGATTTGCCGGGCCAAGAACCGAAGTTCGGTTCGCCCGGCTGCGGAACGGTGTGCCAGTCCCATTTGCGCGTCCCGCTTCCGGCATCGAACGCGCTCATCAAGCCGACGTTGCCGAAGTCCCCGCCCGCCGTGCCGACCACCACATCGTTTCCGTAGACGTACGAAGGCATGGAATACCAGCTGTTCGAGGTGTCGTGGCAGCCGACAACATTCCAAATTTCTTTGCCGGTATTTGCATCGAGCGCAATGACGTGGCAGTCTTGCGTCGAGAAAAAGACCTTCCCGCCGCTCAGACCGACGCCGCGGTTCACGGCGTATGCGAGCACGTATTGCGGTGCGTAGAAATGGTCCCACTTCACCGCACCGGTGCGAGCGTCGAGCGCCAAAACGTTGTCGTGCGGCGTGGCGATGTACATCGTGCCCTGCCACACAATCGGGGCCGCTTCTTGTTCTCCGTCGTCCGCAAGCGGCGTAACCCAGGCCTTCTTCAGCTGGCCGACATTCGCGGGCGTGATTTGCGTAAGAGGCGTCAAGCGGTTGCTGCTATAGTTTTGCGCGGGCAACAGCCAGTCGGCGGCGTCGTTTTGCGCGCTCGCCAGCGTGCCGGCATTGGGCCACGAGTTCGCGTTCTGCGCGTTGCCGCCGCCCGCGTTTCCTCCGCCGCACGCGGCCAAAAGCAGCACGAAAACCGGGCCGAGACCGCGTAAAAAACGCATCGCAAACACCTCGCAGCAATTACTGCGGCATTCTTACCCGCTCAGGACTTGACCACTCGGATTTTCTTGAGCTCTTTGTCGAACGGCCCTTGCATCCGGACGCCGGCCTTTAACTCCAACATCAGGTAGTCGATGATCTCGGGCGTGATCTCTTCGCCCGGCGAAATCACCGGGATGCCGGGCGGGTACGGAGAGATCGTTTCCGCGCAGATGCGGCCCTTGCTGCTCTTGAAGTTCACGAACTCCGTGTCGGCGAGAAAAGCCTCGCGCGGCAGCATCCGCATCGTCGGAATCTTCGGCAGTTTGTACGTGCCCGTTTTCATGCGGCGTTCCAGCACGCCGGACGGCGAGAAGATGTCGATCGCGCGATCCTCGCGCGCGAGTTCCGAAACGCCTTCGACCAAGCGATCTGCCGCGGATTGCGAAGTCCCGATTGTGAACAGGGCGACCACGTTGAAGAGGTCGGCCAGTTCGACTTGCACGTTGTAGCGCCGCCTCAAAATCTCGGAGGCTTCGTAACCCGTGTAGCCCAGATCTTTGACGGTGATCGTCACCTTCGTGGGATCGAGATCGAAGACGCCGGGTTGCCCTTGCAGCTCTTCGCCGAAGCAGTAAACGCCTTCGATAGCGTTGAGTTTGCGTCGCGTCTCTTCGGCAAGCTCGATCGTCTTTGAGAGCAGGGCCGGTCCGTCCACCGCCATTTGCTTGCGCGCGACGTCGAGAGAGGCGACCATCGGCAGATTCGGCGAGGTGGACAGGAACATTTTAAGCACCGCTTCCAAACGATCCACGCGCACGCGCGGTCCGGTTTGATGAAGCATCGCGCACTGGGAAAACGCCGAAAGCATTTTGTGCGTCGAGTTGATGCACAGATCCGCGCCGGCCGCGGTCGCCGAGAGCGGCAGCGCCGGATGAAAATGAAAGTGCGGCCCCCAGGCTTCGTCCACGAGCAGCAGCTTGCCGGCGCCGTGCACGATGCGCTCGATGGCTTCCAAATCGGCTGCGACACCGTAGTAGGTGGGGCTGACGACGTAGACGGCTTTCAGATCCGGGTGTTCTTCAATCGTCTGCGCCACCGTTTCCGGAGTAACGCAATGGTCCATGTGCAGCGCTTCATCGACGATCGGCTGCATGTACACCGGATGCGCGCCGCTCATCACCATGCCGCCGAGCATCGACTTGTGGGAATTGCGCGGAACCGCGATCTTCTCGCCGGGATTCAGCGCCGTCATCATCATGCACTGATTGCCGCTGGTCGAGCCGTTAATCAAGAAATAGCTGCGATCGGCGCCATAGGCCTCCGCCGCCAGCTGCTGCGCCTCTAAAAGCGACTCCGTCGGCTGCAGCAAATCGTCGATGCCCGGCATCGGCGTGAGATCGATCGCGCAGATGTTGTCGCCGACGAATTCGCGGAAGCCGCGATCCATGCCGATGCCTTGTTTGTGGCCCGGCGTGTGAAACGGGATGACGCCTGCGTCGACATATTCGAGCAGCGCTTGAAAATAGGGCGTTTTGCTTTGGTCCACGGACAGACTCCGTCTACGGAAAAATGCGAAACAAGGGAAACACGCGCGCGCTTAGCGGCGTGAAAATCCCTTGGCCGTAGCAGAGTGATGCGAGATCAGCCACGCCGCGAATCGCAACGCGTATCCGGGAGACGGATGCACTAGGCTAGGACCTCGAATCCGAGTCTATCCAGCATGGCAAAGTCATCATCGTCTTGGCGGCCCGAGGTCGTCAAGTAGTTTCCGAGCACCAAGCCGCTTGCGCCGCTGCGCATGCCGAGATCCTGGAGCCCCTGCAGCGTCACTTCTCGGCCGCCTGCGAAACGGATCAGCGCCGAAGGCAGGGCGAGGCGCGCCATCGCGACAAAGCGCAGCGCCTCCGTGGGGTCCACCAGCGAACGGTCACCGAACGGGGTGCCGGGACGCGGATTCAAAAAGTTCACGGGCACTTCGTCCGGCTGCAGTTCTTGCAGCGAAGCAAGAAACTCGAGACGATCTTCAACGGTCTCCCCCATGCCGATGATGCCGCCGCAGCAGAGCTCCAGGCCCATGGATTTGACCAGCATGCACGTCTGCCAGCGCTCTTCATAGGAGTGCGTCGTGCAGACCGACGGAAAGTACCGGCGCGAGGTTTCCAGGTTGTGATTGACTTTGTCGACGCCCGCTTCAAGCAATTGCCGCAGTTGATCTTCGCGCAAAATGCCGAGCGACACCGCGACGTGCAGCGGGTACTGCTGCTTGATCAGTTTGACGGCGCTGCATACGCGCTCGAGCAACTTCGTGGACGGTCCGCGAACCGCGACGACGATGCACAATTCGCCCGCTCCACGCGCGTGCGCGTCGCGCGCCGCCTCTAAAAACCCCTCGACGGAGCTGAGCGGCTCCGCGTCGACGTCCGTCGCAAAGCGCGCGCTCTGCGAGCAAAAATTGCAGTCCTCGGAGCAACCGCCTTTTTTGGCGTTGTAGAGCACCTCCACGTTCATGCCGTTGCCGCAATAGGCTTCGCGCACTTCATCGGCCAGCGCGAGCAGCTCGGGCACATCCTGCGCGGGTAACGTGACGAGCGATTCCAAAAGGCCGCGGTCGGCGGCAAGGCGCTGATGCAGCACGCGCTCGCGCGCGCGTTCGATGGTCGGGTGACTCAAAGCTGGAATTCCGGTCCTCTATAACAGTGGCAGAAACAGGTGCGATCCTTCTCGCACCGAGGCGGCCTCGTCGGCCTCGTACGGCAGAATGCCAAGAATCTCGATTTTTCCCTGCAACGTGCGGCGCACGTCGTCCACGTACGATTGCGGCGACTTCTCCCAACGGTCTACCAACACGGCACCCGCCACCGGCAGTTTCAACTGATCGCACAGGCCAAGCG
>JAICWY010000087.1 GCA_025934645.1 Vulcanimicrobiia bacterium
AGGGCGGATTTCAAAACGTCCTCTCGGTGTACGGAAAAGCGGGCACGAATTGCCCGCGCTGCAAAGGCGAGGTCGTGCGTACCGTCATCGCACAACGCGGAACCTGGTGGTGCCGCACCTGTCAAAAATAGTGACAAAAAATTTAAATAAGGTAGGAACTTTCAACATCTCTACGACTGACATCGCTCCGGTGCAACACGAAGAAGAGGATCAAGCAGCACTCGAGCAACGCCTCTACGAAGAATCGCTCAAGGTTCTCGACGAAGGACAAGTCCTCAACGGCATCATCGTCGCCAAATATCAGGACGAACTGCTGGTCGATATCGGCGGCAAATCCGAAGGCGTTTTGCCGTTCCGCGAACTCTCGCTCGCCATCGAGCCCAAAGAACTCAAAGTCAACGATACGCTGGAAGTCATGATCCATCGCATCGACGACATGGACGGCACGCTCTTCCTGTCCGAGCGCCGCGCTCGCGCGCTCAAGACGTGGGAGAAAGTCATTGAAGCGCACGATCGCGACGAAGTGATCGAAGCGACGGTGACGCAAGTCGTCAAGGGCGGCGTCCTCGTCGACCTCGGCATGCGCGGCTTCGTTCCGGCATCGCAGATCCGCCGTCAGCCGGTGGGTAATCTCGACGAACTCGTCGGTAAAAAGCTGCGCTTAAAAGTGATCGATCTGGATCACAAGCGCCATCGCGTGGTGCTCTCGCAGCGCCTCGTGCTCGAAGAAGAGCTCAACGCGAAGAAGCAAGAGCTGCTCGGCACGCTGGAAGTCGGACAGATCCGCGAAGGCGTGGTCGTCCGTCTGGCAGAGTTCGGCGCATTCGTGGATCTCGGCGGCATCGACGGCCTGATTCACAACAGCGAACTCAGCTACGCGCGCATCAAGCACCCGTCGGAGGTCGTGAAGATCGGCGACGTCGTCAACGTCGAGATCATGAAGTTCGATCCCGACGCGAAGAAGGTCAGCCTGTCGCTCAAGCACGCGCTGCCGGATCCGTGGGACGAACACGCGGACAAGCTGTACGAAACGAACAAGCTTACGGCGCAAGTCGTTAAAGTCACGCCGAATTATCTCTTGGTCGAGATCGTTCCGGGCGTGCTGGCGATGGTACCGAAGGGCGAGTTCGATCCGGGCGCGCAGTTCAGCCCCGGCCAAGAAGTCGAGGTCACGCTGCTCACGATCAACCATGCGACCCGCCGCATCACCGCGTCGATTCAGCATGTTGCCGACATTCCGCCCGAAGAGATCGAGAAATACGTCGCGGACGTAGACGGCGGCGGAGAAGCCCCCGAGGCCTAACCGGCGTCGTCGTTACCCCTTGAAGTGCCACGGGAATTTATCGTCTCCCGTGGCACTTCTCTTTTATGCGAGTTGGACTTACGGGCGGCATTGGGTCCGGCAAGAGTGAGGTCGCGCGAGTGCTGGAATCGCTCGGCGCGTGCATCGTCGATACGGACAAACTGGCGCGCGAGGCGGTCGCGCCCGGGAGCGACGGACTGCGCGAAATCGCGCGAGTATGGCCGGCGGTGGTGCGCGAGGGGCATTTGGATCGCGGTGCGCTCGGCCAGATCGTCTTCAACGATCCGCAGGCACGCGAACGCCTCAACGCGATCGTCCATCCGCACGTGCGCCGGCTCGCAGACGAATACGACCGCTACGCGAAAGCCGGGCAACTCATCGTTCATGTCGTGCCCCTGCTCTTCGAAACAGGGTATGTGGACCGCGTCGACGCGTCGATCGTCGTGATTGCGCCAGAAGAACAGCGCGTCGAACGCGTGATAAAGCGCGATCGCTTGAGCGAGGCGCAAGTGCGCGCGCGCATGGCCGCGCAGATCGATCCGCAGCGCGCCCGTGCTCTTGCGACGTATTGCATCGAGAACGACGGCGACCTGGTGCATCTTCGCGAGCGCACGAAAGCCGTTTACGAAGCATTGGAAGCGGCCGCACAAAAAGAGTGAGGACCGGTTTTTCAACCGGCCCTCTACAAGCTAAGCCATTGGACTAAACCTCTGTCTTGTCTTGACACACTCATTCTACCATCGCCCTATGCACTCTAAACAGCGTTGCCTGCGGGGGTGGTAAGCGGGGCTCAACCGCCGTTCCGCAACACGCGTCCCGTCAAGGCATTCGTAAAGCCGCCGTTGCGCATGACTGCGGTGCCGTTCACGTACACGTCGCGAATGCCGGCAGGGAAGCGATACGGCGCTTCATACGTCGCCGTGTCGCAAACCGTATCGCTGTTGAAGAGGACGAGATCCGCGAACATTCCACGCTCGATAGTCCCGCGATCGCGCAAGCGGAAAATCTGCGCCGGCAGCGATGTCATACGGCGCACAGCTTCCACCATATCCAGCGTTTTTCGCTGACGGACGAAGCGTCCGAAGATCCGCGGAAAGGTTCCGAACGTGCGTGGATGCGGCACTCCGCGCGCGGTTGGTCCCTGCAGCGCGCGAATAGACGCATCGCTGCCGATGCAGCAAAACGGGGCCGAGAGCACGCTCGCTACGTCGTCTTCGTTCATCTTGAAGAACACAGCGCCCACCTCCAGCCGCTCTTCGCGCAGCAAGCGAATTGCCGCTTGTGCGGGCGAGAGCCGCCAAACGCGCGCGATCTCGTCCATTCGCAGACCCGCGAGCTCCGCGTTTTTATCCGACGCAACTTCGGTGATCATGACGTCGTTCCAAACGCCGTCGAATTTCAAGTTCAAATACAATGCAATCGCGGTTGCGCTTTCCGGATCGGATAGCCGTTCGATGGTTTGCGCGATGCCGCCGAAGCGCGCATCGGCCGGCAAGATCGTTGCGAGCTCCGTCCAGCTCGCGACGTACGGGTACACGTCGCAGTATGCACTCATGCCGCCGGCCCGCGCGCCGTCGATCATCGCGAGCGTCTGATGCACTTTGCCCCAATTGTTTTTGCCGGACGCTTTGTGATGCGAACACTGCACGGTCACTTCCGCGCGGCGTCCTACCTCGAGCGCTTCCGCGATCGCGGGAATCAGTTCGTCTGCTTCGCTTCGGACGTGCGATGCGTAGAGCGGGGCACCGGCATCGCGCGCGGCCGATGCCATTGCTGCGAGCTCGTCGAGGTTCGCGTAACTCGACGGCGGATAGATCAGTCCGCTCGAGACACCGATCGCACCTTGCTCGCACGCCTCACGCACGATGCGTTGCTGCTCGGCTATTTCAGCAGACTCCAGCGCCCGTTCCGAGTCGCCGGCTACTGCTTGCCGCGTGGTGCCCAGGCCCACCAGCGTTGCGACATTTAAAGCCACGCCGTTGCGTTCTACCAGCGAGAAGAATTCGTCGAGGCCCCGCCATTCCACGTCGACGTCCACGTGCCGGGCGCTGCGCTTTACGCGTTCGAGCGCGGGGCCGCGCAGCGGCGCAACCGACATGCCGCAATTGCCGCCGATTTCCGTCGTGACGCCTTGCGCAATTTTGCCGTCGCACCGCGGAAGCGCGAGCCACAATTCATCGCTGTGGGAATGTACGTCTATGAAGCCGGGTGCGAGCGTTAATCCGGAGCAGTCGATACGCGAAACCGCATCGCGTTCTTCTAAACTTCCGATCAATGCGATACGATCGCCGACGATACCGACGTCGGTTACAAAAGGTGTGCGGCCGGTGCCGTCGATAATTGTGGCGTTATGTAAAACCGTCGAGATCACAAATTCATAGTCCTTGCCGCTGCTTCGTTTAACAGGCGGTCGAGTGGGTAACTAGTCCCTGAACTTTCTCACATTCGAGGTGTGTTACTGGCATGGCGATTCAAGATCAACCGCAGGGACCGGGCGGCGGCATGACTGTCCGGGAGGCAGGCAAGCGTGGCGGCGAGCGGGTGAAAGCTAAGTACGGCACCGAATTCTATGAAGCAATCGGTCGCAAAGGCGGCGAGGCGACGAAAGAAAAGTACGGCCCGTCGTTCTACGAAGTGATCGGCCAAAAAGGCGGCCAGAAACTCAAACGCAAGCCTTCATAGGCGCCGCATCCCTTAATTTCTTTTTCCACCGGGGTCATTCAATGGCAAAACCCACCAAAGGCGAGTCCGACGACAAGCAGCCGGGTGGCGAGATGTCCGTGCGAGAGGCCGGTAAGAAGGGCGGTAACACCGTCCGCGACCGGTACGGCTCGGGATTCTATGAAGAGATCGGGCGCAAAGGGGGGCAAGCGACCCGGCAGCGTCATGGGGTTGAATTCTACGAATCGATCGGACAAAAAGGCGGCAAGGTCGTCAAAGAAAAGTACGGAGCCGATTTCTACGAGGAAATAGGCCACAAAGGCGGCCAGAAGGTCAAAAAACTCATCGCCGAGGCGAAGAAGAATCTCGCCGGCGGCGGCAAGACCGAAGGCGAGGAAGAGGGCTAACGCCCCTTCTTACGACAGCCGGCGGAACCGAGTAACCGCTCGGCCTCGCGTGCGAGGCGCGATGCGGCAAGGCTGCCGTCCGGTTGAAGCGTCATCACCAGTCCGTTGCGGGTCGTCCACAGAAGGCCATCGCTCTTGTAGGCGACGGGGGCGCACGGACTCGCGGTGAGATCGACGCCGTTCACCGATAGGGGAAAGCCCGGACGCGGCCACTGCGAGAGCAGCAGCGCGGCGCCATCGCGCGCATATTCTATTGCCAGTCCATGCGTTTTCCGCGAGTCCGCGCCGCCCAGCGGCGGAATCAGGGCTACGGCGGCGATTTGCGCGCCCGGAATAACCGGACGGAACGCGATTTGCCGCACTGCGGCCGTTAGCGGAACGACGGCGCCCCGCGACTGGATGAGCAGCGTGGGCTGCGGCTGCGGCGTGCCTTGCTGCTCGCCGTGAGACGCGCCGGAGCACGCGGTTACCAAAAGCAGCACGAGCGCCGCGATCGCGTTCTTCATGGTCCGGGAGCTTGTACGGCGCCCTCGACTTTTCCTAACTTGATCGAGCCGGTGTTGAAATTCACTTCGATCGAAGCGACTTTCAGCGTTTCGCTGCCGGTGCGGAAGTAGCTGGGATGCTGCAATTCAAGCATCTTGGTTGCATTCGCCCACTGCACGAGATCGGTATCGAACGACTTTGTTACGCCGTCTTTGGGATGAAGCCACGTGACGTGTACGTCGCCGGTAGCGGTGAAGTCGAACGACTGCGTGTTGACTGAAACGTGTTCGGCGGACATGCTCAGGTACGGCTTTCCGTTCTTGTATAAAATACCGTTGCGCACACCGTCTACCGATGCGACCGTACCGTCGGGCGTCATCTGCGCGCTTTTGTAATCGAAACTCCACGAACGCGTGCTGATGCGGTTTCCGCGCACGTGTCCGCCGTGCAGCGTGATCTGCTGAGAACTTGGCGGCGGCGCCTGTTCGTTGTTGCCGGCGCGCATAATTCCGGCGACGAACCACGCCACGAGCACGATCGCAACGAGGATTATTGCCGGTTTGAACCACGGCCGCCTAATCATCTCGACGGCCGCCTTTTATTACTAGCAATGCCGATCAACAACAACAAGACGTATACGGCCACGCATCCGTAAGCCACCGGATCGGGACCGATGCGCGCAAAGAACGAACCCGCGGGCAAACCTACGTTTCCCACGACGACGCCTTGCTTGTCGAGTTGCAGGGCTTCCACCCAACGTCCATCGGGTGAAATGATTCCGCTGATGCCCGTCGACGCAGCCTGCACGACCCATTCGCCCGATTCGATCGCGCGCATCTGCGCGATCTGCGCGTGTTGATACGTGCCGGATGATTCGCCGAACCACGCGTCGTCCGTGGGCACGATCAAAACCTGCGCGCCGTTGCGTATCTGAGCGTGCACCAAATCGGCGAAGGCCGATTCCCAGCAAATGAGCGGCGCGAAAAGCATCCCGCCGGCCGGAATGACGGCATCAATGCGCCCGTGCCCGAAACGTCCGATCAAATTTGCGCTCGGCAAATGCCCGAAGATCGCCGGTGCCGGCAGCGATTCCGCAAACGGCACGAGCTGGCGCTTATCGTACACGTTCACAAGCGATCCGCCGGGACCGAACGTGTAGAGCGCGTTGTATATCTTCAAGCCCTCGCCGCCGTAGTGCAGATCCTGGCTGCCGACGACGAGTGTCGCGTTCAGCGATTTCGCCAGCGCGGCAAACTGTCTGCGCAATGTAGCGGCGTACGCCTGTTGCTGTTCGATATCACTGCGTTGATCCGGCGCAAGCGCGGCGAGATTCCAGTACCGGTCGCTGAAGTTCAGATTTGTTAGAATAACGGTTTCAGGCCACACGATCAGTGCCGGATGGAGCGGCGCGAGCCGCTTCGTCATCGCGGTGTAGCGATCCACGCCGAGCTGCACGTCGTTGGCTTTGAGCGATTGCGGAATATTGCCTTGCACGGCGGCCACGCGCAGCGCCGGCGCAACCGCGTGCCGTGCGGGCCAAGCCGCGTAACACGCCGCCCACGCCACGCCGACGATCACGGCACACGTGGCGAGCGCGCGCGCGCGACGCGTTCGCACCGCAAGCGCGAGATAGCCGCCCAGCAGCATGACGACGAACGTGACGCCGAAGCACCCGATGTACGCGGCGAAAACGCCAAGCGGCGTGCTCGTCTGGCTGTAGCCGATCTGCGCGAAAGGCACGGCGACGGGGCCGATGGATCGCAACCATTCGAATACCGTGAATGCCGCCGCGCCTGCCGCGGGAGCAAGCCATGCGGGGCACACACGCAGTGCGACGCTGAAGCAGACTGCGCTCAGGCCCCATGCGAGCGCTTCAACGAGCGCGGGGATCAGCACGACGGCGAAAGCGAGCGAGCCGACATAATCGCCGACGGTATAGGTGAACCACGAATAGTTGATGGCGAAGAAGATCGTGCCGGCGAACCATCCGGTGAAGAACGCGCGTTTCCAGGAGAGGCGTTGCCAAGCCCAGAACAGCGCCGCCGCCCCGAACGGAGCCAGCCATGCCTGACCGTTCTTCGGAAACGCGAATGCGAGCGCAAGCGCGCCGAGCATGGCACCCGCCAGCTCGAGCACGCGCGCGGAGGTACCGATGTTACGTAAACTAATCTTCGTCGTCTCTGCTATAGCGCTCACGTTAGTTGCGTGTGGCCGTCAGGTTACGCCTGACCGCACGGGAACCTCCAGCCAGGGTTTGCAGCCCGGCCAGATGCAGATCAAGTTCAATACTGCGGGCCCGATGAATTTCACGGGGACGTGGTACGTGATGGTGCTCAACACCAGCGGTACCGGCACGGAACCGTATGCGATCAACGGCAATCCGCAGCAAAACTGGAAAGATTATTCGTTCGAAATCCTCGTGTACCAACTTCCCGGTCAAGCATCACCTCAAGCCGCACTCTTCGAATTTCTCAATCAGCAGAATTTGGGCGGCGGAACGCAAAAGACTGCTTACGGTCCGTTGACGTACAACCCGCAAAATCTGCAACTCAATCCCAATTGCAACGGCCAGCAAACGCAGCTCTGCGTCACGGTCGATCGTTTTCTCTTTGCCGGCCTCGCGCAAGGCGGCGCCACGGCCGCGCCCAGCGCTTCGCCGTCCGCGTCGCCATCGGGTTCGCCGGGTCCGTCACCGACGACGCAGCCCTTCGCGGGCGTTTGGTTCATCAACTGGTTCACGGTATCGCCGAGCACCGGCGCGGGCGCGGGCGGACAGGTGATCGATGCCCCGGGTTTGGGTGGTCCGAACGATGCGTCGTGGCTTCCGCCGCTCCCGCCGTCGCACAACTACGACACGGCCACCTCGTTCGATGCGCCTTGGACTGCCGTGGCGGGATGGCCGCAGGTTGCGAATTCTTCCGCGCAAATCGCCGGCGGTGAGGTGCTAAACAATCCCTAACCGGGCAAAGGGTTTCCATGCAAAGAACGATGGAATGCGCCCACGACATGTGCAACTGCGAAATTACGGCGGAGATGGAGACCGAGCAGTACTGCTCTCAGGCCTGCAAAGACGCACAAGAAAACGGGATTGAAATGGAGACGTGCAACTGCGGTCACCCGCAGTGCGACGTGCCGTAAACCTACGGCGTAATGCCGTTGAAGCTCGACGGAATGATCGAGCCCGTCGTCGTGAGGCCGAATGTCGCGGCCTGCGAGGGGAATGCGAGCAGGCTCACCGTGACGTTTACCGCGCGCGCGTTCTGATTGTACTGCAGCTGCACCTGATAACAATCGCCGATGATGCGGCTGTAGTAGATGCTCTTGTTTTCAATGCGCGCTTTGTTCTTCCAATCGACGTCGCCCAGGAATTGCAGCCATGCGCCGCGCCCGAACGGCGTGGAGAACTGCACGTTCGTCGACGAGAACCCTTGGCCGGGCCCCGGAAAGAACGAGCCCTGCAGCTGCACGTAC
>JAICWY010000081.1 GCA_025934645.1 Vulcanimicrobiia bacterium
CATCGCGTTGTGCGCGGCGTGCAGCGGATTGATCTGACTCACCGGACGCCCGTGACAGGCGGCAAGCGTCAGCACGCCGAGGGTGAGAAGCGCTCGAATCTTCACGTCATGGCGTACTTACCCGCGCGAGCGGGCACGATACGCGCATGGAACGGAAGAACGCCGAAAAACCGCCCGAAGTAGACGAAGAACGCGAACGCGAGAAACCCGCACCCGAACAAACAACCGGCGGAACCGGCACCCTACCGGATAAAGACGCTCCCAACCCCGGCTTCACCGCCCGCGGCGGCTAAATTACATCCGCGCTAAAAGCATGCGGATCGCGTGTATGTCGATTTTCGTTCCCATGCACCCCATGATGCATGCGCGCCGCGCAGCGTTGCGCGATCTTCGCGCGGTGCGTAACCGCGTTTATCCTGGTATTGCGAGTGCCTGTTCGCGATCCAAAACGCGCTGCAGCTTCGCTTCTTCCGGCGAGCCTTTCGCGGCCGTATAGATCACCATGCGCATGTCGGGATAATCCGGCACGGTCAGCGTCGTATACTCCAGCGTCATCTCGCCGGCTTCGGGATGATACAGATACTTGAAGCCGTCGGTGGCGTTGCGCACGTCGTGCTGCGACCAGTAATGCGCGAATTCCGGACTGCCCTCGAGCAGTTCGGAGATCAGCTTCTGAAAGCACGGATGCTCGAGATATTTTGCCGCTACGGCGCGGAACTGCGCGACCAGCTTGGGGCCGACCTCATCCCAGCGCTGCAAACAGCACCGCGTATCGGGCTGCATGAAGAAGCGCCAGAGCACGTTGCGTTCGCGCTCGTCCATCGCGGCGTAATCGCCGAAGAGCGCGACCGCCGCGCGGTTCCACGCGAGCACGTCGTAACGACGGCCGCGAATCACGGCGGGATTCGGATCGAGCCCGTCGAGCACGCGCTGCAGCATTTCGCTGACGTGTTCGGTTTCCGCGATGGTTGGTTCGCTCGGGCGCTGCCCGGCCAGTAAAAACAAATGCTCGCGTTCGTGTTCGGTGAGTTGCAGCGCTTTCGCGATGCTTGCGAGCACGGAGGGAGACACGTTGATCGGCGCGCCCTGCTCCAAACGCGTGTACCACGTTACGCCGATGTTCGCGAGCAGCGCGACTTCTTCGCGGCGCAACCCGGGCGTGCGGCGGCGAGTTCCATTGAGCAAACCGACGTCGCTGGGCAACAGCCGCGCCCGCCGCGTACGCAAGAAATCCGCCAGCTCTTGGCGATGCACAAATGTCTCGTTCATATCACTCGTAGTACTAGGATAACCTAGGGGCTAGTAATAGGATAACCGTTCTCGGTATTCTAGCACACACCACCTTCAGTAGGAATACCACCAGTAGTGATAACACAGCCGCGGCCGCAAAGGCGGCGCGCTCTCTTCGATACTGTCCCAACGCCCGTACCCGCCGCTCCGGCGTCGCTCGTGGAGCACGGCGCGCGCCGCGCAATAGTCGTCGGCGGCGTAATGCTTGCCGCTCTGCTTCAGATGATCGACATGACGATCGTGAACGTCGCGTTGCCCACGATTCAAGGCAATCTCGGCGCGACGGTCGATGAGAGCACGTGGGTCGTAACGGCGTATGTAATCGCGAACGTCGTCGTCATTCCAATAACGCCGTGGCTGCAGCGCCGCTTCGGCCGCAAGAATTACTTCTTAGTCTCGATTCTCGGGTTCACCGCCGCGTCCGTGCTGTGCGGCATGGCGGGTTCGCTGGACGAGCTCATCGTTTTCCGCATCGTGCAAGGCGCGTTCGGCGGCGGATTACTCTCGACCGCGCAGATGATTCTGCGCGATACGTACGCACACGAAGAGCTCGGCCTGAGCCAATCCATCTTCTCGTTCGCGACGATCCTGGGCCCGTCGGTCGGTCCGACGATCGGCGGCATCATCACCGATAACATGTCGTGGCCGTGGATCTTCGATGTGAATATATTGCCCGGCATCATCGCGGCCGGCGTGCTGTGGCTGTACCTGCGCGACAATACGAAGCCTACGCGCGAACCGGTTGATGCGGTCGGTCTTGCGCTGCTCATCGCGACGATCGGATCGCTGCAGTACGTCCTCGATCAAGGCCAGCAGTACGATTGGTTCTCCGATTCGCGCATCGTCACGTGCGCGTTCATTGCGCTGGTTGGACTCGCCGGATTCATTTGGTGGGAACTCACAACGCCGAACCCCATCGTCGATTTGCGCGTCCTGAAACATCGCGCAGTTTCGGTCGCTTCGCTCACGATCGTCGCCAACGCGGTCGGCATCTTTGGCGGCGCACTGCTGCTGCCGCAGTTCACGGTAACTGCGCTCGGCTTCACGTCAACGCAATCCGGCATGCTGATGGCGGCGCGCGCGTTGCCGCTCGTGTTTCTCACGTTTCCGATCGGCCGGCTCATGAAGAATCTGCGGCTCGATCTGCGCTGGCTCATCGGCGGCGGACTCTTCGTCTTCGGCATCGGCGCGATCTGGCTGGGACGCGAAATGACGGCGGAATCCGATTTCGTCTCGTTCGTCGGTCCGCAGCTGCTGTGCGGTTTCGGCATCTCGTTCATCTACTCGCCCCTACTTGTCGCGACGCTGCGCGCCGTGCCCAAGGAAGCGCCGAAAGCCTCCGCGTTTATCATCCTCGCCTTTCAACTCGGCGGCTCGATCGCGTCCGCGGCGCTGGTAACGCTGGTGGATCGCCGCGAGCAATTCCACCAAACCGTGCTGGCCGCCAATGCTACGCTTGCCCGTCAGCCGGTCGCATCATTTCTGCAATCGCATCCGGCAGCGCAACTCGCGCATCTCGTCGCCGCACAGGCCAATATCCTGGCATATGGCGACGCGCTCATGGCCGCGGGCGCATTCGTGGCCTGTTTTAGCCCTTTCGTCACATTTCTTACTCAAAAACCGTCTCAGAAACGACACGCATCAGCATGAAAGACACGACGATGTTTACGATGGAACTTCTGGCCTCGTGCCAAGACATGGCCGCGCGTCTCTACGACGTCGCCGGCGAGGATCTCGCGCTGCAAGACAGCGCCGCATTCGTGCAGCGCGCCTACGTGCGGGCGCTAGCGCCTGCGGTAACGGAAAGCGCGCGCACGCAATACTGGCGGCGCTTCATCACGGAGCTGCGCGCGTTTCTCGCACTGCTCCCGAGCGCGCAATCGCCGGCGTCGCTGGCATTGCACAAAGTAGTGACGGAGAACGCCGATTTGCTGGAGGAACTGAAGATCTCCGCGTAACCTATCGCGCCGCTACGGAGAAAATGACCACCGGCACGCCGTTACGCGTATCGTTTTCACCGGACAACATGAGCGTGCCGTAAGCAGTACGAGCACTTTGTTTCGCGCCGCGATAAACTTGCACGAGGCATTCTTCGTCCGGCGAGAGTAACACCGGCGCCTCTTCCTCCAACGCAACGCTCAACGCGCTCTCGCCAAGCACGTCGCGGAAAAAACTCGCAACAATGTCCGACGCGAACGCGCGCCACTGCGTCCCGTCGATAAACGCGCGCGATAAGCACAGACGCAGCACCGTAAGCGCGCCGCCGAAACCGTTCCATGCCTCCAGCGCTACGTCATTACGAAACGTCGGACCCGACGGCCGGAAAACCGTCAACGCGCCGTTCATTTCAGCCGCCTCCAGATTGAACCACTGAAAGAAACCGCACCTCTGCAGTTCAACGAGACTCGAGCCAAGCGCGCCGAACGCAGTCATGGCACCATTCTCGCAGCTTCGCTCGCTGCTTCCCATGGTAGAAAATTACTAGCGTTTAAATTCTGTATAGTACGGCAGGTGCGCTAAGGGCCGGCGAGAACCAATGCGGGTCCCCGCCGACGTAGCTCAGTTGGTAGAGCAGCTGATTCGTAATCAGCAGGTCGCCGGTTCGAATCCGGCCGTCGGCTCCATACATTTTTTTAAGCCCGCACGCGAGTTTTGTCGCAGGCGTCGGTCCAGGTCGCATCGAACACTTGTTCGATGAAGCATCGAGCCAAATGCGCGCGCGATTTGTGCGCAAAATTCGTTAAACGCACTGCATCGCTCTACTGCTGTCAACGATGCCAGTTGCAGCACCAGTACGAACGCTATATCGTGAGATGGAAGAGCGGCGAAATCGACGGCACGACGACTTCTTTCGATAAGCCGTCAATCCACATCCGTCGTTACTTGATGGAGTCGAGCGGCTTTAAATGCAGTGTATGCGGTTGGGGCGAACGAAACCCATCGACCGGTTTGGTCCCGTTGCAGGTTGATCACATTGATGGCAACGCGCGAAACAACCGTCCAGAAAACCTTCGCGTGCTTTGCCCGAATCACCACGCGTTAACGGCAACTTACGGAAATTCGAATAAGGGCAAGGGCCGTGCCGGGCGCCGGGCGCGATATTTGAAAGGCATCCACTTCTCTGCACTGCTGCTAAGCGCTCACGGGCGATCCGGCTTGCGGATCCATAAATAACTACGTGCCCATGCTGCTGGTACGCCCATCGCAAGAGCACGTCGCGAGTTACCTTGCGGCGCTCGAGCGCGGTTACGAATTCGACGAAGGCCTTTCCGGCGGCGTCGCGCGCCTGCGCGAACAGATCGCGCACGATCCGCAGGCCTTCTTTCAACGCTTCGACGATCGCAACGCCTCCGCCGGGCCCGTGCAATTGCCCGACGGATCCTTCGTCCCGCGCTTACCCGGGATCGGGCGCTGGATGTGGGACGGCGAATTTTGCGGCAGCATCGGCTTGCGTTGGGCGCACGGCACCACCGAATTGCCGCCGACATGCTTAGGGCACATCGGCTATTCAGTCGTTCCATGGAAGCGCAAACGCGGATATGCCACCTCAGCGCTCGCGCAGATGCTGCCGGAAGCGCGCGCAATTGGTTTGCCGTACGTCGACATCACCACCGACGTGGACAATGTTGCATCGCAACGCGTAATTCTCTCGAACGGCGGACAGCTCGTAGAGCGCTTCGATAAACTCCCGCAAAACGGCGGCGGCAAAGCCCTAAAGTTCCGAATTACGCTTTAGGTAAAGGACAACGGGAACTTCAGTGATACGGCGTCTTAACGTCGACGATGTCCCGAAAGTACGCGACATCGACCGGCTATCGTTTTCGTCCGGCGATCAATACAAGGCTGAGTTTTACGAACATATCGAGAGCACGCATGAGTACGAGCCCTACGTCGCGACACTGCCGAACGGCACTATAGTGGGATGGATACTCGGGCATGCGACGGGCACAACCGTACGTATCCGGTCGATTTCGATACATCCAAGCTTTCGGCGGCGCGGATTCGCGCGCACGCTGATAATGGAGATCTTGAGGCGGCATCAGACCGACGTAGACCTCGTTGTGGATCCGGACAATGTCGGCGCCCTCGCATTGTATCGCGGTTTAGGCTTCACGCAAACCGATCCGGATCCGGAAACGCCCCACCGGATCCGAATGCTATGGCGCCACGCTTCTCGCTGGTAGAAACAATGCGTTTCAAGCCCTTCCCTAGCGAGGAATAACTTCAGTTAACATCAATTCGGTCGTTACAGCATGACGTTGAGCGGAGCATGCGTACGGGGCATATCGTACATATGGATACTTCGCGCACTGTTACGTACCGGCCGAACGTCGTAAGCACGCCGGAGCGGACCACCAAACTCCGGTGGCCGCACAACTTCGGGTCCTACCGCTTGGCGGATTCCGACATGGCTTCCGGCAGCCTGCTGGGCAGTCCGCAGATCCAGATGAAGATTAAAGCCACCGGCGCAATCGAAAAAATCTTTTGCGTCGACGCGGGCGAGTCGCTGCTCAAAACGTTTGCCCCGCGTCATTGGGACGAAACGACAGGCGCGAAGCTTGAAGAGATCTCGGGGCATTACTTCATGTTCCCCGAGCACCAAGAGCATAAGTTCATGCTCTCCAACGGCGTCTACATTCGCGAAGACGTGTTCGTGCACGAATCTATCGTCCACTACGTGATTGAATTTCATAACGACTCTGAAGAAACGCAGCACATCGGTACGTTCGCATTTTGCGAGATGGCACGCAATGTGGACGATGAGCTGGTCGTGCAGTACGACGAACGCCTGCGTGCGCTCGTCGCGCACAGCAAGGACGATGCGAAGCTTACGCGGATCGTCGGCGCGACGCGCGAGCCGCGCGGATACGAAGTCTCGATCGATCACGCGATGGCGGTTACCGGCACGTTTCCGGCGCCGCTCGCGAAGAACACGAAGGCGCCTCGCGGCCTTGCGATGGGCGTGCTGCAATATTCCACAAAGCTCGAGCCGCAAGAGCACGCTTCGCTCGAGTTCCGGCTGTCGGTCAGCGCAGACGGCGTCGCGCACGCGAAAAATATCTACAAAAGCGCACCGAAAGCCGACGCCGCCCTCAAGGCGACGCAGGACGAGTATCACAATCTCCTCGGCCGGTCGATCGCAATGACGCCGAACGCCGAGATCAATCGCGGCGTCCTCTGGGCCAAGGCCAACATGCAGCGCGTCATGCTCAAGACGCCCCTGGGCTGGGGCTTCACGAACGACCCGACGGACTCTAACAATAGCGTCGGGCGCGATGCCGCCTGGTTCTGCGCCGGCGCCGACTATTTCCGTCCGAATTTCGCCGAAGAATGCTTGATGCAGTTCATCTCGCGTCAAGAGAAAAACGGCAAGATCATCGAGTTCTACAACATGCTCGACGGAAAAACCGAAGACTTCGGGCTGAACATCAACGACGATACGCCGCTTATCGTATGGAGTGCGTGGCATCACTATCAGCTCACGGGCGACAAAGCTTTCCTGGATAAATGCTACGACAAACTCGTGAACGCGGGCCGCTACATCGCCTCGCAACGAAACGACGATGGCCTGGTATGGTGCACCTCCCAGGAAACCGGCTCGAAAGGCATCGCCGGCTGGCGCAACGTGATCGAAGGCTATCGCCTCAGCGGCGCCGTTACCGAAATCAATTCCGAGAGCTACGCAGCGTTTCGAAGCCTGGCCGCATTAGCCCGCGCTCGCGGCGACTCGAAAACCGCGGACGAGTTCGCGTCGCTCGCGCATGACCTGCGTCATGCGATAAACCGGCATCTCATCAACCCGGCGAACGGCCTCTATTATTTGAACATTGATGTTGACGGTACGCCGCGCAGCGATATTACGTGCGATCTCGTTCTGCCGGTGATCTTCGGAGTCGCAGATCGCGATACGTCGGTGCGCATTCTGCGCCGGCTGAGCGATCGCGATTTTTGGACGCCGGGCGGCATGCGCACGATTCCGTACGACGCGATCAACTACGATCCCGAAGGCGCCAGCGGCTGCCTGGGCGGTGTATGGAACGGCGTTACGTTTTGGTTCGCAAAGGCGGCGGCGCAGATCATTCCCGATTTCAGCCAAGAAGCGCTCATGAACGGATTCGAAAATTACGCGCGCAATCCGCAGCGCAACAACACCGTACCGGGACAATTCTCAGAATGGCTGCACGGCGAAACACTTGTGAACCAAGGCATGGAGCTCTCGCCCTGGTTTCCGCCGCGCTACGTCTGGGCGGTCATCGAAGGCACGCTCGGATTCGACATCTCCGGCGAACGCGCACGCGTGGAACCCAACCTGCCATCGGATTGGACTTGGTGCGGTCTGCGCAACGCGCCGTACCAGGGAGAATATCTCACCTGGTTTGCTGCGTGCGTACCGGAAATGCGCGTATGGTCGACCATGACCATCGATACAACAGCCCCGCTCAGCGTGCTCGAAGAGCATCTCGAGGACCGCGTGCAAGTCAGCGGCGATGACGCCATCGCGGTCGGCGTACGCGAGGGCAGCCGGATCTGCGCCATGGCCGGGAACACCGTGGATCGCAGCGTGACAACCGCGCTGCGCATTCGCGACGTAGCGGAAGGCGAGTATTCGGCGCGTGAGTACGACAGTCTGCGCAAGACCTGGCAAACGCGCAGCTTATCCGCTGACGACTTGCATCGCGGCATCACGATAGAGCTCTCCCCCAAAGGCTTCTACCTGGTCGAACTCGATCGCGCTTAGAGCGGCTCCGGAAAGGCCTGCTGCGCCTTTTGCTTCCAGGCTTCGTGCTTGCGCCGCTCGATGATGAAAAAGAACACGACCAAACATACCGCGAGCCCGAGCGCGGCAAAGAAGCTCCTTCCCTCGACGCGCTTGAGCATGTCGCCGAAGAAGTACGCCATCGTCCCGTAGAACACGGCCCACCCGATGCCGCCGAGCGCATTGAACAGCAAAAAGCGCTTCCAATCGAAGCGCATGCATCCGGCGAGCAGCGCGCCCCACATGCGCAAGAGTGGGATCCATCGTGCCAGAAAGACGATGCTGCTGCCGTAGCGGTCGAACAGATACAAGCCGATTTTTAAATCGCCTTCCTGCACGTGAATGATGTGGCCGTAGCGCTTGAGCAAACGCATTCCGCCCCAGCGGCCGATCCAAAAACCGATGTTGTCGCCGATAATCGCGCCGGCGATCGCGGCGGAAATAACCCAATAAATTGAAATCTTGTGCGTGCTGCCGGCAAACGCCCCAGCGAGCACCAGCATGGTCTCGCCGGGGAACGGAATGCCGCTGGTTTCAATCAGAACGAAGACGAGAACCGCAAGGTATCCGTAGGTGCTCAGAATCCCATTGAGCGCATGCGTCCACAACTACTCGCGGTCTCCGTCTTTCCGCGTGATCGTGTCGAAAATTTTTCGCGCCGCGGAACCGACGGGATTCGGAATGACGCTTACGGGACTCGCTTCGTAGCCGGATTCTTCGAGAACGTCGCCCACGATCGTGAGCGCGATCTTCTTGCGGTTGGGAGAGCCTTGCGCCAGCGCTTGATACATATGCACCGCTTGTTCCCGCTTTACCATCGCGGGCATCGGCGGCTCGTGCGGATCGACCACGCACTCGATAATGACGGGCCCTTGCATGGCCAGCGCCTCTTTCATCTGCTCGCCGCAGCGCTGCGGATCGTCGATCCGCACGCCGTGCCCGCCGCAGGCCTCGGCAAACTTCACGAAATCGCACGGTGCGAATTGCACGCCGCACTCCGGGTTGCCCAGAAAAACCATCTGCTCCCATTTGATGAGGCCGAGCGTGTTGTTTTTGATGACCACAATCTTCACCGGAAGATTGTGCTGCACGCACGTTAGGAAATCGCCCAGCTGCATGGTCATGGAGCCGTCCCCGGTAAACGCGACGACTTGCCGCCCGGGATACGCGGCCTGCGCGCCGATCGCATAC
>JAICWY010000104.1 GCA_025934645.1 Vulcanimicrobiia bacterium
AACTGCCGCTTTGTGATAGAACGACGGCGATCCGATGCCGAGATCGGCAAGGCCGAATCCCGGATACGTGCCGGTCTTGATGACTTGGTTGATGTAACCGGCAAGACCCTGGCCTTCCGAGTTCGACGGAGCCGCGCCCGTATACACCTGGAGTTCTTGCATACCGAGCGACGAGAGCGCGCCGGAGGGATAGTTGTCGAACGAGCGGTTCACCGGAACGCCGTCGAGTTCGTATCCGACCTGATCGTAGTCGCCGCCGCGGATGTGGACGGTTTGGTAGTAACCGGTTTGGTTGAGCGGAACGAACGCGCCCGGAACCGATGCAACGGCCGAGTACGCGCTGTTCAAGCTGCCGCCGCCGCCGAGCGCGCTAATCTTGTCTTGCGTCGACGCATTGACAGAGTAGACGTCGGCAGTGGTGCCGGATTTGACGAGATCGCCGGCCGCTTTTGAGGTCAGCGTAATGATGGTTTTGAGATCGCTTTGAAGCGAAATAGCCACCGTTTGCGTCGTGTCGGCGAACACGGTGATGCCCGGTACGGAAGCGTTTTGAAACTTCTCTTTTTGCACCGAGACGGTATACGTGTCCGGAGACAGCGACAGGAAAATGAAGTGTCCCGAAGCGTCGGTTTGCGTGGTGGACGTTTCCGCCGGCGAGGCTGCCGTTACTTTCGCATTGGCAACCGGAGCGCCGGTGGATTGATCCGTTACGACGCCGCTCAGTCCGCCGGTCGTGCCTGCCAGTGCCCATGTTCCCTGGGCAAGCATCGCAACGGCCAACAGAGCGGCCACCAACACATGCCGGAATTTCATCGTTCTTGGCATTGTGTTCTCCATAGAATTATATAAAAAGTACGACCCACGAGCCGTGAGCCGCACGCCGCCCATTCGTATCCTTCGCTTGCGTTCCTGTTTAGAAAACGAGGCGTGCATCTCTGCTACGCCTCGTTGTTATTAATTGTGACAGAAGTCTGAAGTTAAACTCGTGCGGGCATCCGTTGCGCGAGCAAACCGGGAATTTGCGAGGGACGATCCGCTACCGGAACGCCCGCAGATTTAAAAGCATTAATTTTGCTTTCGGGCGTGCCGAATTTTCCGGAGATGATCGCACCTGCGTGGCCGAGCGATTTGCCCGGCGGTGCGTTTCGGCCGCCGATGAAGGCGACGATCGGCATGTCGGGCATGTGCTCTTTAATGTAAGCGGCCGCATCTTCTTCATCGGAGCCGCCGATCTCGCCGCAGAGCACGATCGCTTCGGTTTGCGGATCGTTTTTGAACTCACGCAGGCAATCGACAAACGTGGTGCCGATGATCGGATCGCCGCCGATGCCGACCGCGGTCGATTGGCCGAAGCCCGCGCGCGTGAGCAGATCGACGACCTCGTACGTGAGCGTTCCCGAACGCGAGATCAGGCCAACGTTGCCTTCTTTAAAGACGTGGCCCGGCATGATGCCGATCGAGGATTTGCCCGGCGAGATGAGGCCCGGGCAGTTCGGGCCGATAATGCGCATGCCCGGCGTCGCGCCGACGACTTTGAGCACGTCGTGCACCGGAACGCCTTCCGTGATGCACACGGAAAAGCGGATCCCCGCTTCGTACGCTTCGAACAGCGCGTCTGCAGCGGCCGGCGGCGGAACGAAAATGCACTGATGCGTCGCGCCCGTCGCGTCCATCGCTTCTTTGACGGTGTTGAAAACGGGAAGGCCGTGTTCGGTTTTCTGTCCGCCCTTGCCCGGCGTCACGCCGCCGACGACGTTTGTGCCGTACGCGAGCATGCGGCCCGTATGATACGAGCCTTCCGCGCCGGTGATGCCCTGCACGATGACCTTGCTGTTTTTATCTAAATAAATCGACATCCCTAAACTCCCGCCAATTTCACTGCTTCGGCCGCGCCGTCGTCCATGGTTTCCACCGGCGTCATGCCGGCGTCGGCGAGAATGCGCCGCCCTTGTTCTTCGTTCGTGCCGGTCAGGCGGATCACGAGCGGCACTTTGCGCGACTTCGTCGTGTTGAGCGCTTCGACGATGCCTTTGGCAACTTCGTCGCAGCGTGTGATGCCGCCGAAGATATTGATGAAGAACACTTTGGCGTCCGTGTGGTTCATCACCAGTTCGTAGCAGTTGCGCACGCGTTCCGCGTTCGCGCCGCCGCCGACATCCAAGAAGTTCGCAAATGATCCGCCCGCGTTCTTCACCGCGTCCATGGTTCCCATCGCAAGACCGGCGCCGTTCGCCATGGTGCCGACGTTGCCGTCGAAGCGGCGGAAATTGCGGATGCCGAGGCCCGCCTTTGTTGCGAGCGTTTCATCTTCATCGAGCGGCAGCGCCGTCTGCCACTGCTTGAACTCAGGATTCTTGTAAAGCGCGTCGTCGTCGAGTTCGACTTTCGAATCGGCCGCGATCACGCGTCCGTCTTCGGTGAGCACGAGCGGATTGATCTCGACCAGTTTCGCACCGTACCGGAAGAACAGCTCGTACAGGCCGGCCAGAATGCCGGGCAGCGCTTTGCGGTATCCCGGATCCAGGTTCGCCTTGAATGCGAGTTCGCGCCCGATGTGCGGCCAGAAGCCGGCCGCGGTTTCGACGAACGCTTTCGCGATCGACTCGGGATGCTTCTCGGCCACTTCTTCGATGTCCATGCCGCCGAACGCACTCACCATGAGCACCGGTTTTTTCGTCGTGCGATCGATCGCGATCGCCGCGTACGCCTCTTTAGAAACGCTCAGCGTTTCTTCGACCAGCAGCGAATTGATCGGTTCGCCTTTGGGATTCTGCCGGTTCGGCGGCATCGGCGTAGCCATGATCTCGGCCGCTACCGTGCGCGCTTCTTCCGCGTTCTTGGCGAATTTGATTTTGCCGGCTTTGCCACGGCCGCCCATCAGGACTTGCGCTTTTACGACCCAGTTTCCGGGATTGCCGCCGACAAACGAGGCCGCTTCATCCGCGGTCGTGACGTGCTGGCTGCGGGGAACCGGAATGCCCGCGCGGCGGAACAATTCCTTACCCTGGTACTCCATTAAGTTCATCTGTTACGATCTGCTCTTTTCTTTTTGTTTGTTACTGTCACGGCGAACCGTTTTTGCTTCGAGGCGCCCTACAACTTCCCTAAATAAGCCCGCGAAATAATGATCTGCTGGATTTCGGACGTGCCTTCGTAGATTTCCGTGATCTTTGCGTCGCGGTAATAGCGTTCGACCGGAAACTCCGTCGTGTAGCCGTAGCCGCCGTGAATCTGCAGCGCTTCTGCAGCGTGTTTACGCGCGGCCGTAGACGCAAAATATTTCGCCTTGCTGGCTTCCACCGCAAACGGTTTGCCGGCATCGTACAGCGCGGCCGCGCGGTACGTCAGCAAGCGCGACGCGTCTAAATCGGTCGCCATCTGCGCGATTTTGAATGAGATGCCTTCGAAGGCGCCGATCGGTTTACCGAACGCGCTGCGCTCCTGCGCGAACTTCACCGATGCATCCAAGCACGCCGAGAGAATGCCGCAGGCCTGCGCGGCGATACCGATGCGCCCGCCGGTAAGCGCAGTCATCGCATTGCTAAAGCCTGTGCCTTCTTCACCGAGCAGCGCGCTCTGCGGCACGCGCACATTGTCGAACGCGATGTCGCACGTGTTGCTCGTATGAATGCCGAGTTTCTCGGTGACTCTCTCCACCGCAACGCCGGGTAGATCGTTGTCGACCAGAAACGCACTAATGCCGCCGGCCCCCGGCCCGCCCGTGCGGAACATGCCCATCATCACCGTGGAGTAGCCGCCATTAGTGCACCACTGTTTGCGGCCGTTGAGCACCCATGCATCGCCGTCGCGCTTGGCATTCGCGCGCAGCGCCGCGGCATCGGATCCCGCGTCGGGCTCGGTGAGCGCGAATCCGGCGATCGTGTCGTGCTGCGCGAGTTTAGGAAGGTAGCGGCGCTTCTGCTCCTCGCTGCCCAGTTTCAGAATCGCCATGCAAATCATCGAATGCACCGACACCGTGACGGCCGAACCGGCGTCCACGCGCGCGATCTCTTCAACGGCGCGCGCATACGAAACGTAATCCGCGCCGGCGCCGCCATACTCTTCGGGCACGAGCAGGCCCATGAGCCCGGCCGCGTTCAGCTTCGTGTAGAGTTCGCGCGGAAAGGCATGCTCGCGGTCCCACTGCGCAATATGAGGTGCAATCTCGCGCTGCGCGATCTCTGCGGCGAGATCGCCGATCTGCCGTTGATCGTCCGTCAGGTCGAAGGCGGCGCGGGATTCGGTTTGCATCGGCGTTACGCGCGTCCTGCCGCGGCCGTGTAGTCGTAGAACCCTTTGCCGGACTTTTTGCCGTACCAGCCCGCAGCGACGTATTGCTTGAGCAGCGGACACGGGCGGTATTTCGTGTCGGAGAAGCCTTCGTAGAGCACGTTCATGATCGCAAGGCACGTGTCCAGGCCGATGAAGTCGGCGAGCTGCAGCGGCCCCATCGGATGATTCATGCCGAGCTTCATCACCGTGTCGATCGCTTCGGGCGAACCGACACCTTCGTAAAGCGCGTAGATCGCTTCGTTGATCATTGGCATCAGCACGCGATTGGAAACGAATCCCGGAAAATCGCGCACTTCGACCGGCGTCTTGCCCAGTTCGCGGGCGAGATTTTCCGTAAAGTCGTACGTCGCTTGCGAGGTCGCGATACCGCGGATGATCTCGACGAGCTGCATAACCGGCACCGGATTCATGAAGTGCATGCCGATCACGAGCTCCGGCCGCTGTGTTGCCGCGGCAAGCTGCGTGATCGAGATCGACGAGGTGTTGCTCGCCAAGATTGCGGCCGGCGGCGTGGATTGATCCAGTTGCCGGAAGATCTCGAGTTTGGTTTTGAGCGTTTCGCTGGCGGCTTCGATCGCGATATCCACGTCAAAATCTTTAATCGCGATTTCGGGGCGGATGTGCGTGAGCACCGTGCCGCGCTGCTCTTCGGTGAGACGGCCTTTCTCGACGCTGCGGTTCAAGTTGCGTTCGATAACGTCAATGCCGCGCGCCACGGTCGCTTCATCGCGATCGACAAGAACGACGGAATGATGGTGCGATGCCGCAACCTGCGCGATGCCGGCCCCCATTTGGCCGGCACCGATAATAGCGAGTTTCACGGAGTGCTAGTCGACCCGGATCAGAACTGCGTCGCCTTGGCCGCCGCCGCTGCAGATCGCCGCGATGCCCAGGCCGCCGCCGCGCTTGCGCAGCTGATTGATTACCGTGCCGATGAGGCGCGCGCCGGATGCGCCGATGGGATGCCCCATGGCGACGGCGCCGCCGAATTTATTGATCGCCGACGGATCGATGCCAAGGCGTTTTGCCGAGGTAATCGCAACGGCCGAGAAGGCTTCGTTGATCTCCCAGACGTCGATCTGATCTTTGCTCAACCCGGTCTTTGCGAGCAGCTTTTGCGCGGCCATCGCCGGCGTGAGCGCGATGTATGGCGAGTCCCACGCAACCGTCGTGTGATCCAAGATCGTCGCGAGCGCTTCGTGCCCGTGCTGCGCGGCCCACGTTTTATCGGCGAGCAGCATCGCGGCAGCGCCGTCGTTCACGCCCGGCGCATTGCCTGCGGTAATCGTGCCGTCTTTCTCGAGCGGCTTGAGCTTCGCCATCGTTTCCAGGCTTGCGTCGGCGCGAACCGATTCGTCGCGATCGACGGTATTGTGCGGCACGTCGCCGGTGACGAACGGCGCCCACTCGGCGTAGTTCAGCGTGAATTCTTTTGAAGGCGCGTGGGACCAGACCGCATCGGCGCCCTCGTTCGACGAACCCGCGGCAACCGGAACGCGCTCGCGTGCCGGCTGCGGAAGTTTGTCGACGACGATTTTACCTTTGTGTTTGCTGGCCACGCGAAGCGCCACGATTTCGTCGGCGAAGTTGCCGGCGTTGTGCGCTTCGGTCGCGCGGTGGTGGCTCTCGTACGCGAAACGATCTTGTTCTTCACGCGTAAGGCCGAGTTCGTTTGCGACCTTCGATCCTTGCGCGGCCATCGTCATCGGAAAGTAGTAATCCCACAGGCCGTCGTGGATCATCGCGTCGATCAGCCGGCCGTCGCCGAAGCGGTAGCCCGTGCGCGCTTCCTTTAAAAGGTAGGGCGCGTTGCTCATCGATTCCATGCCGCCGGCACCCACGACCGCGTTGCTGCCTTCGTTGATCAGGCGCGCGGCGTTGACCACCGCGAGCAGCCCGGAGGCGCATACTTTGTTCACCGTTTCCGCAGTGACCGTTTTGGCGAGACCAGTCTTGAAGACGACTTGGCGCGCGGGATTTTGACCCGCGCCGGCCTGCAGCACCTGACCCATAACGACGTGCTCGATCTCAGCGGGGTCGAGCCCGGAGCGCTCGATCGCCGCTTCCAGAGCCGCCGCCCCAAGCGTCGTAGCCTCCAGCGGCGAGAGTCCGCCCGCCAGGCGGCCGAACGGGGTCCGCGCGAAGCCGAGAACGACCGCGTTGGAATTCTGTAAATTCATAGCCCCGGACGTTTCGCTTCCGCCGCGAGAGCGTCCCTCATGCGACTTTCGTAGGGAGCGCTCGGCTGCGTGCAAACAACCCGATCGTCCTGCGCGCACGTTTCGCATTCGAATTGCAGCGTGACGTGCGAGATGCCGAACCGTTCGCGCACGAGCGCATCGAGCTCACGCATAATCGCGCTGGCCTCGCTGACGCGTTTATCCGGAACGAGAATATGCGCGGAAAGCGCGCGCGCGCCGCTCCCGATCGTCCACACGTGCAGATCGTGAATCTCCGAAATGCCCGTCACACCGG
>JAICWY010000156.1 GCA_025934645.1 Vulcanimicrobiia bacterium
CCCATCGGATCGAGCATGGGCGCGCTGCTCACGCCCATCATCGCGGCCTGAATGGTCGCGAGCTTCGGCACGTCGTGAAAGACCAGCGCGAACTCTTTGTCCGCAGGTTCGTCCTCGGGATCTTCGACGATGATAAGCCCAAACAACCCGCGCGCTACGCCGTCCGAAACGTGATCGTGATACCAGCGCGTACCGGACGGATCGGGCGAGAACTCGTACAGAAACGTTTCGCGGTCCGGAACGGCGGCTTGCGTAACGCCTTCCACGCCGTCCATCTTGTTCGGGAGAATCATGCCGTGCCAGTGAATCGTCGCCGGCTCGCCGCTGTTGTTGACGAACTTGGCGCGCAGCCGCTGACCGTGCACGATGCGCAGCACCGGACCCGGAATCGTACCGTTGTACGCGAGCCCCGCGAAATCGATGCCGGGCGCCGGCGAGAACTTCAGCGGAGCCGACGTCAGCGTGTAATCGACGGTATCCGCCGCGAGCGCGCGCCGCGGAAGCGCGGGCAGCGCGGCCACAATCATCGCGCCCGCACCGGCCCGGAGGAAATGCGAACGCCGCATTACGCTCCTACGTTTAGCGGCACGTCGAGCGTCTTGCCGTCGTACTGCAAGCGCACGGTCCAGGGTCCGCCCATCGAAAAGACGATCTTTCCGGTGAACAGATTCGGATCGCTCGCCGACGGCGTGAGATGCACGACGCGCGTCTGCATGCTGCTCGATCCCATTTGCATGATCGGTAGAACGCTCACGTCCTTGGGCGGAGTTCCGGGGAAGCGCACCGATATGGTTGCGACATCCGTCGGTGCGGCCGGATCGAACGTAACGACCGGCCCGGCACTCTGCGCGCCGCCGTCCAAGCTTGAAAGATACGCCGCAATGTCGTGCGCTTGCGCGTCGCTGAAGCCGAAGTTCGGCATCGGCGGTTTCGGATGCAGGATGAACGCCGCGATTTGGTCCTGCGTCAGTGTGTGCTCGATGCCGTAGAGCTTCGGCCCGATGCCGCCGCCCTTCAGGCCGGTCCCGTGGCAGCCTTCGCAGCCGCTGGATTGCACCAATTTCGCGCCGGCATTCGCATCGGCGGACACAGCAGCAGCGGGAGCAGCGGGAGTAGCGGAAGGCGAAGGCGCCGCGCTCGCAAGGGCCTGCGCTGTTTGCGTACCGCTTCTCAGTGGCACGGTTTCGAGCGATTTGTTAAAGCGCGTTCCCAGTTCCCATGGCCCGGCCCAATCGAGCGCGACGCCGAAGGACGGATGATTGCCGGGGCTCATTCCGACCTCGCCGGTCACTTTGAAATTCGGCACGAAGTTGTGCGCGTAATCGACGACGTATTGCCGGTTCAACGTGTCGCTGCTCGCGATATCGTAGCGTGCCAATACGAAGTCTTGCTTGGTGATGTTGCGCGTGAGTTCGAACATCGCGCCGTTGAATGCGCCGCCGCTCGCGCCGATATCCGGCTGATTGTCGTAGCCGTGATAGTACATGGTTTGCAAGAACCACTTCGAGGTTTGATAGCTGAAGTACAGGCCTTCGCGCGAGAATAGATCGCTGTCGACGAAATCGCCGGTTGTACTGTCGACGAGCGGCGCCGTGCCGCGCATGCCCACCAGCGCGACCGCCCACGGCTCGGTCATGCCGCCGTACGAGAGATTGAGGTCCAGCACGCGCGTGCCGTCCGCCTTGCTGAAATCGAAGG
>JAICWY010000112.1 GCA_025934645.1 Vulcanimicrobiia bacterium
CTCACGCGCTGGATGCATCCCGAGATGGGTTTGCTGCCGCCCTCGAAATACATCGAGATCGCGCGCGATAGCCGGCTTTCCGCCACGCTTGACGCGTGGGTTCTGTGCAAGTCTATGGAAGCGGCCCTGGAGTTTGCGAAGAACGGCCAGGGCATCGTTCTGCATACGAATGTCTCCGAGCCGAGCGACGCGGTGTTGGATGCCGCGCTGCAGTTCACCGATCACGAAGCCGCAGCGGAGTTCACGGCCGTCGAGATCAACGAAGCGGTGATAGCAAAAAGCTTCGATCGCTGTAAAGCGTTCATGGCGCGTTGCCGTTCCCTCGGCATTCGCGTCGGTATCGACGGATTCGGGTCAGCCGGCATTCCGCTCTCGAAGCTTTCATTGCTGCGCATCGACTTCATCAAGATCGATCGCGTGCTGACGGCGCAGATCGGCGGCCGCTCCACCACGCCCGCAATCGAGATCGCGCTTACCACTGCGCGGCAATTCGGTTGGGAGATCGTCGCGGAGGGCGTGCAAAACGAAGTGCAGCGGGACCGGCTGGCGCAAGCGGGCGCAGATTTCATTCAAGGCTACCTGGTTGGCCATCCGATGACGCTCGTCGATTTTCGCGCTTGGCGCGACTCCGCTACAAACGGAATGTAGGACGTGACGTACGAGGCCGTCAACACAATTGCGGCCATCGGCACGTTCCTCGTCATTGCAGCCACGGCCATCGCCGCCGTCTTTCAATTACGGCATATGCGAGCGTCCAATCAGCTTGCGGGGCTGCTCTCGGTTTTGGCGCGGGTCGAAGACGCGAATTTTAATGCGTGGCTGACCGACACGCAGCGGCAACTTCCCGTACTGCTCAGCGATCCGGAATACGTGCAAACCGTCGTAGATAATACTTTCGACCGCAGCATCGCGTGGCTCCAGCTCGGCAATTCCTACGACTGGGTGGGCAGCTTAGTCAAAAACCGCTTAATCCCGGTCGAAGCATTTTTGGACGTGTACTCGTTCCGCATTTCACAGGCATGGGAATTGATGATTCCGATTACCGTGCTTGCCCGTCAAAACTCCAGCGACGCGGTCTGGGAGAACTTCGAGTATTTATACGTCAAAGCGCAAGAATGGAACAAGAGGCACGAGCACGGGAATTACCCGCGCCACGTGCCCCACGCCGAACTTCCGCGATTCGAAGAGATTTTTCCGTACAAACGCGGCTAATCTAAGCGAGCCGGCCCACTGCTAGCTAGACCAGTACCGGTTCGCCGGAGAGCTGTGTGGTGAACGTGAGCTCGCCGCGGATGTCGTCGAAGCCGACGACGACCTTCTCGCCCTCGCGGACTTCGCCCGCGAGAATCTTGCGGCCGAGCGGCGTTTCCAGCTCTTTTTGAATCGCGCGTTTGAGCGGGCGCGCGCCGTACACCGGATCGTAACCCGCTTTCACCAAGTGCCGTTTTGCCGCATCGGTAAGCTCGAGCTCGATGCTGCGCTCCGCAAGGCGTTTGCGCACGCGGCCGAGCTGGATGTCGATGATCTTCGTCAGCTCCTCTTCGCTCAGCGCGTGGAATACGATGATCTCATCGACGCGATTCAAGAACTCGGGACGGAAGTGCTGACGCAGTTCGTCCAGCACCGTCGCGCGCATGATCGCATATTCCGCGCCGCCCAAATCGCCCTTGTAATCCAAGATGCGATGGCTGCCGACGTTCGAGGTCATGATGACGATCGTATTGCGAAAGTCCACCGTGTGGCCTTGACCGTCGGTGAGACGCCCATCGTCCAAGATTTGCAGGAAGACGTTGAACACGTCCGGGTGCGCCTTTTCGATCTCGTCGAAGAGAATGACGCTATACGGACGGCGGCGCACCGCTTCGGTGAGCTGGCCGCCTTCTTCAAAGCCGACGTATCCCGGAGGCGCGCCGAGCAAACGCGCAACGGTGTGCTTCTCTTGATACTCCGACATGTCGATGCGGATCATCGCGCGATCGTCATCGAACAGAAACTCCGCCAGCGCGCGCGCCAGCTCGGTTTTGCCGACGCCGGTCGGTCCGAGGAAGATGAACGATCCGATGGGGCGGTTCGGATCCGCAAGGCCCGAGCGGGAACGCACGACCGCTTCGGCGACCGCATCGACCGCTTCATCTTGACCGATGACGCGTTTGTGCAGTTCGTCGTCGAGATGCAGCAGTTTCTGCACTTCGCCCTCGAGAAGTTTTGAGATCGGAATGCCGGTCCAGCGGCTGATCACCTCGGCGATATCCTCTTCGTCGACTTCCTCTTTGGAAAGCCGCGTTTGACCGTCGCGTGAGGAGAGCCGTTCCTCTTCATCGTGCAGCTGTTTTTCGAGTCCGGCAAGTTTGCCGTACCGCAATTCGGCAACGCGGTTGAGCTCGTACTGGCGCTCCGCCTGTTCGATCTGCACCTTCGTCTCTTCGATCTGCTCGCGCAGTTCGCGCAGCTTCACCGCAGCGCTCTTCTCGCTCTGCCAACGCGTTTGCAATTCGCGTTGATCTTCTTTCAGATCGGCAAGCTCTTTTTCGAGCTGTTCCAGACGGCGTTTGCTGGCCTCGTCGGTCTCCTTGCGCAGCGCTTCGCGCTCGATCTCCAGCTGCATCACGCGGCGCGTCAGTTCGTCCAGCTCCTGCGGCATCGAATCGATTTCCGTGCGCAGCTTGGCCGCCGCTTCGTCGACCAGATCGATGGCCTTGTCCGGCAAAAACCGGTCGCTGATGTAGCGGTTGGAAAGCACGGCCGCGCCGACCAGCGCGGAATCTTTGATCCGCACGCCGTGGTGCGCTTCGTATTTTTCTTTCAGACCGCGCAGAATCGAGATCGTGTCTTCGACGCTGGGTTGATCGACGAACACCGGTTGAAAACGCCGTTCCAGCGCGGCGTCCTTCTCGATGTACTTGCGGTACTCGTCGAGCGTGGTCGCGCCGATCATGTGCAGCTCGCCGCGCGCGAGCATCGGTTTGAGCAGGTTGCCCGCGTCCATCGAGCCCTCGGTTTTGCCGGCGCCGACGACCGTGTGCAACTCATCCACGAAAAGCAGAATCTGCCCCTCGGAGTTTTGCACGTCTTTGAGCACGGCTTTGAGGCGCTCTTCGAATTCGCCGCGGTATTTCGCGCCGGCGATCAGTGCGCCCATGTCGAGCGAAACGATGCGCTTGTCTTTCAAGCCTTCCGGCACGTCGCCGCGCACGATACGCTGCGCGAGGCCCTCGACGATCGCCGTTTTGCCGACGCCGGGGTCGCCGATGAGCACCGGGTTATTTTTCGTGCGGCGCGAGAGCACTTGGATGATGCGCCGGATCTCGTCGTCGCGCCCGATGACGGGATCGAGTTTTCCACGCTCCGCTTCGAGCGTGAGGTCGCGCCCGTATCGCTCGAGGCTCTTATACGTGCCTTCGGGATTCTGCGTGGTGACGCGCTGATTGCCGCGGACGGCGCGCAAGGCGACCAGCAATTTGTCGTGCGTGAGGCCCGTTTCGCGGAAGATGCGGCCGACGGCGCCGCTGTTGGACGTCATCGCCAGCAGCAGATGCTCGACGGAGACGAAATCGTCGCCGAGCTGTTTGGCTTCGGAATCGGCCTGCGAGAACAGGCGCGTGAGTTCCGGCGAAACGGTAACCGTGGCAGCGTCGGCGTTGGAGCCGGTCAGCCGCGGCAAACGCCCGATGGCCTCGTCGGCTTTTGCCGCAAGGGTCTTGGGCGAAACGCCGGCTTGCTGCACGATGTCCGGTGCGATGCCGCGGTCTTGATCGAGCAGAGCTGCGAGCAAGTGCTCCGGCGTGGTCTGGGTGTTATGTTCGTTGAGGGCACGCGTATAAGCGGCGTTGAGCGCGTCTTGAACGCGCTCCGTCATGCGATCTACATTCATTTGCTCACACTCTTAAACTGCAGGAGCCTCCTTCGAGGTTGCATCGCCGGCCGCTTCAACCTGCGCGATGAAAGCCGCTTTTTCCGCCGCGCCGATGAACGAGGCCTCGAACGAATTGCGTGCGAGCGTCGCCAGGTCGGCACCGGTCAGCCGCAGCGCCTGCGCCGTTTGCGCGTAGTTATCGCTTACATACCCGCCAAAGTATGCCGGGTCGTCCGAGTTCACGGTAGCCACTAAACCGGCGTCGAGCATGCGCTTGAGCGGATGCTCCGCGAGCGTCGGAACCACGCGCAGCCGAACATTTGAAAGCGGGCAGACGGTCAGCGGCATGCGCGTATCCCGCAAACGCTCCACCAACCGGGGATCTTCCAGGCTGCGCACGCCGTGGTCGACGCGCGACACTTTAAGGTCGTCGAGCGCGCTCCACACGTACTCCGGCGGACCTTCCTCGCCCGCGTGCGCGACGGTCAGAAACCCGCTTGCCCGCGCACGGCCGAACACTTCGGCGAATTTCGACGGCGGGTTGTCGCGCTCGGCGGAATCCAACCCGACGGCGACGATGCGCTCTTGATACGGCAGCGCGAGGTCCAGCGTTTGCATTGCCGAGTCGGCCGTTAAATCGCGCAAAAAGCACATGATGAGCTTGGTCGTAATGCCGAAGTCACGCGCGCTGCGCTGGAGCGCCGACCACAGACCATCGATGACCACGTCGAATGCGATACCGCGCTGTAGATGCGCCTGCGGGTCGAAGAAGATCTCCGCGTGCTTTACGCCCTGTGCCTGCGCGCGCCGCAGATACGCGAGCGTGAGTTCCTCGAAGTCGCGCTCCGTACGCAGCACGTTCATCGCGGCGTAGTACAGGTCCAGAAACGATTGGAGATCGCTGAAATGATACGCGTCGCGCAGCGCTTCTACGCTAGCGTACTTCAGCGCCACGCCGTTGCGCGCGGCGATTTCGAAAATCTGCTCCGGCTCGAACGTGCCTTCGATATGAACGTGCAGTTCGGCTTTGGGAAGCGCGGACACGTCTATCACGCAATCTTTCCTTTCGATCGGAGCATCCGGTAATCGCCGCTGCGCAC
>JAICWY010000078.1 GCA_025934645.1 Vulcanimicrobiia bacterium
AAGATCTTCGGTTTGGAAGGCTACGGTATGCGCATCGTCGGCCGCGTGCCCATGCAAACCGAACCGACGCAATACAACAAACGCTACATTCAAACAAAGCGCAGCAAACTCGGTCACATGTTCGAGAAGGAGAAGCCCGGGGCTGAACCGGCGCTGCCGCATGGAGATCACGCGTAATGGCCAAGCGCGAAAACGGCACGCCCGACTCGCACCCGAGGCCCGATTGCAAAGGCAAACGTTTCGCGATCGTTTCGGCTTCCTTTTATAGCGGGCTCGCCGAGTGGCTCGAAGATGGCGCGCGGCGGGCGCTGCGCGATTGCGGCGTCGCCGATGCCGACGTCCTCGCGTACCGCGTTCCCGGCTGTTTCGAATTGCCGCTCGCCGCAAAGCGGCTCATCGCCGCGGACGAGCGGCTCGACGCGGTCGTGGCGCTCGGGGCAGTCATCCGCGGGGAGACCCCGCACTTCGATTACGTCGCCGGCGAATGCGCGCGCGGCCTCATGACCGTGCAGCTTGCCACCGGCGTGCCGATTGGGTTCGGCGTGCTGACGACCGAGAATATGGCACAGGCCGAGGAGCGAGCCGACCCGGGGCGCGGCGACAAGGGGTACGAGGCAGCTTTGGCAGCGGCCTCACTGCTGCAAATTCCGCCTGAAGCGGCCCACGAACCGCTCGGTTTCCGTCGGTAGCCCTAAGGGCTGAGCAAGCGAGGAATCTTTCCGACACAAGTCGCATAAACAGGGCCTTGCCTTGCTATTTCTTCGGAGGCCCCCAAGTGGAAGATAAATCTCTTACCTGTAAAGAGTGTGGAAACCCGTTCGTCTTCACGGTTCGCGATCAGCAATTCTATTTGGAAAAAGGATTTCAAAACGAACCGCAGCGTTGCCGCGAGTGTCGGCAGAACCGCAAAGGGGGCGCGGCGCAAACAGGCGGCGGCGGCAATGCGCGGCCGAGTTTTGAAGCGGTCTGCGCCGAATGCGGCACGAGCACGACGGTTCCGTTCCGTCCGCGCGGCGACCGTCCCGTCTACTGCCGTGCATGCTACACGGCGCACACACCCGCGCTAGCGTAAGCGCGGTGTTTTGTGCCCGCGCGACGAACAGCGCGGGCGATGAACGAAGCCTTGGATGCGGTGCGCTGGCTTGGCGACGCGGTTGAATACATCGACCAGCGCCGGCTCCCGCACGAAGACCTGATCCGCCGCGCGGCGACCGTCGATGAGATCGAGACCGCGA
Source organism: Vulcanimicrobiia bacterium (assembly GCA_025934645.1). Taxonomy (GTDB): domain Bacteria; phylum Vulcanimicrobiota; class Vulcanimicrobiia; order Vulcanimicrobiales; family Vulcanimicrobiaceae; genus JAICWY01. Next base: position 1,236 of record JAICWY010000078.1, read on the forward strand.
TCAAGACGCTCGCCGTCCGCGGCGCGCCGTGCATCGGCGTGTTCGGCGCGTACGGCGTCGCGCTTTTACGCAGCAGCGTTACCGACGACGACGCCTTTCGCGCTGCCGCCCTGCGCGTGCGCAACGCGCGTCCGACGGCCGTCAATCTGATGTGGGCCGTGGATCGCGTGCTCGCCGCGCAAGACATGCTCGCCGAAGCGCGCGCGATCCACGACGAACAGCGTTCCATCGACGATCGCATTGCCGCAGCCGGCGCGGAGCTGATATCCCGCGACGCGCGCATCCTCACGCATTGCAACACCGGCCCCATCGCGACCGCGGGCGGCGGCACGGCGCTGGGGTGCATCATTGCGGCGGCAAAAGCCGGAAAGCGTCCGCACGTCTTCGTCGACGAAACGCGTCCGCTGCTGCAAGGCGCGCGGCTGACCTATTACGAGTTGGAACGCGCGGGCGTGGATGCAACGCTCATCGTCGACGGCGCTGCCGCGATCGTGCTGCAGCGCAAGAACGTCGATCTGGTGATCGTCGGCGCGGATCGTATCGCGCGCAACGGCGACACGGCGAACAAGGTGGGCACGTACGGCGTGGCGATCGCCGCCGCGCACCACGGCATTCCGTTCTACGTTGCGGCCCCGCGCTCTACGTTCGATTTCAGTATTCAAAGCGGCGCGGAGATTCCGATCGAGGAGCGGCCCGCAGACGAAGTGACTTCATGCGGCGGCACGCGCGTCGCGCAGGAAGGCGCGCGCGCCTATAATCCCGCGTTCGACGTCACGCCGGGGCGTCTCGTGACCGCGTTCATTACGGAATACGGCGTAGTCCGTCCGCCATACCAAGAGTCGGTTCCGGATCTCGCGTACCGTCCGAACCTCGCGGCAATGGCCCGATGAAGTTTTACGACTTTTTGGAGAAGCAGCCGGCGATCGGCAGGCTCGTCATCATCGAAGGCACCGAACGCATTTTGGCCGAGCGCGCGCTCGAAACGGTGATCGATCGCGTGCTGCCCCCTGATATGCGCGATATGAATTTGGAACGCTTTGCCGCCTCGCAACTGGACAATGTGGGGCGCGTCCGTGAAGCGGTGCAGGCGATGCCGTTTCTGGCAAGTTCGCGCGTAGTTGCCGTAACCGATGCGCAAGCGCTCAAGGCCGCGATGCGACGCGAACTGTGGGATGTTGCCGAGAACGTACCCGAAGGCAACACGCTGGTCATCTGCGACCTGTTGTCGCCGCGTTCGCAGCGGCCCCAGCCGTTCGGAGCAATGGCCGGACGCAGCGCGCTGCGCATCGACACCATGGCGAACGAAGAGGTGCGTTCGCGTTTCATCGGCGAGACGCTCGACGCGCTCGGCGCCAAAGCCGAACCGCGAGTCGTGGATACGCTCGCGCGCAGCGAAACGGATCTGGCGTCGGTGAAAAACGATCTCGAAAAGCTCGCGCTCGCCGGGAAGAAAATCACCTATAAAGATCTCGAGCAGGAAGCGCTTTCCGTCGAGGATCCGAAGGCGTACCAATACGCCGGCGCGCTCGTCGAAGGGCGCGTCGCCGACGCGTTGGCCGTGGCGCGCGAACTCTTCGCCAACGATCGCAATGCGGCCGTTCCGCTCATTTATGCGCTTGCCACGGAATGCGGCATGTTGTGGGAACTGGCGCGCGAAGGCGGCGAGATTCCGGCACGCATGCGCTGGCGGGAGCGCGCGCTGCGCCCTATTGCGAACCGGGTCGGCGAGAAGCGCGCGCGCCGCGCGTTCGAACGTGCGGTCGCGGCGTTCGACTCGGTGGTTACGGGCAAAGTGGACGATCCGGAGCTCGCAGTGGAACTACTGACCGCAGAGCTCTCCGCTTTAGGAGCCCGGCGCTAGCGACTCGCCGCCCGTATCCTACCCGGCCAACGGTGCGACAGAAGGCGACGAGGGCGGTCCCGATGGAGCGCGAATGGGGCCCGTACCCCATGAAGCACGACACTTACGCTTCTCCGTTCTCGTGGAGATACGGTCGAGCCGAACTGCGCGCTCTTTTCTCCGAGGAGCGCCGCCGCAAGCTCTGGCGTCAGGTATGGGTGGCCCTGGCCGAAGCGCAAAGCCTGTACGGACTCGTCTCGGCCGAAGAGCTCGACGATCTTCGCGCGCACGCGCATGAAGTCGACATCGACGCCGCGCTGGAGATCGAACGCGAGATCCATCACGACCTTATGGCGGAGATCCGCGTGTTCGCTTCGCAGGCGGCACTCGGGGGCGGCAAGCTGCACCTGGGCTCCACGTCGATGGATATCGAGGACACGGTCGAGACCTACCGCCTGCGCCGGACTCTCGCGCTGGTCGGCGGCTCGCTCGACGAACTGCTGCAAGCGTTCGCCGCAAAGATCCGCGAGTATGCCGACGTCGTGTGCATGGCGTTCACGCATCTGCAGCCGGCCGAGCCGACCACGCTGGGCTACCGCTTTGCGGTGTACGCGCAAGACTTGCTCATCGATGAAGCAGCGTTGCGGTTCGCGTTCGACAACCTTACCGCGAAAGGACTGCGAGGCGCCGTCGGCACCTCCGCTTCGTACGAGCAGTTGCTCAACGGCACCGGCGGTTCGGGAGCGATGGAAGCTGCCGTGCTCGACCGCTTCGGCCTGCAATCGCGTGACATTGCCACGCAAACATATCCTCGCAAACTCGATTATCTGCTGCTCTCATCGCTCGCCGGCCTCGGCGCGTCGCTCTCGAAGTTTGCCGCGGACGTGCGGATTCTGAGTTCGCCCGAATTCGGCGAAGTGTTCGAGCCCTTCGGCAAATCGCAAGTCGGCAGTTCGGCCATGCCGTTCAAGCGCAACCCGATCATGTGCGAGCGCATCGATTCGCTGGCCCGCCTGCTTCCCGGCTATGCGGACGTCGCATGGCAGAATACGGCGACGAATTACCTGGAACGCACGCTCGACGACAGCGCGAACCGCCGCACGATTCTGCCCGAAGCGCTTCTCTGCGCCGACGAGATCGTGCAGCTGGCAAAGCGCGTCGTGAACGGCATGCGCGTCGACACGCAGCGCATCGCCGAGAACTTGCGCACCTACGGACCCTTCGCCGGTACCGAGTCGGTAATGATGGAAGCGGTGCGCGCGGGCGGCAACCGTCAGGAACTGCACGAAGTGCTGCGCTCGGCCGCAATGCAGGCGTGGAGCGCGATCGCGCAAGGCCAGGTCAACCCGCTGGGGCACTTGCTCACCGAAGAGCCCGAGTTAACCAGCCGCGTCGATCCGGCAGAGATACGGCGTATGCTCGATCCGGGCAAGCACGTCGGAACCGCCGCGGAGCGCGCGCGCACGCTCGCATCGCGCATCGACGCACTCGCGCCATTCCCCCAACAGAAAGAAGTTGAAGTCCGTGAATAAGGGCATTGAAATAGCGCGCGGCAAAACTAAAGTTTTGTTTGAAGCCGCAGGCCAGCCGGACATGCTGGTCGTCAAGCAGACGGATTCGATCTCTGCCGGCGACGGCGCGCGTCGCAACGAGATCGCGGGCAAAGGGCGGTTAGCCGCGCAAACTACCGCGCGCGTGTTCCGCCTGCTCAACCTGTGCGGGCTGCCGACGCATTATTTGAACGGCGGCGAGGACGACGACGACAACGAGATGCTCGTGCGCCGCTGCAACATGATTCCGCTCGAAGTCGTCGTGCGGGGCGTGGCTGCGGGATCGCTGGTCCGGCGCAATCCAGGATTGCAGCGCGGTGCGCTGCTGGTTCCGCGCATGGTCGAGTTCTTCTTGAAGGACGACGCGCAACACGATCCGCTGATTACGCCCGATGCCATCATCGCGCAGAACATCGCCAATCCCGCCGAGATATCGGCGATGACGGAGATCGCGCGGCTGACGTTCGAAATCCTCGCGCACGCATGGCGCAAACGCGACGTGCTGCTCGTAGATTTGAAAATCGAATTCGGACGGCTGGCGGGCGGCGAGAACAAAGGACAGCTCGTCGTCGCCGACGTGATCGATAACGACGCGTGGCGCATCTGGCCGCAAGGCCGCGAAGAGCTGATGCTCGACAAACAGATGTACCGGAATCTGGAAGCGGTTGATGACGCGGGTCTGGCGCGCGTCAAAGGCGCGTACGAGCAGGTTGCGGAGATGGTCGGGTCGTTCCCGGTGATGCGTCCGGGCATGGTCGCGCTCTTCGCCGATTCGCCGGAGCAAACGCCGCAGCTCAACACTGTCGCACAGGCGCTGGGCCAGCTGGGCCTGCCGGTGCTCCGCCACGTCGCAAGTGCGGCGAAAACGCCGGGCTACGTTCTGCAATTGCTGCAGCAGCACGATGCCACATTCGCGCGTTTGCTCTACGTGGCGCTTTCGGGTACGGACGGCGCACTGCGGGTCATGATTGAAAACAGCACCAGCAATCCGGTAATGGACGGCTCCGGCGATCCGGCCGCGATCGCGCTGCACTGCGCAAAGGTGCTGGCGCTCGAGGACACGGTGCTCTTCGGACGCACGCTGCTCGTTCAGACCAATACCCGTTCGGCGATTCTGCAAGCCGATGCGCAGATCAACGCGCAGCAGCCCATGGGCGCGCCCGCGAACCTTGCGTAGTTTCCGCGTCGACGGGTTACCCGACGAAGTGCTGCGCCAGGCCGCCTCGCAAGCCGGTTTGGCGCTGCGCGTGGACGAGCTGCGACGCATCGCCCAGACGCTGGGGCGCGATCCCAGTATGGTGGAAGTGCATGCGTTCGATGCGCAGTGGAGCGAGCATTGCTCGTACAAGAGCAGCCGCCACCACTTGCGCAAATTACCGACCGACGGTCCGACAGTGATGCAAGGCCCGGCGGAAGATGCCGGCATTCTGCATTTAGGCGAATGGAACGGTGAGCGGTACGGCGTGGTGATCGCGCACGAATCGCACAACCATCCCTCGCAAGTTGTGCCGTTTGAAGGCGCCGCCACGGGCGTCGGCGGCATCGTGCGCGACGTCTTGTGCATGGGCGCCGAAGTCATCGGCATCGCGGATCCGCTGCGCTTCGGGCGCATCGACGATCCGCAGTCGCATCAGCGGTACGTCGCGCAAGGGGCCGTGGACGGCATCGCCGCGTACGGCAACGCGATCGGCGTTCCCAACATCGCCGGAGACGTCTATTTCGACGAGCGCTTTGACGACAATTGTTTGGTCAACGTCGTCGCGCTCGGCCTCATCAAAGAAAGCGGCATCATTCATTCCGCCGCGCCTCCGAACAGCGCCGGCTGGGACATCGTGCTGGTCGGCAAGGCCACCGACACCAGCGGTTTCGGCGGCGCCGCGTTCTCGTCGGTGACGCTCGATGAAGAAGACGCCGATGCGAACAAAGGCGCCGTGCAAGTCCCCGATCCGTTTCTGAAAAATGTGATCATGCGCGCGAGCTACCGGGTCTTCGAACATCTGCGCGAGCGTAACATCACCGCGGGCTTCAAAGACTTAGGTGCAGGCGGCATCATGGGCTGCAGCGCGGAGATCTGCAGCAGCGGCGGATTCGGCGCAATCATCGATCTCGACGACGTGAATACGGCAATGAAGAACATGCCGCCCGAAGTGATCGCGATCGGCGAAACGCAGGAGCGGCTCTGCTGGGTGCTGCCGGGCGACGTGACGGCCGACGTGCTGCAGATTTACAACGAAGAGTTCTCGCTTCCGCAGATTGCGCGCCACGCGTGCGCGACGGTCATCGGTGCGGTACAGCAGCAAAAGCAGTACGTGTTGCGCCACGGCGATGAAATCGTCATGGACGTGCCGATCGATTTTCTCACCGGAACAATCCGCGACGAACTGCCGGTGCGCGCGATGAGCGAGCGGAAAGTTACCGGCGCGCATCGCCGCTATATCGACGGCGAACCCTCCATCTGGGCGTTGCTGCCGCAAGTGCTCGCGCACCGCGACGTCTGCTCGCGAGAGCCGCTTTACGTTCGCTACGACGGCGTTGTGCGCGGAACCACCGTTCTTCCGCGCGGCAGCGCCGATGCGGGCGTCATTGCCCCGCTGCACGGCTCGCCGCTCGGGGTCGCACTGAGCGTTGCAGGCAATCCGCGCTACGGCAAGGTGGATCCGCCGCTCGCTGCCGAGTATGCGGTATTGGAATCGGTGCGCAAAGTCGTCGCCGTGGGGGCGCGCCCGCTGGGCCTCACCGATTGCTTGAATTTCGGCAATCCGCAAAACGTGGACCACTATTCCGAGCTGGTGCATTCCATCGACGGCTTGGCGATTGCGGCGAAGGAGCTCGGTACGCCGTACGTTTCGGGCAACGTCAGTTTGTACAACGAGTCCAAAAGCGGCAACGCGATTCCGGCCTCGCCGATCGTCGCATGCGTCGGCGGCTTGAACGACGTCTCCACGGTGGTTGGGGCGGCGTTCCATCGTCCCGGTTCGACGCTGTATTTCATCGGTACGCCGCATAATGCGATGGGCGGAGCCGTTGCTGCAGAACTTCTTGGGCAAACCGGCGGCCCGCTCGCGCCGATCGATTATGAAGCGGTGCGCCGGCAGATCGCGTTCGTGCTGGACGCGGCGCAGCGCGGCACCCTGCTCTCGGCGCACGCGATCGGCAACGGCGGTCTGCTCGCGGCCGTGGCGAAGATGGCGTTTCTTTCGGGCAATTGCATCGGCGCTTCACTCACGACGCCGTTCGGCATTTCCGCCGGCGCGTTCGAATTCTATTACGGCGAGTGCACCGGCTGGGTCGTTGAAAGCGCGGCGGAGCTCACCTTACCGGACGCAGTACGGATCGGCATGACGACCGGCCCGGATTACGAAGGCGGCGTCGGCATCGAAATCGACGGCGAAACGCTCGACGTGGACGAGCTGTACGAAGCGTGGCGCACGCCGCTTGTGGAGGTGTATCCGTAATGGCCTCCCCCAAAGTTGCGGTGCTGGTGTTTCCGGGCACGAACAGCGAGGTCGAGACGTGGCGCATCTGCCGCGACGTCGGGCTCGACTCAGACGTCGTGCACTGGAGCCGCGCGCAGACGCTTCCGGACTACGACGCATACGTTTTGCCGGGCGGCTTTGCGTACGAAGATCGCATTCGCGCGGGCGCGGTGCCCGCGCACGATCCGATGATGGATTACGTCATCGAGGCGGCGCAAGGTGGCAAACTCGTGCTCGGGATTTGCAACGGCGCGCAGATCGTCCTCGAAGCCGGCCTCGTGCCGGGAACGGGTCCGGTGCGTAAACCGACGGCGGCGTTCACCAAGAATGGTCCCGTACCGCACTTCGTCTGCAAGCACGTGTATTTGAAACTCGCCGTCGATCCGGGACGCTGCGCGATCACCGCAGCGCTCGAGCGCGACGCCGTGATTCCCGCGTGGGCCGCGCACGGCGAAGGCCGGCTTGCCGCGACCACGGATCACTTGCAAGAGATCGTCGATGGCGGACATCTCGCCTTCGTCTACGCGCACGCCGACGGCACCGTTGACGAGCGCGCGACGCCGAACGCTTCGGCGTTGTTCTGCGCCGGCCTGACGAATAAAGCAGGCAACGTGCTTGCGATCATGCCGCACCCCGAACGCGACGCGTGGAACTTCAATCATCCGCGCCGCCGGGAAGGCACGGATATTCTCGCGCCATCGGGCGGCGTGAAGCTTTTCTCCGCATTCGCTAAGGCACTGAAGTCGTGAGTTTGTACAGCGTAGCGGTGAAGCTGAAGATTCCGGACAACGAGGCGTACACCGCGCTAACCGCGCTTCGCCGCTTGGGCGTGAACGTGGCGCGGCTCGAACGTGCCGTCGTGTGGCAATTCGAAGACGCGGCCGACCCGGTCGCGCGCATCGAGCGCAGCGAGACGTTGTACAATCCGAACAAACACGAGCTTGAAGTGCTCGAACAGAACGGTCCGCGCGCGGGCGAGGCGTGGATCGAAGAACTCGGCGCGCGTGAAGAACGCGGCATGCGCCGCTACATCGCCTGGCGGCTTTTCGCCGACGCGCATGCGCCCGCGGATGACGCGACGGTGCGGGCCGCCGTCGAGCGCCTTCTCTGCAACCCGGCTATCGAAAGGGCCATCACGTGAATCGACCTTATACTATTGCGACGTTGGGGTCGCATTCTGCGCTGCAGATCCTCAAAGGCGCGCACGATGAAGGCTTTAAAACGCTTGCGATTGCGAACCGCGACACCGAGCGGCTGTACCGTTCGTTCAACTTCGTCGACGAAGTGATCGGCATCGACCGCTATCAGGATTTCCCGTCGATCATGGGCGAGC
>JAICWY010000118.1 GCA_025934645.1 Vulcanimicrobiia bacterium
GCATCGACGAAGCCGAGAAGAATTTGACGACGGCGTATCCGCTGGTATCCGGCGTAGAGATCATGGGCTCGGGCACGCTCCTCGCCTTGGGCGCCGACGTCGCGCGCGTGCGCGGCGAGTTCGCGGTCGCACGCCAGTTCATCGATCGCTCGCTCGAAGCGGCGCGCCGGTCCGGTTTGTACAATTTCGTTGCCCTGGACCTGGCTGAGGGTGCTTTTGGCGCATGGATCTCCGGCGAGAGCGCGCTTTTTGCCCGCTACTCCGCCGAGTTGGAAGACGCAGTACTCCGCAACGGCGTGCGCGGATTTGCATACTTCAGCGCCGTTTCCCGAGGGCGCAGCGAAGAGCCCGGCGATGCCGACCTGCTGCGATGGGTCGCGTGCGGCCGCATGATCGCGGCGGCGAACGCGACGGAGCGCCGGTTGGCACTTCGCTATGCAAAAGGCGCGGTAACGGCCGCGCAGCAATACCGCTCACCGTTCATCGAGACGCTGGCATTCATTACGCTCGCGGTTTTCGATGACGAGCATTTCGAAGATCACGTGGCAAAAGCGCTCGCGCGCGCCCAACATTGCGAGTCGGAGCCGCTGCAAGCCGCGGTTTGCGCGATCGCCGAGCGGCGCGCGGAATACGGCATGCTGGATGCGTTTATGGGCCGCCTGCAGCGCGAACGGATCGAACACGTTCCGATGCTCGAGGTCTCGCTCACCGCGGGCACCGTGCGCAGCGCGGGTCGTGAAGTCTCGCTCTCCGAGCGGGAACTGGCGCTGCTCATTGCGCTCTCACTGCGCCGCGAAACCGTGCCCCGCGTGCGCCTAGCCGATCTGTTGTGGCCCGAACTCGACGAGTACGCCGCGCGTAACGCGCTCAGCGTGTGCCTGCACCGCCTCCGCCACCATTTGGGTAACGAGCGTTCGATCGTGCGGTCTAAAGACGGATACGCGCTCAACGATGACGTGCGCGTAGATCTGTGGGAGATCGAGCGGACCGTGATCGCGTTGCGCTCGCGTCCGGCACTATCGGATATCGAGCGCCGCCGGCTCGGCACGGTATACGAAAAGTTACGGCAGCGCCGGCCCGAACGCATGGCGCATTGGGAGTGGTTCGAAGCGACGGAGCGTCACATCAGCGAGCTGCGTTTGGAAGCGGCGCACCGCCTTGCGGGAGACGCGCTTAGTCACGGCAACCCGCGGCGCGCGCTGGAACTGGCGGAAGAGATGATCGGCTACGATCCGTGCGACGAAGCGGCGCGGCACATTGCGATCACCGCGCATCTGGCAACGGGGGATAAAGGCGCCGCGATGCGCCAATACCGTCAATACCGCGAGACGCTGCTCGCCGAACTCGATTGCGAGCCGTCCGACGAAATCAAACATCTGGTAGGGCTCGGGTAAGTTCACGTGTTTCATCTCTTCTTGGCGGCGCTGCTCACAGCGCTTGCAACGCCTTCCCCTGCGCCCGCGCACTTCGATGTGCTCATCTCGGCGGGACATGAAGGGCGCCCGGAAAGCTGTCCGCGGTTTCCGAATCACCACTGCAACTTGGGTACGCCGGGTGAGCGCGCGTGGACGCCGGTGGTCGCCGATGAAGCGGCGCGCGTACTGCGCGCGGAAGGCTATACCGTCGCGCGCGAACCGGCGGATTTCGACGGGCAATACGATGTGCGCGCCGCAATCTTCATTCACTTCGACGGAACGGAGAGGCCGTGCACGTCGGGCGCATCGATCGGCTACCACACCGTTGCGTCGCAGCCGGCAGCGGAATTGTGGCGCAAAGAGTACTCCGCCGCGTTTCCGTTCAAATTCCAACATGACAACTTCACCAGAAATCTGAGCGATTATTACGGATTCCGTCAAGTGCACGCGAGCGACGGGGCGTTGGTGCTGGAATTAGGTGAACTCACCTGTCCCGCGCAAAAAGCATGGCTGGAACCGCGCTTGCTTTGGGAAGGACGTTTCATAGCCGGCTTTGTGCGCCAACTTCTTGGCAACGCGAACACGCAGTAAAATAAAAGCGCGTGGCTAAAAGGCCACCATGCGTTTTCCTTCGTCTATACAAGCGGCGGCTTTACTTTTGGCTTCCGCGATGCTGCTTGGAGCGGCACCCTCACCGTTTGCCGGTTTGCAATTCCGTAATGTTGGTCCGCAGATCTCCGGCGGCCGCTTGGGCGCCGTCGCGGGCACCGACGCTGATCCGTCGTTGTATTACGCGGGTGCCGCGGACGGCGGCGTATGGAAGAGCGAAAATGCCGGACAGAGCTGGCAGCCCGTGTTCGACTCACAAGACGTGCAGTCGATCGGCGCGATCGCGATCGACCCTTCGAACAAGAACGTCGTCTGGGTTGGAACCGGCGAAGGTGCGCCGCGCAATGACGTGACGCCAGGCGACGGCGTGTACCGCAGCGCGGACGGCGGCAAAACCTGGCATCACGTCCTTACGCTGCCTCACACGCTCATCGCCAAAATTTTAGTCGACCCGCGCACGCCCGACACGGTGCTGGTCGGCGTGCTCGGCGATCCTTTCGCCGCATCGCCCGATCGCGGTATGTACCGCAGCGCAGACGGCGGCAAGACGTGGAAGAAGACGCTCTACGTGGATGCGATCACCGGGGTTTCCGACGTGGACGCCGCTGCGAAAAATCCCGGCGTGGTGTTCGCGGGCATGTGGACGTACCGCCGCACGGGCTGGAGTACGAACAGCGGCAGCGCCCAAGGCGGATTGTATAAGTCCGCGGATTTCGGTAACACTTGGCAGCGGCTCAGCGGAAACGGTTTGCCGGCTGCGCCGACGGGCCGAATCGGCGTTGCGATCTCCCCCTCGAATCCGCAGCGCGTGTACGCTTTGATCGAATCGAAACAAGGGTTGCTTTGGCGTAGCGAGGATGGCGGCTCGAGCTGGCGCATGACGAGCAGCGATACGCTTATCGACGAGCGGCCTTTCTACTACACGCACATCTTCGTCGATCCCACCAACGAGAATCATCTGTGGACGCTCTCCGTGCACGTTGCGGCGAGCAGCGACGGCGGAAAAACTTGGAAGGTCGGGGCGCGGTTCGTTCACGGCGACAATCACGGCATGTGGGTCTCGCAAGACGCAAAACGTATCATCGAGGCGAACGACGGCGGCCCGTCGTTTTCGTTCGACGACGGCGCGAGCTGGTCGATGCCGCACAATCTGCCGATCGCGCAGCTGTACCACGCCGGTTACGATCGCGAGCGCCCCTATCACGTGTGTGCGCCGCTGCAGGACAACGGGGTGTGGTGCGCGCCGAACGATGCGCTTTCCGGATCGATTAGTTCGAGCAATTGGCACAGCATGGGTGGCGGCGACGGCACGTGGGTCTGGCCGGATCCCGCGGACTCGCGTTACGTGTGGCTCACCAGCGGCGGCGGCAATTTCGCAGGCGAGATGGACGTTATCGATTTAAAAACCAACGTCGACCGGACCGTCTCGCCGTACTTGCACGATCAGAACGTCGTCGATCCAAAACGCTTGAAGTACCGGTTCAACTGGGAGACGCCGATCGCGTTCGATCCATTCGATCCGCGCGTCGTGTATACCGCCGGCAACGTAGTGTTCGCCACCAAGAACCGCGGCCAAAGCTGGCGCGTGCTCAGCGGCGATTTGACGCGCGATTATAAACCGCACGAAGTGGTCACGGGCGGCATAACGCTCGACGGAACGGGCGCAGAAACATCGGAAACGATTCTTTCGATCGAACCCTCGCCGGTGCGCCGCGGGGAAATGTGGATCGGCACCGACGACGGCTTAGTGCAGCTCACCCGCGACGGCGGCAAGCATTGGCGCAACGTCACGCCGCCCGGCATCAAGTCATGGGGCCGCTTTGCGGCCCTCTCGGCGTCGAACCGCGATGCAGGCACGCTGTATGCGGTGTACGATCTGCACATGACAGGCGACACGGCGCCCCACATTTACGCCACGCACGATTATGGCGCGCACTGGTCCGATCTCGCCGGCTCGTTGCCGCGCGATCAGGAGGCGCGCAGCATCCGCCAGGATCCCAAGAATCCGCGCGTCCTCTATGCCGGACTGGAGCGCAGCCTGTGGATTTCGTTCGACGGCGGCGCGCACTGGCGAGATTTCAGTTCGAATATTCCGCCGACATCGATCCGCGACATCCGCGTGCAGCCCGACATGAACGATCTATTGATTGCGACGCACGGCCGCGCGATGTACATACTCGACGATATCACGCCGTTGCAGAGCGGCTTGCCGGGGCAGGACACGCTGTATCCGATCCGGGCCGCGGTACAGTGGAACGTGCATTCGTACTGGGCGACGCATCGCGACGGTGAAGCCCCGCCGTTCGGCGCCGTCGTTACGTATTACCTTACGACGGAAGTGAAGAA
>JAICWY010000113.1 GCA_025934645.1 Vulcanimicrobiia bacterium
ACGCGGCTCTCGAACTCGCCGCGGTATTTCGTTCCGGCGACCAGCGGCCCGAGCGAGAGCGCGAGCACGCGCTTTTTTCGCAGCGCGTCCGGTACGTTTCCGGCCACGATGCGCTGCGCGAGGCCTTCGACGATGGCCGTTTTGCCGACGCCCGGTTCGCCGACCAGAACGGGATTGTTTTTACTGCGCCGCGCCAAAATGGAAATGACGCGCTCGACTTCATCCGCGCGGCCGATAACCGGATCGAGTTTGCCGCCGCGTGCAAGCTCGGTGAGATCGCGCGAAAAAGCTGCGAGCGTCGGCGTCGCCGTGCGCAGGCGCCGCGTCCAATCCTCGAACGGATTCCCGCCCGCGTTTCCGCCGCGGTTGCGATCCAAGCGCTCCAGCAGCAGCGCGCCGCCGGCAACTAAACCGGCGGCGGCAATCGTCGCGCCCAGCAGCGGCATCGCCACTTTCGTGACTTGCCGCCGTGCCGCACACGCTTGGCAATATCGAGCGCGTTCCGAGCCGGAAGCGGGATCCGCTACGGTCGCCGGCTGCAGACCGCAGATTTCACACGTTGTCGTCATCGTTCAATGCTACCCCGCGCGGCGAACCGCTGTTTCAGGCGTTACTGGGCGTCGTAGGTAATGGTGACGCTCGCCTGCGTCTCTACCGAGCCGGGCTCGATTTGGGTGGGCGGCGCGGGGGCGGGGCCCATGTCGGCCGCCATCCGCGCCATCGGCACGGGCATCGACGCAAAACCCTGTTGCATCGAGCGGACCCGGACGATGTGGAGTCCTGCCGCTGCGGCCATCGCTTCACCTTGCGCCCGGGCGTCCCGGACGGCATTGCGAAGCGCTTGCGCCTGCTGCGCCTTACGGTCCGCGATGCCGAAATTCACTCCGCCGATGTCCGTGACCCCGGCAGCGATCGCCGCGTCGATGGCTTTGCCTACCAGTGCGAGGCGATGGAGCGTCACCGCGACCCCGCGATAGACGAAGTACCCGGAACGCTCCGGCGCCGGCACGATGTTGCCGGGCTGAGCGGGCTGGGGCGGCGCGGGCAGCGTGTAGCTGACATTATACGAGGTGGTGCGGATGTCGCCGGAAGCGACTCCCAGGGCTTCGAGCGCTTTCGTCAGGCGTTCGTAGCGGGCGTTGTTGTCGCCCGCGGCGTCGGCCGCGCGGCCGGCGTTGGTCGAAACCGTGAAGTTTTCGGTCGCCATGTCGGGCATGGCGGTCGAGCTGCCTTGGCCGGTGACGACGATCTGCGTTGCCGCCGGCGCGGCCATTGCGGCGGCCGGCGCGATAATGCTCGCTGCGGCAAGCGCGGCTAAAAAGAAGCGGGTCATGGAACGTACCTCCCTTGCTGCTTGAACGTCTCGCGGCCGGGAAAATGTCTCGGCATGCTGGTGGAAGTGATAGCTGGGTTCTGCGTCGGGATCGTGGCCCGGTACATCGTTCCGGATTCGCCGGGCGTCGGTGCCGACACATTGACCGGGATCATCGGCGGAGGTGTCGGTTCCTTCATCTATAAGCTCTTCGGGCATCAGCTCCCGTTCGATGACTTCAATATTTGGAGCATCGTGAGCGCCGTCGCAGGCGCCTTCATCTTGATACTGGTCATGCGCGCCACAGCCGGCCGCCGGACCATCGCTTAAGGATCGGAGGAACGCTCTATGTGGATTGTCTGGTTAATAATCATCGGGCTTATCATCGGCGCGATCGCGCGCCTAATCGTCCCTGGCGCCGTGGGTGGCGGTATCCTTATGGACATCATCGTCGGCATCGTCGGCAGCATTCTCGGCGGCTGGATCGCCGGCATCGTTACGCACTCGCCGCAGACCGGCATTTGGAGTTTTATCTGGGGCATCATTGGCGCGGTCGTGCTACTGTTGATCCTGCGAGCCCTCACAGGACGGCGCCGCGTCGCCTAGTAATACAAGGGCTGCCCACCGCGAAAGGAAACCATGGCGTACATCATTACCGAACCGTGCATTGGCACCAAAGACAAGTCCTGCGTGGACGTTTGTCCGGTGGATTGCATACACGGTAAAGATGAAGATGAAATGCTGTTCATCGATCCGGAAGTCTGCATCGATTGCGGCGCATGCGTTTCGGCCTGTCCGGTAGAGGCGATCTTCGCCGACTCGGACGTGCCCGCGAAATGGGAAAACTTCATCGCGATTAACGCGGAGTATTTTAAAAAGGTCTAAGACTTCGCACGGTCGCGCGCGAGCACCAGTGAGATCACGGTGCACGCTTGAGACGAGGTAATCCGAACGCGGTCCATGAGCTCGTGCATCAGCACGATACCACGGCCGCGTTCTTCTCGTCTTTGGAAGGGACGCCAGCGCCCGTGGTCCTCGACTTCGACTGTAATTGACCTCTCGTCGATGTGCGTGCGTAACGAAAAATCCCCCGGCTCCTCGCCGCGGTAAGCGTGTTCGACCGCATTGGCAACCGCCTCGCCCACTGCCGTGATCAGCGCAAAGCGCTGCGCCCATTCCAGGTTGTGCCGGTCGCAGAAGCGGTGAAGCATCGCGCGCACGACGGGCGCGGCTAGCGGAACGGCTGAAAACGACATTTCGGCCGGCACGTCGCCGTTCTCGCACGAAAGCGTGAGCGTCGCGGCGTCGTCGCGGTTGAGGGTCGCATCGAAGATCCGCTCTTGCAGCGTGATCGCCGGGTTCTCCGGATCGTCATTGAAGGAACGCACTGCGGCTTCCAGCAGCCGTTCTTCGCCGGCCAGCACGTCGCGCGAATACTCCGTCATGCCGTCGGTATAAAAAAAGACGCAGCTGCGCGGCGGAAGCGTAAACGTCCAGTCGGCGGCGCAGACCTCCTTATCGACGCCGAGCGGCATGCCGCCGCCCGGAAGAAACCCGTTGAAGCCGTCGTCGATCGTCAGCACCGGCGGCGGATGTCCCGCGACTGCGTACGTAAGTTCGCGCACTTCGGGCCGGTAAAAGGCGAAGATCGCGGTCACCATGCCGATGCCCAAGCGCAAATCCAGCAGCCCGTTCACGCGCTGCAATACGGCGGAGGGCGACGTTTCAGATACGCTTACCGTGCGCATCGCCTGACGGATCTCGCCCATGACCGTTGCGGCTTCCAACCCGTGACCCGCGACGTCGCCCGTGGAGATCGCAATGCGTCCGTCGGGAAGCGCGAACGCGTCGTACCAATCGCCGCCGACTTCCGCTTCATCGCTGGCCGGACGGTAGGCGGCGTGGAAGATAGCGCCCTGAATCGCCGGAAATGTATCGGGCAGCAGCGCGCGCTGCAGACGGTCTGCGACGCGGTGCGTGCGTTCGAAGAGGAGTGCCTGATCCAGGGCGTTTGCGACTTGCAGCGCCAAAACGTTGGCCAGCTTTTGCGTGCGGCCGTTGAACGCGGCTTTGCCTCGTGAGGCGACGACGAACGTTCCCAGCTGTTCTTTGCGCGCGACGAGCGGCGTCACAACCACGGTTTCGTAGCCGCGCTCTTCCAGCTCTTGCGCGAGTGCTCGCGCATCCCGGCCATCGATATGGAGCTCGGGATCGCTGCACGCTTCGATGAACGAGACGCCGCCTTCGGAATGGCGAGCGACGATGGCGCAATAGTCAGCCATCTTACGAACGCACAGGTCCGCAACCTGCGGAAGCGTCGACGCAAGGTCAAACGAAGAGGCAAGCAACGCGCTTGCCTCAGCGAGTAAATCGAGCGCGTCGGGACGCCGCGCGGCACCGGCTTCTATCATATAAATAAATGGCCCGTGGGCATTATTGGCGTTATGCCCCCCGGAGCCCGCTTGCTAAACCTGGCAAGCCCAAGTTTGGGGTGAAACGAATATGGATATGAAGAACTAGCCACCGTCCCACCATAGCGGAGCTTTTTTTGATGTCCACAGCAACCGTAACGCCTAAGCGAAACGGCGCACCTAAGCATTCCAAAAACGACGGACAGCCGACCTCTCACGAGCGCCGGCTGTTAGCTGCTTTGCACGCGTTCCGGCGCGGCGACTTCTCTGTGCGGTTGCCCGTTAGCGGCACCGCGATGGAAACGGAGATCGCCCTGGCGTTCAACGAGTGTCTCGAAATGAAGACGCGCATGCTTGGCGAGGTCAAGCGTGTGTCCCGTTCGATTTCGAAAGACGGCCGTCTGTCTTTGCGTTCCGCCCTCGAGGGCGCGCAGGGCGGCTGGCAAGAGCACGTCGATGCATACAATCTTTTGATCGAATCGGTTGCGACGCCGTTGGCGGAAACCAGCCGCGTTATCGGCGCCGTCGCGCAAGGCGATCTTTCGCAGCGCATGGCGCTCGACATCGAAGGGCGTCCGCTGCGCGGCGACTTCTTGCGATCCGCGCGCGTCATCAACACGATGGTCGATCAGCTCAACGCGTTCGCATCGGAAGTTACGCGCGTCGCGCGCGAAGTCGGTTCCGAAGGAAAGCTGGGCGGTCAGGCAGCCGTGAAAGGCGTCGCGGGCAGCTGGAAAGACCTCACGGACTCCGTCAACACGATGGCCGGTAACCTGACGAACCAGGTGCGTAACATCGCAGACGTTACGACGGCAGTCGCCAAAGGCGACCTCTCGCGTAAGATTACCGTCGAAGCGCGCGGCGAGATTCTGCAGCTGAAGAACACCATCAACATCATGGTCGACCAGCTAAACTCGTTCGCCGGCGAAGTGACGCGCGTCGCGCGCGAAGTCGGTTCCGAAGGGAAGCTGGGCGGTCAGGCCGAGGTGGCCGGTGTCTCCGGTACGTGGAAAGACCTCACGGAATCCGTGAACTTCATGGCATCGAACCTGACGTCTCAGGTTCGTAACATCGCCGAAGTGACGACCGCCGTTGCAAAGGGCGATCTTTCCAAGAAGATCACCGTCGACGTTCGCGGCGAAATTCTCGAACTCAAAAACACGATCAACACCATGGTCGAC
>JAICWY010000137.1 GCA_025934645.1 Vulcanimicrobiia bacterium
CTCGATGGACCGCCCGTGAATGAAGACCCATCCGCCGGCAATCTCGCGCGCGGCATCATCGAACGTCGCGACCAGCGCCGCATTTTCAAGTAGCAGCGTTCTCATGCTTTTGGCGGGTACGGCTTTGCACCGCGTCTAACCTCGCGCAATGAGCGATACGGGCGCGCACCAGCGCGACTTCGTAGGATATGGCGGAAAGCCGCCGGATCCGAAGTGGCCCGTCGGCGCGCGTCTCGCGCTGCAGATCGTCATGAACTACGAAGAGGGCTCGGAGTACTCGATTCCCGACGGCGACGGCGCCTCCGAGACCTATTTGACCGAAGTGCCGGGCGCAACGCTCGGACCGGATAAGCGCGACCTCATCGTCGAGTCGATTTACGAGTACGGCAGCCGTGCCGGCTTTTGGCGTTTGATGCGGCTCTTTGCAGACCGCGGCATCAACGTTACGGTTTTTGGCGCGGCGCTCGCGCTCGAACGCAATCCGGCCGCCGCGGCGGCGATTCGCGATGCGAAACACGAAGTGTGCTCGCACGGATGGCGGTGGGTCGGCTTTCAAAACATGCCCGAAGCGCAGGAGCGCAAAGAGATGCACCGCGCCGTCGCTTCGATCGAAAAGTCGATCGGCGAACGCCCGTACGGCTGGTATTGCCGGTACGCGCCCAGCGAGAACACGCGCCGCCTCGTCGTCGAAGAAGGCGGCTTTTTATACGATTCTGATGCGTATAACGACGATCTGCCGTATTGGGTGAAAGTGGGCCGCAAGGATCACCTCGTCATTCCGTACACGCTCGACGTTAACGACATGAAATTCTCGGTAGCGCCGGGATTCTCGTCGCCTTCGGGATACTTCGAATATATGCGCGATGCGTTCGACGTGTTGTACCGGGAAGGCAAAACCGCACCGAAGATGATGTCGGTCGGACTGCACACGCGCCTTGCGGGACGTCCCGGACGTTTTGCCGCGCTCGAGCGGTTTTTGGATCATGTGATGTCGCATGAAGGCGTTTGGATTTGCCGCCGCGTCGATATCGCGCGTCATTGGATCGCCAACCACCCGCCGGAATGAACGAGAAAGCGATCGTCGCGCGCCTTGCGCAATTGGCGGAGATCGGCAAGCACGCGGGCGGGATCGACCGCGCGCTGGCGACGCCGCAGGAACGGCGCGCGCGCGAACTATTCGCGAAATGGGCGCGCGATGGCGGCTACGCGCTAACGCAAGACGCGGCCGGTAATCTGTTCGCACGGCGCGCCGGTGCGCGAACGGATGCTGCGCCGATTCTTGTGGGCTCGCATTTGGATACCGTTCCGACCGGTGGCGCGTACGACGGCGCGTACGGCGTCGCCGGCGCGATGTGTGCGCTGGAATTGCTCGATCGTCGCGGTATCACACTGCAGCATCCGGCCGAAGCCGTTGCGTGGGCGGGAGAAGAGGGCAGCCGTTTTCCGCTGGGCTGTTTGGGCAGTTCCGCGTTTACGGGTTTGTGGCGTCTCGAAGATGTGCTCGCGCTGAGTGCGTCCGACGGCGTCATGCTGCGCGATGCGTTGAACTCGGCCGCCGGTGGATTGTTGCCCGATGTTCCCGCTCGCGATGCGCAACGCACAGCTGCGTATCTGGAACTTCACGTGGAGCAGGGTCCGGTGCTCGAGCGTGGAGGTGTGCCGCTCGGCGTGGTTACGGCTATCGCCGGGCAGCGCCGGTACAGCATTACGATTGAAGGCGAGAGCGGACATGCCGGAACTGTGCCGATGCAGTTGCGCAACGATCCGCTCGGCGCGGCAGCAGAGGTCGTGCTCGCAATCGAATCGTCCGCGCGCGACGCGGGGGAAACGGTTGCAACCATTGGCCGGTTTACCGTCGAGCCGGGTGGGACGAACGTCATTCCGGCGCGCGTGATCTTCTCGTTGGATGTGCGATCGCCGCTCGACGACCGCGTTTCAATGGTTGAAGAAGCGGCACACCGCGCACTCGAAACGGCGCAGCGGCAGCGGCGAGTCCAGGGCAGCATGGAATGCTTGGAAGCGCGTCCGCCCGCACCGATGGACGAACGCATGCGCGCGGCCGTGCATCGCGCAATTACCGGCATGAACGAGCGCGCGATCGATATTCCGAGCGGCGCGGGCCACGATGCGATGTGCCTTGCACGCATTGCGCCGGCCGCGATGATTTTCGTGCCGAGTATCGGGGGGCGCAGTCACGTCGGCGCAGAGCGCACGGCCGATGCGGATCTGGAACGCGGCGTGGAAGCGTTGGCAGCCGCGATCATCGAGGTTGATGCTGCGCTCGGCGAGAACTGAGCGCGCATGCGATTCTTCATCTGCGGCTCGGCGCTCCGGGGCCAGCCGGACCACAAGAACCTCGGCGATGCGAAGTTTCTGGGTGAGGCGCGCACCGCGCCGAAGTACCGTCTGCATTCCGTGCGCGATCAGCATCCGGGCATCTACGAAGTTGCGAGCGGCGGTATCTCGATTTCAGGCGAGCTTTACGATTTCACGGACGAGCAGCACGCGCATCTGCTTTCAACGGAACCGCCGGACTTGTACGAAGCGCCGATCGAACTGGACGACGGTTCAAAGGTCAATGCGATGATCTATCCGCGCGACCTCATCGAAGAGCGCGGGTTCGAGGACATCTCGCGTTTTGGCGGGTGGGCGGCTTTTAAGGCTTCGAAGGCTTAGCGGCAAGCGCCCTCGGCAACGCTCGGGCATGGTTCGACCGCTAGCGCGGCTCACCATGACAGCGCAAAAAGCACTACGTTCGTTAGTCTGTGTCCGCGCTTGCGTGCGCCGCTGTGCGTTGCTCTGTGCGTGCCAATTGGTTAGCTGCCGCGGTATGTTGAGTAGCCGTGGGGTGAGAGTAGAAGTGGGATGTGGTAGTGTGTGTCGAGGGATAGCGTGAAGCGGACCGGGATCGTGGTGTAAAAGCTGCGCGTGTTCGTGACTGCGAAGTATTCGCCGGCGTTGAAAAGCAGTTCGTAATCGCCCGCCGCCAGTTCGCCGCCGAAGGGGGATGCAATGCGGCCATCGGCGTCCGTTCGCGCACGCGCGAGTTCTTCGCGTGCATCCGCGGTGTAGCGGTAAAGCGTAATCCACAAG
>JAICWY010000079.1 GCA_025934645.1 Vulcanimicrobiia bacterium
TCCGGTGTATCAGCTGAACGACCACGCCGAGGTCACGGACCAGGCGCCGAGCTATTCGCGCGGCGACCTCTACGTCTCCGAGGCGCTGGCGAAGCATCTCACAGCGCTCGCGCGGCGATATTCCCCTGCCGCCGCACGGGTCGCGGAGACTGCCGGCGATACGATGGCTGAAGCGCACGGATCAATTTCCCTGGAGGCTCGACAACTTCAGGGCGCCGAGGCCATCAGCATCGACGGCAACGCTCCCTCCGGATCTCAGGTCACTGTCACGTTGCTGGCAACCGTGTCGCCGGATGTTCCGACGATCGTCGTCAGCCGACACGACGTCGTAACCGACGCCACGGGGCGCTTCGGAGCTGTGATTCCGATCGCGTCTGCATACGAGCGTGGCACGCTGCTCACCATCGTCGCCACCACATCGGCCGGCGCCGCTTCGGCGTCGGCGCATCTCGTCACGGATGCACCCAATGCGGGCGCATCGGTACCGCTTACCAACCACTAACGCACCAAGGAGAACCATTATGAAGAACATGCTTGCGATGCTCCGCAACGACGACGGCGCCACGATGGTCGAATACGGCATCATGGTCGCGCTCATCGCCGCGGTCTGCATCACGCTCATCGCGACGCTCGGCGGCAAAGTTTCGAGCGCCTTCACGTCGGTCAACTCGGCCATTTAAGAACGAGGCATCAGACGTGCTCGAAATGCTTCGCAACGAAGATGGCGCGACGATGGTCGAGTACGGCATCATGGTCGCGCTGATCGCCGCGGTGTGCATCACGCTCATCGCGACGCTCGGCGGCCAGGTCTCGTCGGCCTTCACATCCGTCAATAGCGCAATCTAAACACACTCGATTCGTTACACAAAACACAATGCCGTTACGCCGGGGCTGATTCTCCCCTGACAGCCCCGGCTTAAACGGCGGAGACACGCCGATGAACGTCTATCCGCGACTTTATCGCGACGATGCCGGCGCTACGATGGTCGAATACGCCGTCATGCTCGCGTTCATCGCTGCGATCTGCATCACACTCGTCGCCACGCTGGGCGGCAAAACATTTGAAGAATTTTCCTCGCTGAACAGTCAGGTGAACGGCGTATGACGCTCCCGGCTCTCGCGGTACTCGCCGCTTCGCTGGTTGCAGCGTTCTGCGACGTGCGCACCCGCCGCATCCCTAACGCTATCGCGATCGCGCTGCTGCTTTGCGGCTTGGCGCTGAGCGCGCAGCACGGCTGGCAGAGCGCGGCGCTCGACCTGGCCATAACGTTCGCGGTTCTTTTCGCAGGCTCAGTCGCATTCTCGCTTCGCCTTATCGGCGGCGGCGACGTGAAATTGCTCGCAGCCGCCGCAGGCGTGCTGGGTTACCCGCAGTGCGTCGGCTTCATCTTAATGACGCTCGTCTGCGGCGGGGTGCTTGCCGTCGTTTTTGCCGCCGCGCGCGGCCGTTTGGGCGCGACGCTCGCCAACGTCCAGAGCATGACCATGCCGGTCTTCGCCGGCGTGCGGCCCGTGCGTCCGCAAAATAGTATTGCCATGCCCTACGCACTTGCGATCTTCGCGGGCGCCGCGATTACCGCATTTCTTCCGCATCTGAGGTTATTTCAATGAACACGCGCCGCACGACGCTGATCGTCGCCATCGTTCTCGCCGTCGGCACCGGTTGGCTGCTGCTCGGCTATCTTTCTTCTTTGCAGCGGCAGACCAACGGGAACAGCGCTCCACGCGCCGTCTACGTCGCCGCGCAAGAGATTCCGGCGCGCGTCACCATTACGCCGCAGATGCTTACACGCGTCGAACGGCCGGCTTCGGCCGTCGATCCGAACGCAATTTCGGACGCTTCACAGGCCGTCGGCGCGCTCACGCTCATCACCATTCCCGCGGGATCGAGCATCACCAGCGCGATGGTGGGACATCCCTCCGACGTCGGACTTCCGGTGCGCTTGGCGCCCGGCATGCGCGCCGTCAGCGTGCAGATCGACAAAGTCAAAGGCGTTTCCGGTTTGATTCAGCCCGGCGATCGCGTCGACGTTATCGCGGATCCGCCGAAGACCGGCGCGCAGCCGCCTCCGGCTGCGGCGATCCTTCGCGGCGTGCGGGTGCTCGCAATCGGCTCGTCGCTCGAATACAATTCCGCGACGCCTTCGCCGCAAGAAGCGAATTCCACCACCGTCACGCTGGAAGTCACGCCGAAACAAACCGACCTTCTCGTAATGGCCGACATCAACACGACCCTGCGTCTGGCGCTGCGCTCGCCGCGCGAATCGCTGAGTTCGGAGCCGGCCGAAGCGCTGCACTTCCCGTCGGGTGACGCAGGCGCCGGCGGACCCGCGCCTGCTCCGGCCGCGGATTCGCCGGTGCAGGCGATGGCGCTCGCGCTCAAAGGCATGTCCGGAAACGGGCTGCATGCCGATCCGCCCGCGCAGCAGCAGCAACATTCGCAGGATGATTCCCCGGTGAAGGTGATCGACGGCGATCACTACGCCGGCCAAGGGAATTCGCAGGCGCAGCAGTGAGCAGCGTTTTCGCTCTCATCAACGCCAAAGGCGGCTCCGGCGCGACGACGCTCTGCGCCGAGATCGCCAAAGCCATGCGCGGCGATCGCAACGTCGCGGTGGTCGACGGCGACCTTTCGGGGCGGCGTAATTTGGCGATCGTGTTCGACGCAGTCCGGCTGCTCGACACGATGCGCGCGACCACGCCGATCGGCGTGACGCAGACGGGCGGAGTAACGCTGGCCGAGCTTGCTCCGACGTATGACTCGGCGTTCACGATCGCGTTCGACGATGTCGAATTTCTTGCCAGCACGCTCTCGCAATCCGATGCCGTGCTGGTCGACGTGCCGATTCCGTTTGCGGCGCCGGTGCGGCCGTTCGTCGTGCGCAGCACGCGCTTCATCATCGTGGCCGAACCCACGCTGCTCGGCATCGCCTCGGCCCGCACGATGATCGCGGAGCTCAAAAAATTCGGCGTACCTCTCACCCGCATCGTGCTCATCACGAATTGCCGCGACGGCAATCCGGCGGCCTCGCGCTCGGAGATCGAGCGCGCGCTGGAAGCCAAAGTGCTGGGCGAAGTTCCCTCGCTAAACGATCGAAATTACGCGCGCGCCATTGCCGGCATCGAGCGCACGCTGCGCGCGATTGCGGCAGAACCTGAAATGGACATGCTCCTGCCCTCCGCGAAGGGCTTCATTCAAGACCGCCGCATGGAACCGCGCAGCGCGATGCGCACGCAGTCGGGTTCGGAGCAGCCTTCGCACACGCCCAAACAACGGGAAGGCTCGGAGATCGATCCGCGCGAGCGCCTCAAACTCGACATTCACGAAGCGCTCTCGAAAAAAGTTAATCTCATCGAGGCGAGCGCCGCGCACAGCGATTCGGCGAAGCTCGCCGAGCTGCGCGCAAAGATCGAAGACGCGGCGCAAGCGGTGCTCAGCGAGAAATCGCACTCGGACTTAACCGCCGAAGAGATCGCGCAAATCCGCGAAGAGATCGTCAACGAATCGCTGGGCTTGGGACCGCTGGAAGACCTGATGCGCGATCCGGCCGTCACCGAAATCATGGTGAACGGCCCGAAAACTGTCTTCATCGAGCGCTCGGGAAAGATCGAACGCACGGGCAAGCGCTTCTCCAGCGAGCAGCAGCTGCGCCTCGTAATCGAACGCATCATCGCTCCGCTCGGCCGCCGTCTGGACGAGTCGGTTCCGATGGTCGATGCGCGCCTGCCCGACGGCTCGCGTGTGAACGCCATCATCGAACCGCTTGCGATCGACGGCGCGTTGGTGACGATCCGCCGCTTCGGCACGCGCCGCATGACGGCGCAGGATTTGATCGAAAAGGG
This sequence comes from Vulcanimicrobiia bacterium, assembly GCA_025934645.1. Classification (GTDB taxonomy): domain Bacteria; phylum Vulcanimicrobiota; class Vulcanimicrobiia; order Vulcanimicrobiales; family Vulcanimicrobiaceae; genus JAICWY01. Next base: position 3,844 of record JAICWY010000079.1, read on the forward strand.
CTCCGCAACGCCGCAGATGCTCGACTTCTTGCGCGCGTGCATCGAGGCCCGGCTCAACATCGTCATCAGCGGCGGCACGGGTTCCGGTAAGACGACGTTCCTCAACATTCTCTCCAGTTACATCCCCGAACGCGAACGCATCGTTACAATTGAAGACGCCGCAGAACTCTGCTTGAACCAGCCGCACATCGTGCGTCTGGAGTCGCGGCCCGCCAACCTGGAAGGCCGCGGCGAGATCAAGATCCGCGACCTGGTCCGCAACTCGCTGCGTATGCGCCCCGATCGCATCGTCGTCGGCGAGTGCCGCGGCGGCGAAGCGCTCGACATGCTGCAAGCCATGAACACCGGTCACGACGGATCGCTCACGACCGCGCACGCCAACACGCCGCGCGACGCGCTGTCGCGCCTTGAAACGATGGTGATGATGGCCGGCTTCGACCTTCCCGTGCGCGCGATCCGCGAACAGATCGCGAGCGCCGTGGATCTCATCATTCAAACGGCGCGCATGCGCGACGGCAGCCGCAAAATCATCTCCATCTCCGAGATCGTCGGCATGGAAGGCGAGGTCGTCACCATGCAAGAGATCGTGCGGTTCTCGCAGCAGGGCATGGACGAAGACAACCGCGTGCACGGCGAATACCAATACACGGGCGTGCAGCCGAACGCGCTGCAGCGCTTCGAAGAGTACGGCATCTCCTACGACGTCCGCGAACTGGCCACGCTGGCCTCGGCAAACTCGCTATGGTAAACACCTTTCAACAGTTTTTCGCCCGTCCCGAGAACGGCGACGCTCCGCAGTACACGCGCGATTTAGAAGATCTTCTCGACCGCGCCGGCATCAAGAACAAGCCGCACGAGGTGCTGCTCGGCGTTGCCGGAGGCGCCGCGCTGTTGTGGTTCCTCGCCGCCCTGCTCGTGCGTCCCGCGTTCATCGTAGGCGTCGTGCTGCTGCCGCTCTGCGCGGCAGGCGCCGCCGGCGCGACATGGATGTTCATCCAGTTCAAGCTGCGCAAACGTCTCGACACGTTCATTCAGCAGCTGGAACTCGCGCTGCGTCTCATCTCCAGCGGCGTGCGCATCGGTTTGGGGCTGCGTCAAGCGCTCACGATGGTCATCGAAGAGATGCCGGATCCCGCCAAATACGAATACATGCGAGTCATCGGTCAAACGAACATCGGCGTGAGCGTGTACGACGCGCTGGACGCGCTCTCCAAGCGCATGCCCAGCCACGAGACGATGATGATGGCGCGCGCGATTCGAATTCAATCGCAGACCGGCGGCGATTTGGGCCGAATTTTGGAGCACCTGGCGAACACGATTAAGGAACGCCGCCGCATTCAGCGCAAGATCAAAGCGCTTACGGCCGAAGGCCGCGCGAGCGCCGCAATCCTGGCTGCGCTGCCGCCGTTCTTGGCCGTCTTCATCTCACTCACGCAGCCGGCTATGGGCAGCGCGCTGTGGTTCACAATGCCCGGTCACATCGCGCTCGGCATCGTCGCGATCCTCGAGGCGCTCGGTGTGTTCTTTCTGATGAAAATGCTGAAGGTCGACGCATGAATCCGTTTATTCTCGGCATCGTGGTCCTGTCGGTAGCGGCGACGTTCCTGTTCGCGGTCTCGCTGATTCCGCAAAAGAGCCCGCTCGCAAAAACGCTCGAGGAGCTGGAATCGCGCGGTTTGCAGCGCGACTCGAAAAACGTCCGCAGTTTCGAGCGCATCTTTTCGAAAGACAAGCGCGGCCAGCTGGCGCGCAAACTCATCGAAGCGGGCTGGTACACCGTGACGCCCGCGCAGATGGGCGTGCGCGTCGTCGGCGGCCTGCTTTTCGGCGTGCTCGGCGCCGTCGCGCTGCTCACATTCATCCACGTCAACTTTACGCTGACCGCGATCCTCGGGGTGGTAGCCGGCGGCATCGGCGCTTACATGCCAATCGCTTCGCTCGAACGGGCGATCGCCGCGCGCAAGGTTCAAGTGCAAAAATCGCTGCCCGACTTTTTGGACATGGTTGCGACGACCGTGCAAGCCGGCCTCTCGGTGAATCAATCGCTCGCGTACGCCATCGATGCGGCGCCCGGCGCGCTGGGCGACGAGATAAAGTCGGCGCTCTCGGAGATCCGCCTGGGACGAGCGCGTTCGGAAGCGTTGCGCGCAACCGCCGAGCGTCTGCAGCAGCAGCAGTTCAGCACAACGGTAACGGCCATCACGCAAGCCGAACGCCTCGGCACCAACATCTCCAAAGTCCTAAACGAACTCTCCGAAGACGTCCGGAATCACCGCATCATGCTCGTCGAAGAACACGCGGCGAAGCTGCCGGTGAAGATGGTTTTCCCGATGGCGCTCTTCATGCTGCCTTCGTTGTTCGTCGTCATCTTCGGCGCGCTCGTCGCGCACTACATTTCGCAGCCGCACTGATATGATCGCCGCACTCGCGCTGGGAGCGCTCTTCTTCGGACTCGCCGCTTACGGCGGATCGCTCGCAGGCTTATCGTACGCGCAGCGCGTCGCGCCGCTGCCGGACGCACCCGCCGAACAGCGCGCACCGATCGCCGTCATCGTTGCGTTCGCTGCAGTTCTCGGGGCGCTCGAATCTTCGCACGCGTTCAAGCATGGCTTTTCGCTTGCTGCATTGCCGCTCGAAGCGCTGGTCTGTGCGGCGCTGGCGGCGGTCTGCGTAACGGATTTCCGCCGCGGCATCGTCCCCGACGTATTCAGCCTGGGCGCGCTAGTCGTCGTGCTAGCGGTATCCGCCGCGCAGCATCAATGGTGGGCTCTGCTCTCCGCAGGCGCGGCCGCCATTCCGTTCGCATTCTTCGCGGCGCTTACGCGCGGACGCGGGCTCGGCTGGGGCGACGTCAAACTCGCCGCGCTGGGCGGCGCCGTACTGGGCGCGCAGCTCGCGATTGCGGCGTTCGCGCTGGCGTGTTTTGCCGCCGCTGCCTGGAGTTATGCGCGGCGCAAAAACCGCGAACCGGTAGCATTCGCGCCGTATTTGGCGGCGGCCATCGGCGCGGCCATTCCAATGGGGATTCTGCACTGATGAGCGCGCAAGCTCGCATTTTGCGCAACGAAACGACCGGCGAAATCTTGGCCGCGAACGTTCGTTACGCCGACACGTGGTGGGATCGCCTTGCCGGCTTCATTCCGCGCCGCGTCATCGCGCCAGACGACGGCTTGTGGTTCCGCGATTGCTGGGCCGTGCACACCATCGGCATGCGCGCGCCCATCGACGTGATATTCTTGGATCGAGATAGCCGCGTCGTGCGCGCGGAGCGCAACGTGGCGTTGCAGCGCCCTGCAATTGCGTGCGTCGGCGCGCGCAACGTCGTCGAGCTCGGAGCCGGAGCGCTGGAAGGGCGCGACGTCCTCGCGGGCGACAGGTTGACGCTCGAATGAACGCGCGGCTTGCGCCGGCGGTCATCGCGCTTGCTGCAGGAGCGGGCGTCGTCGCGCACGCCGGCATTCTCCCTGAATTTTTGCTGCAGCTGCGCGATCCGAATGTGCTCGGCGGCGCGCTCTACGCCGAACTGCTGCGCACCTTCGGGTACGCCTTCGTGCTTTCGCTGTGCGGTGTGCTGACTGCCGGAACGATTCTGCTGGCGGCGTGGCGCACGCGACTGCGTGGCGCTTCGGATTGGCACGGCGTGCTCGCGGCGCTCCTCGTGCTGCTGTGCATGACCGGCCGCGCAGGCATTTCACTCGATCCAATCGGCTGGGCCTGCTGCGCCGCGTTCTGCATGCTGCTCGATCGCGACGACGAAGCGAGCCCGGTGAACGCGCTCGCCGTGCTCGCGCTCTGGGCGGTGGTGCAAGGCGGCGCAACGCTCGGCGCGCTTCTGGCGCTAATCTCGCTGGCGAACGGCGCGACGCGCAAACGCTTGCTGTTCGCGGGTTCCGCGCTGGTCCTGGGCGTGCTGCAAGTGCATGCGGCGCCGTGGCAAGCGTACGGCGCGCACCTGCTTTATCTCGATGCGTTGCTGCACGGCTCCGAGCGCGATCTGTTATGGGGCAACGGCATTACGACGGGCGCGCTCGGATTTGCTGCAATCCTCATCGTGGCCGCATGGTACGGCGTGCGCCGGCGCGCGCGTCCTGCGGATGCAATAACGTTCTTCGTGATGTTCGCTCTCACGCTGGTGGACGCGCGCAATCTGCCGTACTTCGGCATCGCCGCCGCGCCTATCGTGGCCGATGCGCTGGCAAGTTTCTACGTCGGCGCGCGGGCTGTTCCGGCAGGATCGGTGCGCCAGAATCTTGTGACGTTTCTGGCCTGCGCTGTTGCGTTCACAGCAATGGTGACGGCAACCGAACCCAAAGTCGTGATCTGGCCGCAGGCGCCCGGACAGCCGGCACTGCTCATGAAAATCCTGGCGCGCGACGAGCGCGCGCACCGGGTGCTGTGCACGCGGCCGCGCTGGTGCGACGGCGCGCACGCGGTATTCGCGCGTATCACGCCGCTCGTGGACGATCGCGGCGCGCTCGCGACGCCGGTCGCGCGGCGCGCGCAGATCGATGCGTCGAACGCAACGGGAAATTGGCGTAACGAATTGCGCCGCGCGGGCGTCGACGCCGTTATCGCGCAGCACGACGATTCGATCGTCGCGCTGCTGACCTCCACCGGATGGCGCGAATCCGCCAGCGACGGTTCGCGCGTACTGCTGCAAGCGGGAGCGATGCCATGAGACTAGCGTGGGCTGCGATCGTGCTGTACTTCGTGCGCTTCTTGGTAGGCGCATGGTTTAATCCGGGACAAGAAGGCGATTTGTCGTGGCAACATTGGCTGGGCACGTACGTGCTTCACCACCACGCGCTGCCGCATCAGCTCGGTGCCGAAAGGTTTACGGCCGACGGCGCGCGCTGGGTGCACCAAGAATGGGCGTTCGGCGTTGCCGTCGCGCTTGCGCTCGGCTCGCACCATTTCGCGTGGCTCGCCATCGCATCCGCATTGGCGGCGGCCGGCGCGCTCATCATCACGGCGTGGCGCGCGCAGCGCCGCGGCGCATCCACATTCGCCGTCGGCATCACCACGATATTCGCCGGTTTTGCGATGGTGCAGTCGTTCGGCGTGCGCGCGCAAATCTTCGCTTGGCTCTTGCTCGCCGTCATGCTGCTGCTGCTCGATCTCGAAGGTCCCGTGGTGTTCCTGGCCATTCCGGTCGTCGCGATTTGGGCGAACATCCACGCGAGCGCGATGATGGCGCCGGTCTTCATCGGTGCCTGGGCGCTCGGCACGTGGATCGAGGATCGCGCATGGACCGCGCGCGTCGAACGCAATTTCGTGCTCACGGCCGGTACGGCGCTCGCGGTCTTCCTAACGCCGCTCACATGGGATTTGCCGCGCTACGCCTTCGCGCTGCAGAGCAGCTCCATTCGCAGCGTGATTCTGGAATGGCAGCCCAGCGATATGCTCTTTCCGGCGTTCGCCTTCGGCGTGCTGCCGCTGCTCGGGCTCTGCGCCTACTTCGGCATCGCGGCGCCGCGCGAACGCTGGCGCGACGGCATGCTGTTCGCA
>JAICWY010000067.1 GCA_025934645.1 Vulcanimicrobiia bacterium
ATGCGGCTGACACGGCGGGGACGTCCTTCCTGCGGCGTTCACGGTCTCCCGCTTGATACCCAGATTCTGCCTCCCCGGTTTCGGGAGCATTTGCAAGGAACGAATCGCTCCGTCGTTACGGAGCGATTCGCTTTTCCGCCTTCCCAGGCAAGGGGGCCCCAACGCAGTTGGGGGGCGCGGAGCTCGGCCGGAGCGCCGTTTCAATGAAGGTAAGCGGCCGGATCCGTCGGCTTTCCGTTGATGCGGACTTCGAAGTGGAGATGCGGCCCGGTTGAGGCGCCCGTCGAACCGACCGCGCCGATCGCTTGGCCCTTCTGGACTTGCTGGCCGGCCGAGACGAAGATTTGCGAGAGGTGGCCGTAGCCCGTGGCCATCCCGCCGCCCTGGTCGATTAAGATGTAGTTCCCGTAGCCGCCGTACCAGCCGGCCGAAATGATCGTGCCGGAGGCGGCCGCCGTCACAGTCGTGCCCATGGGCGCCGCGATGTCGAGTCCGGGGTGCATCTCCATGCCGCCGCCGAACGGGTTGCGGCGCCAGCCGAAGGGTGAGGTGATGGTTCCGGAGACCGGCCAGGCGAGTACGCCGGGCGCCGAAGTCTGGCCCACGATGCCTTGAGCGCGGCGCTCGGCCGCCTGCTGCGCCTCGATCTCGCGTTGCCGCTCGACGATCAGCGCTTCCAGTTGTGCCTCTTGCTCGGCCGACAGGTTCTCGATCTCGGTGACCTGGCTTGCGACGTGACGGCGCTGAGCGTCGGCGATGTCGACCAGATTCTGCCGTTCGGCGGCAAGCGTATCCAGCTGATTGCGGGCGCGGCGCTGCGCTTCATCCTGCTGCGCGAGCATCGCTTGCGCGGCTTGCAGATTCGCTTGTGCGCCGGCGACTTTGCGTTCCGCCGCCTTGCGCGTTTTGACCGCGCGTTGATTCGCCGCGACGATCAGCCGCAAGTCTTCCCAGCGTTCGACGAAGTCGGTGAACGACTTCGACGCGAGCAGCACGCTCAAATAGCCCATGTCGCCGTGCTCGTAGGAATCCACCAACCGGCGTTTGAGCATGTCGTCGTGCAGTTTGAGCGACTTACGCGCCGCCTGCAGCTGAATGGTGTTCCACCAAAGTTTGCGCTCGGTGCTGCGCTGCTGCGCCGCAAGGTCGTCGAGCCTGCCGTTTACGCGGGAGATGGCCGAGTTCGTCTGAGCGAGCTGCGTTTGCAGATCGTTCACTTTGAGCGTGGCGTAATGCAGCTCCGTCCGCTTCTGATGCAACTGGGCGCGCGCCGCTTGGGCTTTTTGACGCTGCGCTTCGATTTTGCGATCGATGCTTGCCGGCATGGCAACGGCCGGGACAAGACTGAAAACGAGCAGCGCGGCGAGCGCGGTGCGGCTGGTGCGCGTCATTTTCTGCGTTTATCCTTTACGTAGGCGGAGCCGCCGATGGATTTTGCGTAGCGCTTGAGTTCGGCGGCGGCTTCGCCGACCTGCGCATAGTTCTCCAGCGCGCGCTGGTCGTTCGAGATGATGGCGATCGAGAGCGACATGATCGGAAAGCGGTTCAGCGTGCCCCGCCGGTCGCGCGTCTCGATATATCCTTGACGAAGATCTTGATCGTTGTACAACTTGCGGATATCGCGGTCGAACATGTCGATGATCTCGCGCGCGATCTCTTCCGAACGTTCGGGCAGAGTGACGATGATGAAGTCATCGCCGCCGATGTGACCCACGAAATCGAGCGTGGTGCCGCGCCGGCGAACGACGTCGATGGCCGTCGAGGCAACCATTTGAATCGCTTCATCGCCGTGCGTGAAGCCGTAGACGTCGTTGAACGCCTTAAAGTTGTCCAAGTCCAGATAGAGCACTGCGAACGGATCGTGCTCCTCGATGCGGCGCCGCAGCTCCGCCTCGATCGCAAGGTTGCCGGGCAAACGCGTGAGCGGCGAGAGCGACGAATCGACCTCTACGCGCCGGATTTTCGCTTTGACGCGCGCGAGCAGTTCTTGCGGGCCGAAGGGCTTGGTCATGTAGTCATCCACGCCCGCTTCGAAGCCCGCGAGCTTGTCCTCGACTTCGGCTTTTGCGGTGAGCATGATGATCGGTACGTGCGTATTTGCGGGGTGCCGGCGGATGCGGCGCGCGACTTCGTAGCCGTCCATGAGCGGCATCATCACGTCGAGCACGACCAGATCCGGCTGCATGGAATCCAGCGTGGTCAGCGCTTCGTCGCCGCTTGCCGCGGTCGTCACGGCGTAGCCGGCCAGCTCCAAATTCGTTTGAATGATTTTGCGCAGATTGCGATCGTCGTCCACAACCAAAATGCGCTTGCCTGTTCCGTCGGTGCCTCTCATCGCAGCGGCAGCCTTACGAAAAACGACGTGCCCTTGCCGGGCTCGCTGCGCACGTCGATAGCGCCGCCGTGGGCGCGCACGAGCGCGTGCACGATGTACAAGCCAAGACCGCTGCCACCGGCTTCGGCCGCCGCGCCCGATTCGACGCGGTAAAAGCGATCGAAGATATAGGGCAGATGATCCTCCGGGATGCCGATGCCGTTGTCGCGCACTTCCACCGTCGTTGTTTCGGCCGTCTGCGCCGCCGAGACCGTTACCGCGCCGCCGGCAGGCGAATACTTTACCGCGTTCTCCAGCAGATTGCGGAAGATGTCGCGCAAGCGATCGGGATCGCCTGAAACGGAAACCCCGGATGTGCGCAGTTCGATGGGGTGCGCGGCCGGATCGTAGCTGAGATCGCCGAGCGCGCGCTCCAAAACGCCGTCCAACGCAACGACGGTGCGGCGTTTGAGCAGTTGCGCGGTTTCGACGCGCGTTACCAGCAGCATATCGTCCACTAAACGGGAAAGCCTGTCCGCTTGTTGCTCGACGACCGCCAAGAATTCGTCGCGGTGCGATTCATACAGCGCGGGATTGTGCCGCAGCGTGGCCGTGTAGGCTTTTATTGCGGCGAGCGGCGTTTTTAGTTCGTGAGAGACGGTGCTGACAAGTTCGTTCTTGAGTTGTTCGATCTCATCGACGCGCCGGTTCGCGGCGAACGCGAGCAGCCAGCCTTCGACCGTATCGCCGCGTTTGAGCGCGGCCGCGCGCGCGAGCACCGGGACCGCTTCGCCCACCGTGTCGCGCAGCACCATGCGGACGGGATTTGCTTGCGCCGTCCCGGCAAACGGATCGCCCGGATTCGAAGCGTGATACAGATCTTCGAAAGGCGTGCCGATTACGCCGGATTTGGAAAAGCCCAGCAAGCGTTCTGCGGCCGCGTTGAAGCGGACGATTCGGCAACGTTCGTCCAAGTGCACCACGCCGTCTCCGACGATCTCCGCAACGCCTTCGAATAGCGCCTTGTACGCGAGCAGATCGTCGAGCAATTCGCGGCTCAGGTCCGCAGGAAACGTCCGACTGCTATCCACGAAGCGATAATCCCGACCGCTCCGCCCACGACGACCAGCTGCAGCACGAGTGAGGAGATGTCGATTTGCACGACGTTGATCTGCACCCAAGGCAGCGCCGCCGCGAGTTTCGGAACTAGCGACGCGCGCGCGATAGCGAGTATGCCGATCGCCAGGCATGCACCCAGAATGCCGTCCAGCAAGCCTTCGCAGATGAACGGCATGCGGATGTACATATTCGTCGCGCCCACGAGTTGCATGATCGAAATTTCACGGCGCCGCGCGAAGACCGTCAGGCGGATCGTGTTGGAGATGATGATGCCTGCGACGAGCACGAACAGTGCGATGATCCCAATTCCGACGCGCCGCCCGACATTGGCGACCTGCAGCATACGCTGCACGACGTCCTGGCCGTACTCCACGGTGTCGACGCCCGGCAGTTTCCGGATGCTAGCCGCAACCGCGGGAACCAGCTGCGGATCGCGCACACTCACGCGAAATTTATCCGGCAGCGGATTCTCGGTGAAAAGCGAGGTGTCGATCTGCCCTTTCATCCGCTGGGAAAGCTCTTTCAAGCCTTCTTTTTTCGGAACGAAGGTTGCGGTTGCAATGCGCTCGTCTTTGGCAAGCGCCGTACGAACCGCGTCGAGTTGCGCCGAGGTTGCCGCCGGCTTCATGTACGTGGAGATCGTGATCTTGCTGAAGACGTCGCCGCTCAAATGCGCGACACTCGCGTGCACGTACAGAAATGCGCCGAGCAGCACGATCGTCACGGCAACGGTGCCGATGGCGGTCGCTTGCATTCCGGCATTACGGGTGAAGTTGCGGAAAACCTCACCCAGAAAGAATTTGATCTTGCCCCAGTCCAAGGAAGTAATAGCCTCGCTCTTCGTCGGTGACGACACGTCCGTTCTCCAAACGAATGACGCGCCGGCGCATGCGGTCTACGACCGCTTGGTTGTGGGTTGCGACGACGATCGTCGTACCTTTGAGATTGATGCGTCCGAGCAGATCCATGATCTCGGTCGTGTTCGCGGGATCGAGATTACCCGTCGGTTCGTCGCAGAGCAGAATCTTCGGATTGTTCACGAGCGCGCGCGCGATCGCCGCACGTTGCTGCTCGCCGCCGGAGAGCTCGCCCGGATACATGCGGCTTTTGTGAGAGAGCCCCACGAGATCCAGGCAGCGCGGCACTTGGCGCATGACGTCCTTGGTGTGCGCGCCGGTGACTTGCAGCGCGAATGCCACATTCTCCCACACCGTTTTATCGGTGAGGAGTTTGAAGTCTTGAAATACGACGCCGAGGTGACGGCGCAGCGCCGGAATCCGGCTGCGGCGCAGGCGGTCAACGCGGATGCCGTCGACGGTGATATCACCGGCGCTGGGGGTCATCTCGCGATACAACAGGCGAAGGAGACTTGATTTTCCGGTTCCGGAGTGCCCGACGAGGAAGACGAAGTCTCCCTTTCCGATCTCGAGATCGATGCCGTCGATGGCGCGGACTCCGTTCGGATACACAAGGGAAACGCCGCGTAATGAAATCATCGCTGCAAAAGGGTTTTTAGAAGGCTCCGTACGGATACCTTGCGGGATCATGAATTTTGACTTAACCGACGAACAGAAGGCCATCCGCCAAACCGTCCGCGAGTTTGCGGTGGAGCGGGTGATGCCGCGGGCCGAAGAGATGGACCGCGAGGAAGCGTTCCCGTACGATCTTGTAAAGGAGATGGCGGAGCTCGGGCTCATGGGCTTGCCGTTTCCCGAGCAGTACGGCGGCGCCGGCGCCGACACGGTGAGCTATGCGCTCGCCGTGATGGAATTAGCGCGCGCGGACGCCTCGACGGCCATCACGATGGCCGCTCACTGCTCGCTGGGCGCCAGCCCGTTCTATCTTTTCGGCACCGAGGAGCAGAAGCAGAAGTATCTGGTGCCGCTGGCGCAAGGCAAGATGCTTTGGGGCTTCGGCCTGACCGAGCCCAATGCCGGCAGCGACGCGGGCAACACGCAGACCAAAGCCGTGCTCAAAGACGGCTCGTGGATCGTGAACGGCACCAAGGCGTTCATCACCAACAGCGGCACGGACATCAGCGGCGGCACGACGATCACCGCAGTCACGGGACAGCGTTCCGACGGCAAACCGGAGATCACAAACTTAATCATCGATCAGGACACGCCCGGCTTCGCGCGCAGCAAGAAGTATAAGAAGATGGGCTGGCGCGCATCCGATACGCGCGAGCTTTCGTTCGCCGATGCCAAAGTGCCCGAAGGCAACGTGCTCGGCAAACGCGGCGACGGTCTGAAAAACTTCCTGACGATTCTGGACGGCGGCCGCATCTCGGTTGCGGCGCTCTCCGTAGGCCTGGCGCGCGGCGCGTACGACGAGGCGCTCAAGTACGCAAAGGAGCGGACGGCGTTCGGGCGTCCCATCAGCAAATTTCAGGCGATCCAGTTCAAGCTCGCCGACATGCTCATGGAGATCGAGCACGCCGAGCTCATGGTGCTCAAAGCGGCGTGGGAGAAGGACGAGAAACGCGACTTCTCACAAAGCGCCAGCTTGGCAAAGCTGTATTCGGGCGAGGTTTCGCGCCGCGTGGTGAACGAGGCGGTGCAGATCCACGGCGGCTACGGCTTTATGGACGAGTATCCGGTCTCGCGCATGTACCGCGATCAGAAGATCAACGAGATCGGCGAGGGCACGAATGAAGTGCAGCGCCTCGTGATCGCCCGCATGATGGGGCTATAGGCCGGCCTTCCACAATTCGCGCACACTTTCGCTGCGCTCCGCGTCTTGGACGTGCCGGTACGTACGCATCAGCACGTCCATAGACGGGTTCGTGACCCCGAACCATAACCGTTCGTTCTTAAAGTGATGCCAGAGATGGTATTTCTTCATCCAGCGCCCGAACGGCGTTACGGGAACGAACGGCACGTGGGCGACGTAATGCATCCATTCGTAATACGTCAACGCCGCTAAACTCCCGAAGGTCAGCGAGAGCGCGAGCGCGCCGTCGTGCGTTACCGCCGCATAAATGCCGTAATACAGCGCCGTTACCGGAACCGTAAACCAGAGCGGAAGAAACAAAAGCTCCAGTTTCGCGGGATCGACATGGTGATCGTAGTGAAGCCGGTGCTGCAGCGCCAGAATCCACCGCATGCGCGAAGGCTTCGCGTGAAAGAGAAAGCGGTGCGTCGTGTACTCGGAAGTAAAAAAGATCGCGGCGCCGATCAGCGCGCCGGCGATGGAAAACGGCACGGCCCGCGCTGCGAATGCCGCTGCGGCGATGGCGAGGACCGCGAGCAACGCGGCGTTGCTGCCGTGACGCAAAAAGCCGCGCGCCGTCACCGCTGTACCACGGTCGCCCATCCCGAATAGAAACCGCCGAACTCTTCCGCAAGCGTCGTAAGCGCGGTTCGCATCTCGGTGATCTTGAACGGATCGATCGTGTCGAGTTTGCTGCAGCGCACGGCGGCGACCTCGTCCTCGATCGCGATGTCGTAACCGTGTCCCGCCATCGCTCGCGCGAACGCGTCGCGCTTCTCGGCGTCGTCGAACGTGATCGTGTGCTCGATGGGGCGCGGACGTTCGAAATCGTCACCCGCGTCCAGCAGTGCTTGAAGGGCCTTCATGTCGTTTGCAAAGGCCAGCTGGTGATCGTCCGGATATAAGTACGCCGAGTAGATCGTCCAACCGGGATCCTGCGCGGAAAGCGCGCGGTACTTGTATTCGGCATGGAACGCCATTACGTCGCCGACAATGACCGGCACCGCTTCCGCTTCGGGTCCATAATAGTGAAAGGTTCGCATTCCGCGGCCGGTTACCCGGCCCGCCTCGATGACGCCGAGCGGCTCCAGGGAGGCCGCGAGTTCTTCCTCGATCTGCTGCAGCGCGCGGTACTCGCCTTCCGACGTCATGCCGTGCTCGTCGGGCTGGCGCAATGCCACGGCCACCGTGTACGCCGCGGGCTTCTCGGGCATGGGCGCACGGTCGCGAAGCGCCAAGTCGACGGCGATGGAAATCGGCGCCCCTTCCATGCGGGCGAAGTAAGAGGACCAGTCAGCCATATACTGATTGTTCCCCGAAGGCGCGCGCCTGTGCTCCCGGGAAGGCTTGCGAACTGGAGGACCCGCTCATGTTCCGTCGTCTCCTGCTTTGCGCGGCACTCGCCGGCGCAGCCTCCCTTCCGGCACTCGCCGCACTCAACACAGGCGCGACTGCGCCCGATTTTCAGGCCCAAGCTTCGCTTGGCGGCAAAGTGTTCACGTTCAACTTGAGCGATGCGCTCAAGAACGGCCCCGTCGTGCTGTATTTCTATCCGGCCGCGTTCACCAAAGGCTGCACGATCGAAGCGCACACCTTCGCCGACGCAATGGATCAATTCAAAGCCTTGCACGCAACGGTGATCGGCGTCTCGCACGACACCATCGGCACGCTGAACAAATTCTCGGTTAGCGAATGCCGCAGCAAATTTGCCGTCGCCGCCGATCCGTCACTGACTGTCGCAAAAGAGTACGATGCCGTGCTTCCGCAAGCGCCGACGTACGCCAATCGCACATCGTATGTGATCGCGCCGGACGGAAAAATTCTCGCGACGCTTACCGATCTCTCGCACCCGCAACAGCACGTAGAGAACGCGTTAACCGTGCTGAAGGACTACGAGAAGACCCAAAAGCCGCAGTAGCTTCTAAGCGACGGTATCGTCGGTGAAGAGTTTCGGCTGGGGGCTGCGCGGTTTGCGCGGTTCGGCGTCCAGGGCGGTAATATCGCGCGGCGCGGTCTCGACGGCTTGTAAATCGGGAAGTTCCGCGTCGGGGAGCGATGCGAGTTCTTTGATCTTGCGGCCTTGCGGCAGCACGCGGCTCTCCATCGAACCCACGGCCTTATTGTACGCATCGGTTGCCTTCTGCAGATTCGTGCCGATGCCGGCGAAGTGTCCGATGAAGCCGCGCAAGCGATCGTAAAGCACGCGAGCCGCCTCCGCAATTTTTTTCGCGTTCTCTTCCTGTTGGCGTTGCTGCCAGCCCAGCGCGTACGAGCGCAGCAGCGCCATGAGCGTGAGCGGACTTGCGATGTACACGCCTTTGCCGGCACCGTACTCGATGAGTTCGGGATTCTCCGTGCAGGCCGCGCTCAGAAACGCCTCGCCCGGTACGAACATCACGACGAAATCCGCAGAGCCGTCGGCGCGCTGATAATTCCTGCGCGCCAAGGTATCGACGTGATTCTTGAAGGCCGCCGCGTGCGCGCGGAAGCGCTCCCGGCGCTGCGTTTCCTCGCTTAGTTCGACCGCATCCAGATACGCGTTAAGCGGCACCTTCGCGTCGACGAAAATTTTGGAGTTGCCGGCAAGTGCGACGCTCATGTCCGGACGGCCGCGATCGTCGCCCACTTCAAACGTTTGTTGCTCGTCGTAATCGCAGTACGCTTCCATGCCGGCAAGCTCGACGACGCGGCGCAATTGCATCTCGCCCCATTTGCCGCGCGTGGTGGGATTGCGCAGTGCGCTGCTCAGCTGCGTCGCGGCGGTCTCCATTTTACCGCTGCGTTCGATAAGGCCGGCGATTTGTTCGCGAAGCCCCTCGTATGCGCCGACGCGGTCCTTTTCGATCGCTTTTACGAGCGCGTCGAATTCGCTCAGCTTCTGCGCTACAGGCGTTACCAGCTCGGAAAGTTTCGCGTTGCTGCGTTCTTCCGCGGCGGCAAACCGCTCGTTCGCGAGCGCGAGAAACGTGTCGCGCTGCATCTCTGCGACGCGCGCGTTCGCTTCGTGTACCTCGCTCTTGAGGCGCTGCGCGACGGTCTCGACGTGCGCGCGGCCCACGGTGCGCATCACAAACCACGTGATGGCCGCCCCGAGCACTGCGCCCGCGATAAGTGCGAGAAGGATCCCGATTGAGAGCGTCACGTTCTCTTCATTCGACCTGGCTCTTCAGATACTTGGTTCCGTTCCTAAAACGATGCGGAGCAGAGCGCGCTGTGCGGGCGAGAGCGTTTTTCCGGGAGCGCGCACCGCGTAAAGCGGCCGGCGCAGGCGCAAACCGGTCACCGGCACGATGCGGATCCGCTCGCGGTAGAGTTCGCGCTCGACAACTAGACGCGAGAGAATTGCCGCGCCGAGCCCCTCTTCGACCGCGCGCAAAATCGCTTCGCCCGACGGCAGCTCGAGCACGATGGGTGGCGCGATGCCCGCGCGCGTCAAGGCGTCGTACCCCAAATCGCGCGTGCCCGAGCCGCGCTCGCGGCTGACGAACGGCACGCCGCGGAGATCTTGCGGCGCCACGCGGCGTTTGCGGCTGAGCGGATTGCCTTCGGCCGGAACGACTAGCACCAGCTCGTCTTCGCGAAACGCCGTCGCAATGAGATCGTCTTCGACGGCGCCCTCGATCAGGGCGAGGCCGATCTCGTGCGTGCGGACCAAGTGCGCGATGCGCGCGGTGTTCGCAATCGCGGCTTCTACGCGAAGAGAGGGCCGCTCCGCGCGCAGTTTCGCGAGCATAGCCGGCAAGAGATAGGTGCCGATCGTGACCGTCGCGCCGATTCGCAGCACCCCGCTGCGCGCGTCGGCGTATTCTTGCATCTCGCGCTCGAGCGCCTCGAGCGATTCGACGATAGCTGCGCCGCGCTCGGCAAGAAAACGACCGGCTTCCGTCAGAACCGGGCGGCGATCGATCGTGTCGACGAGCTGCACGCCGTAATGGCGCGAAAGATTGGCGACGTGCTGGGTGATCGCGGGCTGCGTTACGTGCAGAGTCCGCGCGGCTTTACTGAATGAACCCGTCCGTTCAAGCGCGCCGAGCGCTTCGAGTTGCGAAATTGAAACCGGCATACTCGCAAGCATAAGTGCAACTATGAAACAATGCAAGGTATCCTAATTTGACTTATGCTGCGTGCGACGATACGATTGCCGCGTGATACGGCGCATGCTTCCCGCGCTCGCAGCGCTCTTGTTCGTGTTGACTCCCGCCGCTGCGCAGTCCGTGACGTTTTCGGTTCCTCCGGTCGACGAGGTAATGGATTTGCACGGCGATCCGTCCCAAGCGCAGCTCGTCATTTTCCTCGCCGGCAATCAGTATATGGTTATGCCTGGCCTCCTTAGCAAATTTCGCGGACTGCATCCGGAAGCGCGCGATGTCTACTACGAAACGCTTCCGCCCGGCATCGTTGCCAAGCAAATGAAGCAAGGCGTGCTGCAAATCGGCAGCTTGACGATCCGAGTGCGTCCGGATGTCTTCATGGCCGGAACGCGCCGGATGACGATGATGCGGCACGATGGTTTGGTGGGTGCGGTGCACGTCTATGCCACCAACGAGCTGGCGATTATGGTGCGCGCGGGTAATCCGCTGCATATTGAATCGCTGCGCGATCTCGGCCGCCCGGGGGTGCGCGTCGCGATGCCCAATCCCGCCTGGGAAGGCGTCGGCGAGCAGATCGATTTAGCCTACCGCAAGGCCGGAGGGGAGCAGCTCGAGCGCGTCGTCATGGTTACCAAAGTGCGGCGCGGCTCAACGACGCTCACGCGGATCCATCACCGGCAGACGCCGCTGTTCATCCGCGAGCACCGCGCCGACGCCGGACCGGTATGGATTTCGGAAGCTCTCTACCAACAGCGCATCGGCGCGCCTCTTCAAACCGTGCGAATCCCCGCGGCGCAAAACGTCACCGCCCGGTATGAAGCCGCGCAGGTGAGGGAGGCCCCGCATCCCGCTCTCGCCAAGGCGTTCGTCGAATTCCTTACCACGCCGGCTGCGCGCGCGGTGTATCGGGCGTACGGCTTCGGCGAACCGAAATAGGAGTACACGCCGCATGAAACGCAGTTCGTTC
>JAICWY010000110.1 GCA_025934645.1 Vulcanimicrobiia bacterium
ATGCGGAGCGTAAGTTTCCCGGCGTCCATGCGCGAGAGCAAGAGAAAATCTTCAAAAATCGCCGACAGGCGCGCCGTGGAAGAACTCAGCACGCCGAGTAGTTCGCTGCGCCGCTCGGCCGTGAGCGACTCGAAATGCGAGTCCAGGAGCGCTGTCGCGCCGCGGATCGCCGCAAGCGGCGATCGCACTTCGTGCGCGACGACCACGAAAAATTCGTTCTGAGCGCGCGATGTCGATTCGATCACTTGCCTGCGCTCGGCTTCCGCCGCGCGTCCGCGCTCGATGCCGAGCGCCAGGCCCACGAGATTGACGAACAGCTGCATTTCGCGCAGCGTTTCTTGCGATGGCACGCGGTTGTCGAGCGGGCCGTCTACCGAGATGTATCCGATCATCTCGCCTGCGTTGTCGGCGAGCACAAGCGTAAGCGAATCGCGCGCATGCCATGCCGTCGGATCTTGGCGCATCGCATTGGCCATCGGAACGTTGCCGGTATAGATGTTGTAGGCCCAGCGCGCTTCCCGTTCGACCGGAATGTAGTAGCAGCGCGGAATCACCTCGAATTCGGGCGCGAGCAGACCCGCCACATCCGCGCGAGGAATGTGCTCGCCCAGCCGGCTCGCGACGTCCTGGGCCGGAAACCCGGTGATGACCCTGCGGTGCATTTCGCCTCCGGGGCGGTCCGACGCAACGATAGAGACGTATTTGAAGCCGTAGAGCTCGCTGAGGCCGCGCGCGATCGATTCGAGTGCCGGCACCAGATCGTGCGCCTGCAGAATGTCTTGCGTAATTTCAAAGAGCCGCTGCAGCGTGCGGTTCTCATGGGAGCCTTCCCGTATGCCGTCCACGATGGCGTTCCCGTTCAACGGGAGAGGAGCCCGAGCCTAGCGTAACACGAGCTATGGACGCCTTGTTCGTCAATGCGGACTGCGTACAGGGAGCGCTGGAACACCTCGCCGACGCGAGCGTGGACCTGATCGTGACCGACCCTCCCTACGGAATTCAAGGCGACCGCTTGCACCGTCATTACAACCGCGACGAGCGCTTCGTTATCGACGGGTACGTCGAAGTGGAGCAACACGCTTACGCTGCGTTCAGCCGCGCGTGGATCGCTCAAGCCGAGCGCGTTTTGCGTCCGGGCGGTCAGTTGTACGTGATTTCGGGTTACACCAATCTGTACGACATTCTGGACGCGCTGCGCGGCACGAAGCTGCGCGAAATCAATCACGTCATCTGGAAGTATAACTTCGGCGTGTACACGAGCCGCAAATACGTCTCGTCGCACTACCACATTTTGTATTACGCCAAGCCCGGCGGGCGGCGCACGTTTAATTTGCAGGCGCGTTTTCCGCTCGACGAATCGAATCCGGAAGGCGGCTCTGCCAACTACCGCGATCGCGAAGACGTTTGGATCATCAACCGTGAGTACAAGCCGCGGCGCACCAAGAACAAGAACGAGCTGCCCAAGGCGCTGCTGCAGAAGATTCTGGCATACAGCAGCAACGAAGGCGATTTGGTTTGCGACTTCTTTTTGGGCGGCGGATCGACGGCGGCCGTCGCAATCGGGATGAACCGCCGGTTCGCCGGGTTCGAGATATCTGCGCGCACGTTTGCAATTCGCGTGCCGCACTTGCGCAAAATCGTTCCGGGATCGCTGCTCGAAACACCGCCGCATCCGCACGTCGTCCGCAATCGCGGCAAGCTGTGGACGCCTGCAGAATCGGAACGGCTGCACATGCGCTTTCGCGACATGCACGCTGCCGGGGCGACGCGGTCGAGCATCATCGCACAGCTCAGCAGCGAGTTCGCGCGAGGACGCTGGGCGATCCGCAAACGGCTGCAGCAACTCGGCTGATGATGACGCGGCGGCAGTGGATCGGCGGCAGTATCGCCGCGGCGGCGCTGGTTGCGGGCGGCGCGGCGTACGAGTTTTCCGCCGCGGGCGTGGACGAACGCGCGATTGTCGCCGCGATCGCTCCCGTACTGCTGGACGGCGCGCTTCCGCGCGATCCGGCTGCACGGGCAGGCGCGGTGGAAGACGTCGTGCGCGGGATGGAGGTTGCGGTTGCGGGGTTGCCGCTCGAATTGCGCGCGCAATTGAACCAACTTTTCGGCATACTGCGTTTTCCGCTAACGCGCCGCTTCGTTGCCGGTGTGCGCGATGCGTGGCCGGATGCGAAACCGGATGAGATCACGCGTTTTCTAACGTCGTGGCGGTACAGCGGCGTGGCGCGGCTGCGCGGCGCGTACGATGCGCTGCACCAACTCATGATGGCAGCCTGGTACGGCAACGAACGCGCTTGGACGGCGATCGGCTATGCCGGACCGCCGCACGTAGCGTAATGATTCGCGATTTTGTCCGCGAAGGCGTGGAGGGCGGTTGGGATGTGCGCGATCTCTCGCGCATCGATCGCGACGCGCATGTGGCCGCCGATGTCGCCATCGTCGGCACCGGCGCGGGCGGCGGCACGGCGGCGGAGATACTAGCCAAGTCGGGTCTGCGCGTCGTGTTGATCGAGGAAGGGCCGCTGCGCACGTCTACGGATTTTCGCATGCGCGAGCGCGAAGCGTATCCGCAGCTTTATCAAGAATCCGCCGCGCGTAAAACCGCCGATAAGGGCATTACGATTCTGCAAGGCCGGTCCGTCGGCGGATCGACGACCGTGAATTGGACGAGCAGCTTTCGCACGCCGTCCGATACGCTTGCGTTTTGGCGCGAGCGGTATGGTTTGCGTACCTTCGATGAAGCGCAGCTCGCACCGTGGTTTGCGATGATGGAGCGGCGCCTGCAGATTCATCCATGGCAAGAAGCGCCGAACGCAAACAACAGTGCGCTCCGCGACGGCGCAGCCAAACTGGGTATTCCATCGAAGGTGATTCCGCGCAATGTCGACGGGTGCCGCAACCTTGGATATTGCGGCATGGGTTGCCCGACGAACGCGAAACAATCGATGCTCGTCACGACGATTCCCGCCGCGCTGCGGCATGGCGCAGTGCTGCTCACGCGTGCCCGCGCGGAACGGTTCTCGTTCGACGGGACGCGCATCGGGGAGTTAACTGTCCGCGCGTTGCAATCCGACGGGATTGCGCCCTCCACGCATACGGTAACGATTCGCGCGCGACACTATGTTTTGGCCGCGGGCGCGATCGGCAGTCCGGCGGTGCTGCTGCGCAGCGGGTTGCCGGACCCGTATCGGCTCGTTGGGAAGCGCACGTTTTTGCATCCGGTGGTCCTATCGCTCGCGGTCATGCCGCAGCCCGTGAATGGATTTTCCGGAGCGCCGCAGTCGATCTACTCAGATCACTTCATGCAGACGCAGCCCATCGACGCGGCGATCGGTTACAAACTCGAAGTCCCGCCGGTGCATCCGGTGTTGGCTGCGACGACGCTGGTCGGGTTCGGCGATACGCACGCGCGGATAATGAACGACCTCGCGTACGGGCAGGTGATTATCGCGCTGCTGCGCGACGGATTCCACGCCGAGAGCGCGGGCGGCAGCGTTGCGTTGAACGGCGACGGCACGCCGGTCCTTGATTACCCGATGACGCCGTACGTGTGGGAGGGCGCGCGCCGCGCACTGCTTACCATGGCCGAGATTCAATTCGCCGCAGGCGCTAAAGCCGTATTACCGATGCACGAGGACGCGCAGCCGTATGAGTCGTTTCCGGCGGCGCGTGAGGCGATCGCGCGATTTCCGATGGAGATTTTGCGCACGCGCGTCGTTAGCGCGCACGTCATGGGCGGCTGCGCGATGGGCAACGATGTGCGCGAATCGGTTGTCGACGAGTACGGCGCGCATCACCACGCGGAAAACTTGACCGTCTTCGACGGCTCGGTGTTTCCGACGAGCGTCGGGGCGAACCCGCAGCTATCGATTTACGGCATCAGCGCGCGTAATGCATCGCATCTTGCCCAGCGGCTCACGGGCAAGACGGCGGCTCCGATCGCATAATGGCCGCATCGTTTCCGGGTCCGCCGTGGCATCTTTCGGGCTGGGGAGCCCAAGCGCTGTATCTTACCGACATCGCGATTGCGCGCCAACACGTGCCGGCGGACCTGCGCATCGTTCCGGTGCTTCCCGGCAAGACGCTTTCTACGCTGTACTTCGCCGAATACGCTGCGGGCACGCTGCAATACCACGAACTGATTTTCGGAATCGGTTTAGTCTTGCTCGAACGCCGCTTACGCTTTTACATTCCGCAGCTCTTCGTGGATGACGCTCGATCGGTCGCAGGCGGCCGGTTTAATTGGAATCTGCCAAAAGATTTCGCCGATTTCGTCGTGCAGCGAGGCGCGCGTGATTTTCATGTGCGCGTCCGCGACCGCGGCGATGTCGTCTGCGAGATACGCGGCGACCGCCTGCGCTGGGCACTTCCGATGAAAGCGCCGGTGCCAGCGCTGGGTGAAGACGCCAAATCGTTCTTTCCCTTTACCGGCACGCTGACCGCGCTCACGGGACCCGCGCGCATCAGCTGCCGGTTAGCGAACGATAACGCGTTTGCACCGGCGCTGCGCCGGCAAATTGCGGGATGGCACTACCGCACGCTTTCGCTCGCAATTCCGCCGGCTCATCAAGTAGTGCGCCACACCGGAGGAACGACATGAACGAAACGGTTTATACGATGGGGACATGGCTTGTGAAGCCAGGTGTGGCGGGTATAAATCCGTCATGAGCAGAGTACTCGCATGCAGTGCCGCTACGCTGGTGGTGGCGTTGGCGGCGTGCACCAGCCAACAGCAGCAAAGCGCCTCCACCGGCGCCAACGACGCGTATTTGGGAACCGCGGTCGGCGCGAAGATTGCCGGTGTCGACGTCGATGCGGTAACCCGCGTACACGTGTCCGTAGATCGCGGTGTGGTCACGCTTACCGGCGAGGCGCGCAGCGTCCAGGAGAAGCGGCGTTACGAAGACGCGGCGAAATCGGTCAGCGGCGTAACCGCCGTGCGCGATCAGATCGCCATAAACCCGCATGCCGAAGGCTTGCGAGGTCAAGCAGCCGACGCAGCCTTAACTGCGCGCGTGTCGGCGGCGATTGCCGGCCAAGCCGGCGTCAATGCTTTCCACGTGCAACCGTCGGTACATCAAGGTGCGGTCACGCTGAGCGGCCGCGTGCCGACACAATCCGTTCACCAAACCATTTTGCAGACAGTCCGCGGTGTTCCGGGCGTCAAAGCGGTAATTGACCAAATCACCGTCGGCCCGTGATGGCTGCAGCCAACGCTGCAGCCATCAACGCCGTTTAGGCACTACGTTCGCGTGCAGACCTCGTGAGACGTTATCGTTTTGCCGTTCATCGAACCGACGAACGTTGTTTTGTACTGGTTTTTAGACGGCATCGTGACGGTCAGTTTGGCATTTGAAGCGGGATAGAC
>JAICWY010000138.1 GCA_025934645.1 Vulcanimicrobiia bacterium
AGACAAGCACAGCTTCGCCGAAGCTTCGAACCGGTGCTTCGGTGTCGGAAAATGCCGACATCTCAAGGGCGGCACGATGTGCCCGTCGTTTATGGTCACGCGCGAAGAGAAGCACTCGACGCGCGGCCGCGCGCGATTGCTGCAAGAGATGATGCGCCCCGACGGCAGCACCAAGCACACGTGGCGCAACAAGGACGTGAAAGAGGCGCTCGATTTGTGCCTTGCATGCAAAGGCTGCAAGGGCGATTGTCCTGTCAACGTCGACATGGCGACGTATAAAGCCGAGTTTTTGGCGCACTATTACAAAGGGAAAGTGCGCCCGATGAGCGCGTACGCAATGGGCCTGATACCGGTGTGGGCGCCTTTTGCTTCGCAGTTCCCCGACCTTGTAAACGCGCTGATGGAAGCGCCCGTCGTCTCGACGGTGGCCAAAGCGCTCGGCGGCATCGCGCCGCAGCGGCAGGTGCCGCGTTTTGCCACCGTGCCGTTCACGAAGTGGTGGAAGCATCACCGGCAGCCGGATCGCGCCTATTCGCGCGGTCGCGTCGCGCTATGGGCGGACACATTCAATACGTATTTGACGCCCGCGGTCGCGACCGCGGCGGTGGAAGTGCTGGAAACACTCGGTTACGAGGTCGAGGTTCCCGCGGCGCGCGTGTGTTGCGGCCGCCCATTCTACGATTACGGTTTTCTGCCGCTCGCGCAGGCGTATCTGCGCAGCGCGCTGGGCGCGATGGAACCGTATCTGCGCGACGGCACGCCCATCGTCGGCCTGGAACCCAGCTGCATCGCCGTCTTTCGCGACGAGCTGCTCAACATGTTTCCGAATGACGTGGACGCGCAGCGCCTCGCGCAGCAGACGTACACGTTAGCGGAGTTCTTGGAGAAGCGCGCGGGCGAGTGGCACTGGAACGTGCCGAAGCTGAAGAAGCGCGCGATCGTGCAGGCGCACTGCCACCATCAAGCCGTCATGAAATTCGAGAGCGAGATGACGGTGCTTCAAAAAATCGGGCTCGACGTGGATCGTCCGGATTCCGGCTGCTGTGGCATGGCGGGCAGTTTCGGTTACGAAGCCGGCGAGCATTACGAGGTCTCTCAGGCATGCGGCGAGCGCGTGATTCTGCCTAAAGTGCGCGAAGCGGCGAAGGAGACGCTGATTCTCGCAGACGGGTTCAGTTGCCGCGAACAGATCGAACAAGGCACGGGCCGGCGCGCGCTGCACCTCGCGCAGGTGCTGCGCATGGCGCAAGAGCGCGCGAACGACGCAGAGTTCTTATACGAAGCGTTGCGCAACGGGCTTTCCCGCTCGACGCGCATTCGCGAGGCTGCGCTCGGCGCGGGCGTGGCCGTCGTCGCGGGCGCCGGCATTGCGATGGGCCTGCAAAGAATGAAAGGAAACGGTCACTGATGAGCACGACGAAGGTCGGCGCCGATCTGCTGGTCGAGCGTTTGTTGGATTGGGGCGTCGATACGATCTTCGGCCTTCCCGGAGACGGCATCAACGGCTTCATGGAGGCGCTGCGCAAGCACAAGGATCGGATCCGCTACGTGCACGTGCGGCACGAAGAGGTCGCCGCAATGGCTGCCGTGGGGTACGCGAAGTTCACCGGACGGCTCGGCGTGTGTTTCTCGACTGCCGGCCCTGGCGCCATTCACATGATGAACGGCCTGCTGGACGCAAAAACGGAACAGGCGCCGATTTTGGCGATTACCGGCATGGCCTACCACGATCTGCAGGGCACGCACTATCTGCAAGACGTGGATACCGATTACATCGTCGGTCCGCTTTGCGTGTACAACGAACGCATCATGGGTCCGCAGCACATTCACAACGTCGTCGATTTGGCGGTTCGCACAGCGCTCACGCAACGCGGCGCGGCGCACATCGCCTTTCCAATCGATTATCAAGCCGCCGATGCTGAAAGCGGCAGCCGTTCGCACCGCAACATCAAAGGGCACACGTCTACGGCATGGCAGCCGCCGGTGCGTGTTCCCATGCGCAGCCAAGTGGAAGAAGCGGCAAAGCTCTTCGAAGGCAAAACGAAGATCTGCATTCTCGCCGGCGCAGGCGCGCGCGGTTGCCGCGACGAGTTGGAAGCCGTGGCGGATCGCCTGGGAGCGCCTATCGTTAAGGCGATGCTCGGCAAAGATTGCGTGCCGGACGACAGCCCCTACACAACCGGATCGATTGCGCTCGTCGGCACGCGGCCCTCGCAAGAAGCGCTGCAAGGCTGCGAGTTGCTGCTGATTGTCGGAAGCACGATGCCGTATCTAGAGTTTTATCCGAAGCCGGGGCAAGCCACGATCGTGCAGATCGATGACAAGCCGGAACGTATCGGGCTTCGCGCGCCTGCCGCTTACGGGCTTTGCGGCGACGCGCGCGTCACGCTGCAGATGCTGCTCAATCATTTGCCGCGCAACGACGACCGCTCGTTTCTGACAAAAGCGCAGCAATCGATGAAAGAATGGTGGGCGCTGGTCGAAGAGCGCGGTACGCGCACGGATGTGCCGATGCGTCCGCAAGTGCCCGCATGGAATCTCTGGCCGCTGCTGGAGGACGACGCGATTGTTTGCGGCGACTCCGGCACGGTAACGACGTGGGCCGCACGGCAGATCAAGCTGCGCGGCAGCCAGAAGTTTTCGTTTTCGGGAACGAACTGCTCCATGGCCGCGGGGCTCCCGTATGCGATCGGCGCGCAGGCCGCGTATCCCGGGCGGCAAGTCGTCGCGTTTACCGGGGACGGCTCCATGACCATGCAGCTGGGCGATTTCCTAACGTGCGTGCAGCACAATCTTCCGGTGAAGATTGTCGTCATCAAAAACAACACGCTCGGCCTCATCAAATGGGAGCAGATGGTTTTTCTGGGCAACCCGGAGTACGGCGTGCAATTCGCACCGTGCGATTTCGTGAAGTTTGCCGAGGCCTGCGGCGCGCACGGCGTGCGGATCGACGATCCGCAGCGCTGCGGCGAGCAGATGAAAGAGGCGCTGGCCATGCAAGGGCCCGTCATTATCGAGTGCGTGGTCGATCCGCACGAGCCGCCGATGCCCGCGATGGTAAAGCGGG
>JAICWY010000036.1 GCA_025934645.1 Vulcanimicrobiia bacterium
CAAGGGACCAATCAAAAGCAAAACCGTCTTTCCGGTTTTGATTTTGCACATGCTCAAACAGCACCCCGACCACGGTTACGGCTTGATGCAGCGCATCGACGCGCTCTGCGGCGGCTTGGTGGCGGTAAACACGAATAAGATCTATCCGCTGCTGCGCCGCTTGGAAGAGCGCGGTTTTTTGAGCGCCACGTGGGATCATCCGACCAAACGGGCGCGGCGCGTCTATCACATCACGCCGGAGGGTGAGGAGCGGCTGCGCCGCATTAAAGGGGCCATGCTTCCGTACTTGGACGCGATTATGGAAGCAGTCGCGGATCTGCGGCGCGAACTCTACGGATAGCCATGTTTTTGAGTTTGGTGCACCTTCGCGAATTGCGCTGCGCGCTGTGCGAGGCGCTGCTAGCGACGCCCGGCGCGCGGTCGTTCATCGTCGACAGCGACGGCAATCCGTATGCGTTCCCCGAGGACAAACCGCCCGAAGAGATGCTTGTGCGGCTCACCTGCCCGAACGGCCATGTTCTGGAAATGAACGTGCCCGGTGAGGTTTCGGCGGAAGAATCGTTGCAAACGCCGGACGACGCCCCGCTCGCAACCGACGCCGAATTCATGCCATAAAGCTGGCAGCAGGGCGGCGGGTCGCCGGGAGCAATTAGGCTCCATGGTTCATTCACGCGCACTCGCGGCGCTTTTGAGCGCCGCGTTTCTAGCTGCGCCGGCTTCGGCCGCAACCTCCGGTCCGCGCGGATTTGCCGCCGCGCAACTTCCAGCCGAAAAACGCTACGAGGCGATCGTGGATGCTTCGCCGAGCGAGGCGCAGGCGATGCGCGATGAGATGGGGCTCGCATCGTACGTGCATCGCATGGGCCAGAACGGCGACCTCCGTTCGGCGACGTACATGCGCGATGAGCTTGCGAAAGCCGGGTGGGATGCGAAGCTCGTTGAGTACGTCGTGCCGATCGCGTATCCGACGGTGCAACGGCTCACGCTGCTGACGCGTCAGGAAAAAGACGTCGATCTGTTCGAACCTACCGTTCCCGGCGATCCGTATTCTGCGAATCATGCGGCAATCGGCAAACCGTATTCGGGTTACAGCGTCGACGGCGATGTTACCGGTCCTGTGGTGTACGCAAATCACGCGCGGCCGGACGATTTCAAAAAGCTTGCCGAGATGCACGTGGACGTGCGCGGCGCCATTATCGTCGCGCGCGCGGGCGGCGGCGGTTCGCTGACGGGCAAGGCCTTCGAATCGGCCAAGCACGGCGCACGCGCGGTTTTAATCTTCGCAGATCCGATGACGGGCGGCTATTGGGACGGCGATCCGTATCCCAAAGGGCCGTACCGCTCGACCGGCGCGGCGATGCGTAACACGATGACGTTTACGAACGACCCCGGCGATCCGACTGCCATCGGCATTCCCGTTCCCGGCGCAAAACACAAGCCGTTCTCGGCGATTAAACTGCCGAGCATTCCCGAGATGCCGATCACGGCCAACGCGGCGCGCGAATTGCTCGCGGCGACGAGCGGCCCGAACGTTCCCTCGGATTGGCATCCGGGCTTCGCGATGCCGGTGCACGTGGACGGCGTGCGCGCGCACTTCACGATCAAATCGAAGCGCTTCTTCGGACCGATATGGGATGTGATCGCCACGATGCCGGGCCAAGATCCGAATCAACTGGTAGTGGTCGGCGGACACCGCGACGCGTGGACGTACGGCGCGGTCGATCCGATCAGCGGAAGCGTCGACATGCTGCAGCTCGGCCGCGCGTTCGGCAAACTAAAAGCGCAAGGCTGGAAGCCGCAGCGAACGATCGTGATCGGTTCGTGGGACGGCGAGGAGCTCAACCTGTTCGGCAGCGATGAGTGGGTCGAGCAGCACGCGGCGCAATTGCGCGCGGGGTGCGTTGCTTATATGAACACGGACGAAGTGGCATTCGGGCCGCAATTCGGCGCATATGCCACGCCCGACATGTGGGGCGTGCTGCGCGACGCCGCATCCGCCGTACGCGCGCCGGACGGACGTAGCTTGGACGCGTACTGGAAAGCGCAGGATCCAAAAATGACGGTCACTCCGATCGGCGGTGGAAGCGATCATGAGCCGTTCGTATATCACGAAGGTCTGCCCGGTGCGGGCGCCGGTTTCGGCGGCCCCTTCGGCACGTATCATTCGGCATACGACGATGTCGCTTCGCTGCGAATTTTCGACCCGGGCATGCACCGCGCCGCGGCAGCCGCGCGGTACACGGCCATGGTCGTCTTGCGCTTGGCCGACGCGCAGTATCCCGACCTGCGGCTTGCCGATCTCGCAGACCAACTCTCGAAGCGCGTAACCGCGTTCGGAAAATCTGCGCTGCTCACCGCAGACGCGCAAGCGTTCTCGCAAGCGGCGAACGCCCTGGATGCGCGCGCCGACGCGGCGGTCGAACGTGGTGACGCCGCGGCAGCGGCGGGCGAGTACAAGCGCTTCCGCGCGGCTGAAGATGCGTTCTTCGATGCGCATTCGAGCGCGTGGCAACGCAGTTTGCTCTACAGCGTGTCGGGCTACACGTCCGGCGTGCTTCCGACCCTGGAGGACACGCAGTCCTCAACTACCGGCGACGCCGCGCTCAAGAAGCTCGACGCCGCGTTCAAGGCCGCCACCGATGCGGCATCGCCCAGCGGAGACTAAACTGACTTGTTGAAAAAACTCTTCCCACTGCTGCTGTGCGTCGCGTTTGCCGGAAGCATGCTTCCTGCAGCGGTGCACGCCGCGCCGGCGCCCGCGCCGTCCGCCTCGCCGGCCGCCGCGGAAGCGGCGCAAGCCGGGGAAACGCAAGATGCGGTGACGCAGCACACCGTCGCCATCGGCGGACAGACCTACGCCTATACGGCGCGTGCCGGAACCCTTACGCTTACCGACGACAACGACAAACCGACTGCCAACGTGTTCTACACGGCGTACACGCTGGACAACGGCGGCTCGTCGCGGCCGGTAACGTTCATCTACAACGGCGGACCCGGCAGTTCCACGATGTGGCTGCGCATGGGTTCGTTCGGACCGGTGCGCGTGCAAGCGGCGAACGGGAAGCCGTCCGGACCACCGCCGTATCGCATCGAAGACAATCCGAATAGTTTGCTCGACAAATCGGATCTCGTCTTCATCGACATGCCGGACAGCGGATTCGGGCGCATCATACCGGGCAAAGAGAAGCAATTCTTCGGCGTCGATCAAGACGTGGCGGCGTTCGGCCAGTTCATCCAGCGGTACATCACGAAGTTTCACCGCTGGAATTCTCCGAAGTTCTTGTTCGGCGAAAGCTACGGCACGACGCGCTCTGCCGCGCTGGCCGACTATCTGCTCGGCAAAGGCGTCGGCCTGAACGGCGTGGTGCTGCTCTCCTCGATCCTGAACTTCGGCCTGGACTACGGCAACGGCGAACCCAACGCGAGCGGCGATTGGGCGTACGTGCTCTATCTGCCGACCGAAGCCGCGACGGCGTGGTATCACGACAAAGTCCCGAACAAACCGGCGCTTTCGACGTTTGTTCAGCAAGTGGAAGACTTTGCGATGGGCGATTACTTGAGCGCGCTGTATAAAGGCGCGTCGTTGGGCTCATCCGAGCGCAACGCCGTGGCGCGCCGGCTGTCGTACTTCTTGGGCATCCCCGAGTCGTACGTGCTGAATTCGAATCTGCGCATTCCCTACGACCGCTATCAGCGCGAACTGCTGCGCGGCCAGAACGTCGTGTTCGGCCGGCTGGACTCGCGCTACACGACGTACGGGCTGCAGCAAGCTTCGAATGAAGGGCCGCCGTGGGATCCCACCGACTCGTCGATCGATGCGCCTTACACTACGGCGATTAACGCCTATCTGCGCGACGACCTGAAGTACAACACGCCGCTGCAGTACCGCACGAACATTTACGGCATCATCTACGCAAACGGCAGCTCGTGGGACTTCACCCACAATCACCGCGAGCCAACCAACGTCGCGCCCGACTTGGCCGACGCGATGACGCAGAATCCGAGCCTCAAAGTCTTCTCGGCGAACGGCTACTACGATTTTGCGACGCCGTTCTTCGCGACGCAATACACGCTGCAGCATCTGCAGATTGCGCCGCCGCTCGAGAACAACATCACTTTCGGATTCTATGAATCCGGCCACATGGTCTACCTCAACGATGCGGCGCTTGGTCAATTCAAGGCCGATCTTTCGCGCTGGTACGACAGCGCGCTGGGCCGCTAAGGGGTACGCAAGGACATGAATAACGTGAAGCAACTCTTAGCAGCGCTGACCGCAGTCGCGCTCATCGCGGCCGGACCCGCACCCAAACCCTCACCCAAGCCGGTTATTCCGCCGGCTACGCCCGACGCGATCTCGCATCACGTCAACCATGTGAACGGTCACGCGATTCCGTATACGGCTCGCGCAGGCACGATCACGCTGCGCAACGACAAAGACGAGATCACCGCGCGGATGTTCTACGTCGCTTACACGAAGGACGGAGCGAACGCCGACAACCGGCCCGTGACGTTCTTCTACAACGGCGGACCGGGCAGCTCGACCGTGTGGCTTCGCATGGCTTCGTTCGGACCCGTGCGGGTGAAACTCGCGAACGGCACGGCAACGCCGCCGGCGCCGTACACGCTGCTCGACAATCCGGATAGTCTGCTCGACAAAACCGACGAAATCTTCGTCGACGCGCCGAACACCGGCTACAGCCGCGTCATCGGGTACGGCAAACCGGAAGACTTCATGGGCGTCGATCAGGACGGCCGCGCGTTTACGCAATTCATTCAGCGGTATCTCTCCGAGACCGGCCGCTGGAACTCGCCGAAGTTCCTGTTCGGCGAGAGCTACGGTACGACGCGTGATGCCGTGCTCGTCAATATGCTCCAAGACGCGAATATTCAAATCAACGGCGTCGTGTTTCTCTCATCGGTGCTGAACTTCGGATTGACGGGCCTTGGCGGCTTCAATCCGATCGGCGGCGGCGACTGGGCGTACGTGCTGTACTTGCCGACCGAAGCTGCGACCGCATGGTATCACGGCAAAACCTCGCCGCATCCGGCCAGCCTGCCGCAGTTCCTCAAAGAAGTGCAGCAGTTTGCCGGAACGGAGTATCTGCACGCGCTCGCGCAAGGCGATCGTCTGAGCCCGGGAGAGCGCGATCGCGTCGTGCGTAAGTTGCACAACTATCTGGGCCTTTCCGAGCAGTACATCCGCGACTCGAAGATGCGCATTCCCTACTACAACTACGAGAAGCAGCTGCTGCGCGATCGGAACGTCGTGGTAGGCCGCTACGACTCGCGCTATGCAACGTACGGCGTCGACCGGATGAGCGATTTTCCGGACTGGGACCCGTCGGACGTCGGCATGAATAGCGCGGTCGTCTCGGAGTGGAACCGCTACGTGCGCGAAGACCTGCACTACAACACCAACATGATGGACCGGCCGACCGCGTACGGCGGCACGCTGGGTGCGCGTTGGGATATGCACCACAACGGCCAGGATCCGCCGGCGAACGTCGTTCCGGATATCGCTGCCGCGATGTCGCAGAACCCGCATCTCCAAGTCTTCTCGGGGAACGGCTACTATGATTTCGCAACGCCCTATTTCGCGACGTATTACACGTTCGAGCACATGGACATCGCGCCGCCGCTCGAAAAGAATATCACCTTCGGCTTCTATCCGTCGGGACACATGGTGTACCTGAACCCGCAAGCGCGCGTGACGTTTAAGAGCGATCTGGCGCGCTGGTACGACAAGACGCTCTCGAGCCACTAAAAAGCGCGGAGCAAATCAAAGGCCGGCGCCCAGCGCGCCGGCCTTTGATTTCGAGCGGTGCCGGCGCTGCCGGCGCGGAACTCCTCGCCCTATGAGGCGGTTGTGCGCGTTTTTGATTTTTGCTGCCGTTTTGTGCGGATGCGGCTCGCCGTCCGGAGGCCGGAACGGCGAAGCCGGCGTGCTCCGCATTGCGGATTTGACCGATCCGCCTTCGCTCAATCCGCTTCTGGCGCACGATCAGGCGACGATCGGGTACGATCTGCTGATCTGCCAAACGCTCACCGGAGTCGATGCGTCCAACCGGCTCGTTCCGGTGCTCGTGACGCGTATACCGTCGCGCGAGAACGGGGATGTCTCTGCGGGCGGCACGCGGATCACGTACCGGTTGCGGCGCGACGTTCGCTTTGCGGACGGAACGCCTCTGACCTCGGCGGACGTGCTTTTTACGTATCGCGCGATCATGGATTCCCGCAACAACGTGCTTTCGGTCGAAGCGTACCGCCGGATCGCCTCCGTCGACGCGCCCGGCCCGTACACGGTCGTCGTGCATTTGAAGAACCCCTGGAATGCGGCGGTGACGCGCCTTTTCGCGCAATCGGATTTCGCGTTCGGCATTCTTCCCGCGCACGCGTTTTCGGGAACGCATTTGCAAGGTTCGGCGTGGGAACAGAAGCCGTTCGGCAGCGGCCCGTTCCGCGTTGCAGAGTGGCTTCGGGGCGATCGGATCGTGCTCGAGCGCAATCCGTATTTCCGCCCCGAGCCCAAACTGCGGCGCATCGTCTTGCGCATCATTCCGAATGCAGACGCGGCGTTCAACGCGCTGCGGGCGGGCGATGTGGACGTGGCGCCCGTGTACCCCGATCGGCTCGCGCAGGCCGAAGGCGTGCGCGGCATTCGCATCGTCAAGACGCCGGAGAACGCAACGTTCTGGGTGACGCTGCAGACCAGCCGCCCGCCGGCAAACGACGTGACCGTGCGGCGCGCGATCGCCTACGCCATGGATTTGAACGAAATCGCACGCACGTACCATAACGCCTATCCGCAAGCCTCGGCATTTTTGCCGCCGGTGCTGGCGTGGCACGATGCGGCAATCCGTTCCTACCCGCACGATTTGCAGAAAGCGCGCTCGCTGCTGCGCGGCAGAACCGTGGACGCGGTGCTGGTTACGGCGGCGGAAGCGCCGCTCTATAATCGCATTGGAACGGTTCTTCAGCAGCAGCTCGCGCAGGCCGGCATACGCGTCAGCATCAAACGCTTTTCATCGGCCCTGTTCAACGCGCCCGAGGGGCCGATCCGTAACGCGCGCTTCACGCTCTCGATCGACGGCTGGATCGGCGGCGCCGATCCGGAGCAGTCGGTCGTGTTTTTGTGCAATCAGGCGGGGGTCGACGGCGATAACATCTCGCGATATTGCAATCCGCAGTTCGATGCGCTCTTCGCCGGCCAAGAACGCGCGCAAAGCACGGAACAGCGCCGCCGCGACTTCATGGCGATGCAGCGCCTGATCCATGACGACGTTCCGGTCATTCCGCTGTACTACGAAACCTATTTCGAAGGCGTAAACCCGCGCGTGACCGGATTCGCCCGCAACATGCTGCGCTACCCGGTTTCCCCCGAATCTTGGAGCGTGCGCTAGGCAGAGGTTCGTCATGGTGAGCCGCGATAGCGGTCGAACCACGGCCGAGTGCGGCGAGGTCTTTTAAACCGCGCCGCACCGCGGGATACAAGCGAATCGCGTGGACTTGGGCGATCGCTTTTGCTGCCTTCGCTTTGAGAAGCGTGAAGGTGGCGTACATGTCACTGGTCGGCGCGTGGTCGCCGCTTTCCACGGAGCCTTCCAGCGCTTGCAGCGCGTCGCCGATGTAGCGCAGGCTGCTGAAGTCCTGCGCCGGTTTACCGACGGAGTCGTCGGGGCTCGTCGGCGGTGCTTCTCCCACAACCCCGCGTAACTGCGGATGCGTTTTCACCAGCGACGTTGCGCGCGCAAGCGCCGCTTTGACTTGCGCGCTTTCCGCCTCGATCGCTTGCGCGAGTTCGAACTGCTTGTGCAGATCGGCGTCGCTCGCCGGATACGTGGGATCGCGCTTAAGCGTTAGCGGTTGCGTGTGGGTGTAGTTGCCGATGTGCATGCGCACCGTGTAGCGTCCCGGCGGGGCCAGCGCTCCGGCGCCGCCACGCCCGCGGGGCGTTCCCTCCCCGGCATAGTGCAAATCCCAAACCCAGCGGTGCGCGCCCGGCGCATTCGAGGGCGGGTACTGCGTGTGCAGCCAGTACGCGGGAATATCGACGCTCTTCGGATTCGTGCTGATCGGTTTGTCGGTCGAACTCCATTGCCGCACGACGCGGCCGGATGCGTCCAGAATCTGCAGCGTGAGCGGACCGCTTTGCGTGCCCACGTAGTAATCGATGATTGCGCCGTTTGGCGGATTCGGCATTTGCGCTTCTTCCGGCGGAATCGGCGTGCCCTCGTCGGAGCCCGGACGGGTCCGGTACGCAACGTCCGTTGAGAACAAGCGCGACGCGCCGTTTACCGATGCCGCTTCCCGCAGCGCTTTTGCGTCGTCCATGATCCAAATGCCGCGTCCGTGCGTCGCGAGAACGATGTCTTCGCCGTGGAAGACGATGTCACGCATCGAGGCAACGGGCAGATTTTGCTGCAGCGATTGCCACGATGCGCCGTCGTCGAACGAAACGTAGACGTGCCGCTCGGTACCCGCGTAGAGTAGTCCCGCGCGATGCGGATCCTCGCGGACAACATTGACGGATTCGTCTGCGGGAATGCCGTTCGTGATGAGCGACCAGTGCTTGCCGCCGTCGCGCGTTTTGTAGATGTACGGCCGGTTGTCATCGAGCCGATGGCGGTCGATCGCCGCATACGCGGTGCCCGGGCTGAAGTGCGAAGCGTCGATGATCCCGACCTTACTCCATGGCTTCAGGCCGGCCGGCGTCACGTTCTGCCAATGCGCGCCTTCATCGCGCGTGATCCAAATCAGGCCGTCGTCCGTTCCCGCCCAAATTTCGTGCGCGCGGATCGGTGAAGGCGCGATCCAATACACGACGCCGCGCCGCGCAAGACCGGTGCTGTCCGCAACGGTAGCCGGATCGAGATCCGGGGGAACGGTATTCGCGCCGCGCGTGAGATCGGGGCTGATGATTCGCCAGCTATTGCCGCCGTCGCCGCTGCGGAAGATGCGCTGATGGCTCATGTAGATTACGTGCGGATTCTGCGGCGAAACGACGACCGGCAGCGTCCACGTGTTGCGCCAAACAGTATCCGGATATTTCAACGTGGGATCGATTGTGAATTCGAATCCGGTATTCGTGTTCTCGTACGTACCCGGCGCGTTGCCGTACGCGCTTCCGGGATGCGTGGGATCGGTCGCAATCGTTCCGCTCTCTCCGCCGACGTCGATGAATTTCCAATCGCGCGCGGTAATGTTCGCGTGAAGGCTGCGGCTCGGAACCGCTACAGCGCCGGAATCTTGCTGCGCGCCGTACACCCAGTACGGAAAACGGTTATCGGTGACCACGTGATAGATCTGCGCTGTGGACTGGTTGTACCAAGAACTCCACGTTTTCGCGTCATCGACGCTCACGACCACGCCTTGGTCGCCGCCGAGCACGATACGGCTCGGATCGTTCGGATTAATCCACATGGCGTGATAGTCGTCTCCGCCCGGCGCGCCTTTGATCGCGTCGAACGTTTTGCCCGCATCCGTAGAACGGTACGTCGACGTGTTCATGACGTACACTTCATCCGCGTTCTTCGGATCTGCCGTAATCTGTCCGAAATACCAGCCGCGCTTCCAAATACGGCCTTCGCCGTCGGTGCGGGTCCAGGTCGCGCCTGCGTCGTCGGAACGGTACACGCCGCCGGTCTTCTCGTCGTTCGTGTCCACAATCGTGTAGATACGGTTGTGATTCGCGGGCGAAACTGCGATGCCGATGTGGCCCAGAACGCCGCCCGGAAATCCCTTCCCGGTAATGTGCGTCCACGTTTTGCCGGCGTCGGCGCTCTTGTACAAACCGCTGCCCGGACCGTTGCTCGGCGGATAGACGTTCCACGGCGGCCGGCGCGTTTGCCAGAGCGACGCGTAGATCACATCCGGATCCGACGGATCGATAGCCAGATCGATCGCGCCGGTGTTTTGATCGCGATAGAGCACTTTGCTCCACGTCTTGCCGCCGTCGGTCGATTTAAAAACGCCGCGCTGCGCGTTCGGCGCGTACTGATGTCCGAGCGCTGCAACGTAGACCACATTCGCGTCGCGCGGATCGACGGCGATGCGGCCGATTTGGCGCGTGTCGTCCAGGCCGATGTGCGACCACGTTTTGCCGCCGTCGGCGGATTTGTACATGCCGTCGCCGTGCTGAATGTCCGAACGCATGTCCGCTTCACCGGAACCGGCGTAGATGACATTCGGATCGCCGGGCGCAACCGCGATTGCTCCGATCGACGCGACCGGAAGTTTGTCGGAGATCGGAAACCACGTGCGGCCCGCGTTATCGGTTTCCCACACGCCGCCGCCGACGGCGCCAAAATAAAACTTGTCGGGCGCGTTCGCCACGCCGGCGACCGTAATCGCGCGACCGGCGCGCAGCGGTCCGATATTGCGCCATTGCAGCTGTGCATACGTCGATTCGGGAACGGCGCTCGCGGCGGACGCCGGCGCTACGCATAGCGGCAGCGCAAACGAGAGCGCCGTAAAAAGAGAAAGCAGGCGTTTCATGCGCCTGCTTTCTTAGTCGTATCTAGGGCGACCTATGCGCCGGAATTACGTCACCAGCCGCCGCCCGCGCCGCCGCCGGAATCGCCTCCGCCGAAGCCGCCGCCACCGCCGCCGAAGCCGCCCCCACCGAAGCCGCCGCCGCCCCAGTCGCCGCCGCCTCCGCCGCCCATTCCGGCTTGGCCGGCATCGGATCCCCATCCGCCGCCGTCGCCGGGCGCAGCGTTACCCGAGCCTTGATCGCCGCCACCGCCGCCGAAACCGCCCCCACCGAAGCCGCCGCCGCGGAACATCTCGTTACCGAGCCACGCGCCGCCGAGGCCGCCGAGCAGACCGCTCCAGAAGCCGCCGCCACCGCCGCCCCAGCCGTAACCGCCGCCGTATCCCGGGCCATAACCCGGACCGTATCCCGGTCCCGCTCCGGGGCCGCCGCCGTAATAGCGCGGGCCCGCGGCCGCGCGCATGATCGAACGGATGATGAAGAACGCGAAGAGCGCGATGATAATCCACCAAAACATGCCTATATGTACTCCGCCGCCGTTCGCTTGTTGCGCGTAAGAGGGCTGCGTATTTCGCTGCGCGCCCGGCAGCGATCCCAGGTGCGAGCGGTAGATGTTCAACGACATGCTCACGGCGGTGCTGACGCCGCCGTCGTAATCCTCGCCGCGGAACTGCGAGTTCATCGCCTGCACGATCGTCTGGGAAGTCTGCGAACTCCACCAGCCGGATTGTACGGCCGCGCGATCCGGCAGCACATAGCTCTGGCGGTCGCCTTTGTCGACGAAGATCAGCACACCGTTGACTTGTTGCTGCGCGAACGCGTTTTGCGCCGCGGTCTGCACGTCGCCGCCCGTAACCGACGGCACGGTTTCAACGACGATCTCTTTACCGGTTTGCGCGTTGAAATTGCCGATGCGCGTGTTCAGCGCGTCGACGGTGGAAGCGCTTAGCATGCCGGCGCCGTCGTGCACGAAGTCCTTTGCCAGCGCGGGCGCCGCCGCGAGCAGAACCGCAAAAAGCATCGCCGATGCGATCTTCATTTCCCTAACCCTCCTACCGTGACGGCGAGCGCGCCCCCGACGACGCTGAACGCGAAGATGACTAAGAACGCCCAAATGCCGGCGCGTTTCCACGCTTCGCGGCGCTCGCGCGCTTTGCGCGTGAGTTGCGGCCGGGCCGCCCGTCTGGTCATGACGTCTGCGCCTGCCGTTCGGACGCGAGCGCCCACAGGCGCTCGATGTTGTAGAATGCGCGCTGCTCCGGCGTGAAGACGTGCACGACCACCTGGCCCAGGTCGATGAGAATCCAGTTGCCGTCAGCATAGCCCTCGACGCGCGAGACGCGAAGCCCGGCGGCCTGGATCTTCTCGGAGATGCTGTCCGCGATGGATCGCGTCTGTATCTTGGAGCGTCCGGTGATGACGACGAAGGTGTCCGCGAGAATAGTGCGTCCGGCTACGTCGATTTCGGTGATGTCTTCCGCTTTTTTGTCGAGCGCCGCTTCGCGCACGATTTCACTAATATCCAAACTCGTTGTCATCCTGAACTGGCCGAAGGGCGAAGGTGTTCATCGCGGCCGCCGTTTGCGGCGCGAGGGGCAAGTGCCTCTGAGTAAGATACCGCAGCGAGGACCCGATCGTTGCACGCATGCCTGCTCGAAGGTCCCGCATAGCCAAGGCGGCCGTTTCGGCCCGGCCGTCGTAGTCGCGGCCCGGCTCCAGCGCGTCGGCTAGGTAGACGACGCAATCGAGCGGCGACATGTCGCCGTCGCCGAGCGTGTGCTTGCGGATCGCCGAGAGAACCGCGGCGTCCCGAACGTCGAACAACTCTTCCGCAAGCCGCGCCGAGAGCGGTGCGTGCAGCACGATCGGATTCTCTCGTTCGAACTCGCCGATTGGAATCGCGCGTTCCTCGCATTCGCGCAGCAGCCGGTGCGCCGGGTACAGCCGCGCGAGATCGTGCAGCATGCCGGCCAGCCGCGCTTTGCGCGGGTCCGCGCCGTGCGCCCGGGCGAACGTTTCGGACATGCGGGCGACGCGCACGCTATGCGCGTAGCGGTGATCTTGCCCGATATGTGCGCGAACGCGGCGTGCAAGTTGCGTGAAAGTCAACCGCGCAGTGCCGCGCGCAGCGCGCACAAACGATTTTTGTAGATCTCGCTCTTCAAATTGCCGGCCCACATGACGAGCGCGTTCTCGTTGTTGTCGCTGTAGTACCCTTTGCGCGTCGAAACGGTCGTGAAGCCGTATTTGCGGTAAAGCGCTTGCGCCACCGTGTTGCTTTCGCGCACTTCCAGCGTCATCCAGGACGCGCCGCGCGTAATTGCCTGATCGAGCAAGTGCAGCAGCATCATCTCGCCGTATTTGCGTCCACGCGCATCGGGCGAAACGGCAATCGTGGTCACATGCGAATCTTCGAGAATGACCCAGATGCCGCCGTACGCGACGGTGCGTCCGCCGTAACGCCCCACGAAATAATGCGCGAGCTTGTTGTCGTGCAGTTCTTGATAGAACGCGTTGGACGGCCACGTCGTGGAAAACGATTGCTGCTCGATGCGCAGCACGTCTTTGACATCCGCATCGCCCATCGATTCGATGATCAGCGGCTCTTGCGCGCCCGCACTGGGACTCGGATCGAGCTTCATTTGAAAAGGCGCTCCGGCCTAGCCTCCGCGCCCCCCGCTTCGCGGGGCCCCCCTGACCTCATGGCGCCTAAATCTGCGTTCACGTCGAGCTCTCCCCGAGGGCGCCGCCAAGTTTGGGGATCTTTGCGGCGGGGAGTTCGCCGTAATCGGCGCGTACTTCGTGCAGGCTGCGCGCAGGCTCGCGCTCCATCGCAAGTGTAGCGACGGCTAGTGCGGCGGGCTCGACGGCGCGGCTCAAGATTTGCACGTCCGAAGCGCGTTCGCCAAGCGCGGCGAGCACGTCCTCCGCGTTCCCGAGCAGCGTTACGGGTTTGCCGTCCAAATCCGCCCGGAGCTCGTGGAGCACGTCTTTCACGTAGCCGGATGCCCGGCGCTCGGCGCCCGCGGCGCGAAGACGCACCGAGACGACGCCCTGGCGGCCGCGCACGACGGCGAGCAGGGTGCGGCCGGGCGGCGCAATCAGGCCTGCCTCGAGCGCGTCGAAGGACGAGATCCCGGCCAGGGGCCGTTTCCAGCCCTGGGCCAGCGACTTTGCATAGCTGATCGCGATCCGTACGCCGGTGAAGCTTCCTGGCCCGATGCCGACGCCGATGCGGTCCAACCCGGCCGGCGCGATCGCTGCCTGCCGCAGCACCATTCCGATCGCCGCCAACCCTTGCTCCAGCGCGACGTTGCCCGGCAGTTCGATGGCCGCGAGCGGCTCGCCGCCGGGGCCGCAGACCGCCGCCGAGAAGCCGCCAAGGCCCGCATCCAATCCCAGCGCGATCACGTGCGCGTCACCCGCACGCGCCGCGGCCCGGTACCGCTGCCGTCGATCTCCACTTCGTAATGCACCGGTGGAAGCAGCGCCGGCGCGTTGCGCCACCATTCCACGACGATGATCGACGAGCCGTCGAACGCCTCGTCCAAACCGAGCTCGTTCATGTCGGACGGATCGTCGACGCGGTACAGGTCGAGATGGTCGATGGGCGGCTCGCCCGCATAGCGCTGCCAAAACGTAAATGTCGGGCTGCTCGTGGGGTCGCTGCCCGTGCGCGCGCGCACGAGCGATTGCACGAATGTCGTCTTTCCGGCGCCCAACGGTCCGGAGAGTCCGACCACTTCGCCGGCGTGCAGCGAGCGGCCGAATTCGCCTGCGAACGCGCGAAACTCGTCCTCGGTATTAAATGTTCGATCCATCGGTCCGGCGAAGAAATGCTCCCGTGAAAATGCGTCGGTCCGCGAGGTTCTCGCGACGGAGGTCGGCTTCCTGATAGCAGCGAGCGTCCACGTCCAGGCACTGCTCGCGCAGGCTGACGCTTATCTCGAAGACGTGCGGGCCGCAACGGCGGCAGCCCACGACCGCGTAACCGAAGGCATCAGGCGCCTGCAACCGCAGGCGTTTGTGGATGAGCCCGTGTCCGCGTCGTCCTTGGGCGGCTTCCCGGCGGAGCTCGATCCGATCTTCGCAACCCGTGAATTCGAAGTGCCGGAACCGGCGCTCGGCGGACTCATCGACTGGAAAGAATCGTAGTTGAACAACGACATCATCTCGCAAATTAACGTCGAAGACGAAATGCGGGAGAGCTATCTCTCGTATGCAATGTCGGTCATCGCCTCGCGGGCGCTGCCCGACGTGCGCGACGGCCTGAAACCCGTGCAGCGGCGCATCCTGTTCGCGATGCGCGAAATGGGCATGGACCCGGGCAAGCAGCACCGCAAGTGCGCCGGTATCATCGGCGAAGTGCTCAAATCGTTCCACCCGCACGGCGACTCGTCGGTGTACGACGCGCTCGTGCGCATGGCGCAGGATTTCACGCTGCGCTATCCGCTGGTCGACGGGCACGGCAACTTCGGTTCGATCGATCCGGATCCGCCGGCGGCCTACCGGTATACGGAAGCGCGCCTCGCGCGTCCGTCGCTGGAGCTGCTGAGCGACATCGACAAAGAGACGGTCGCGTTCACGCCCAATTTCGATAATCAAGGCACAGAGCCGAGCGTGCTGCCGGGCAAACTGCCCCAGCTGCTGCTCAACGGTTCCAGCGGCATCGCCGTCGGCATGGCGACGAATATCCCGCCGCATAATTTGAACGAGATCGCCGACGGTATCTCGGCGATCATCGACGATCCGCTCGTCACCGACGACGCGCTCGCGGACATCGTCACCGGTCCGGATTTTCCGACCGGCGGCACGATCATGGGCAAAGAAGCGATTCGCGAAGCCTACCGCACCGGCCGCGGCTCGATTCCGATCCGGGGCAAGGCCGAGATTGTCGAAGAAAAAGGCCGTCACCGGATCGTCATCACCGAGATTCCGTATCAGGTGTACAAGGGCCGCATCGTCGAGGCGATCGCCGAAGCGCACGCCGAGAAGAAGATTCAAGGCATTTCCGCGCTGCACGACGAGTCGAACCGCAAAGGCATGCGCGTGGTGGTCGAGCTGCAGAAGGCCGCGACGCCGAAAGTCGTGCTCAATCAGCTGTACAAGCACACGCCGCTGCAGTCGAGCTTCGGCTTCAACATGCTCGCGCTCGTGCCGGTGGGCGAACCGCGCGCCGACGGCACGGTTGCGGTCGAGCCGCAGGTGCTCTCGCTCAAGCAATTGCTCGAGCACTACATCGCGCATCGCAAAGACGTCGTCACCAAGCGCACGCAGTACGATTTGCGCAAAGCCGAAGAGCGCGCGCATTTGCTCGAAGGCTACCGCATCGCGCTGGACAACATCGATGAAGTCATCGAGATCGTGCGCGGCAGTCAGACGACGGACGAGGCGCGCCAGAAACTTAGCGCGCGTTTCAATCTCTCCGAAGTCCAGGCGAACGCGATCGTCGACATGCGTCTGCGCA
Source organism: Vulcanimicrobiia bacterium (assembly GCA_025934645.1). GTDB lineage: Bacteria > Vulcanimicrobiota > Vulcanimicrobiia > Vulcanimicrobiales > Vulcanimicrobiaceae > JAICWY01. The sequence goes on from JAICWY010000036.1 coordinate 15,960, forward strand.
CGCTCGTCGGCCTGGAACGCCAGAAGATCGAAGACGAGTACGCCGAGCTGATCAAGCTGATTGCGGAACTGCAAGATATTCTGAACAGCCCGCGCCGCATCGCCGGCATCGTCCGGAGCGAGATTCAGGAAGTCAAGAAAAAGTACGGCGACGAGCGCCGCACCGAGATCGTTCCGGCGGAAGACGAGTTCTCCGTCGAAGCGCTGATTCCGAACACGGAAGTCGTCGTGACGTACACTGTGGGCGGCTATATCAAGCGCGTCTCGGTGGACACGTTCAAAACGCAGAACCGCGGCGGACGCGGCGTCATCGGCATCGCGAACCTCAAGCGCGAAGACGTCGTGCGCAACTTCTTCATTACGAAGACGCACGACCACGTGCTGTTCTTCACGAACAAGGGACGCGTCTATCGCCTACGCGGGTACGAGATTCCCGACACCACGCGTCAGGCGCGGGGCACCGCACTGGTCAATCTGCTCACGCTGCCGCCGGGCGAATACGTTACGGCCGTGTTCCCGCTCGAGAACTTCGGCGGCGAACGCTACATGGTGATGGTTACGCAGAACGGCGTGATCAAAAAAACGAAACTCGAAGAGTTCTCGAACGTTCGCCGCAACGGTTTGAATGCCATCAATTTGGATGAAGCGGACGAACTGCTGGCGGTCGATCTCTCCGACGGCACCCGCGACATCATTCTTGCGACGGTGCAAGGCATGGCCGTGCACTTCAACGAGAAAGACGTGCGCCCGATGGGACGCAACGCGCGCGGCGTGAGGGGGATGACGCTCGAGAAGGGCGACTTCATCGTCGCAATGGACGTCGTAGAAGACGAGCGCCGTGAGGTTCTGCTCGTTACGACGCAAGCGTTCGGCAAGCGGACGCCGATCGACGACTACCGTCACACCTCGCGCGGCGGCAAGGGCGTGAAGGCGTTCGCGAAGGAGCGCGAGGATATCGGCCGTGTGGTCGATCAGATTCTCGTTGCGCCCGACGACGAGCTGCTGATGATCACGACGTCGAATCAGGTCATCCGTCTGCGCGTCGCCGATATTCGCAAAGCGGGCCGCTCCACCAAGGGCGTGCGTCTGCAGCGGCTCGGCGGCGGCGACGAAGTGATTGCGATCACCAACCTCGGCAAACAAGCCGCCCAGCTTACGGGCATCACCGGCGAGCCGGTCGAACCGGCGTAAGCCGGACGGCCGGCGTGCAACCGGCGGCGGCCGCGGGTAGTTACAAGCCCAGAAGGAGAGAACACCGGAAACATGAGCGCATTAGCGGACGTATCGCAAACCAACTTTCAAACCGAGGTACTCGGCTCCAACCAGCCGGTGCTGGTGGACTTCTGGGCGCCGTGGTGCGGGCCGTGTAAAATGCTCGCCCCGGTGGTCGAGAAAGTCGCGGCATCGCACGCCGGCAAAGCCAAGTTCGTCAAGCTGAACACCGACGACAATCCGAATTTGGCGGGCCAGTACCAGGTCTCGGGCATTCCGTGCCTGATCCTGTTCAAGAACGGGCAGCCCGTGGACCGCATCGTCGGGTATGTGTCCGAGCAGCACATCAACTCGATGCTGAGCAAGCACGTGGCGTAGCCTCGGCAGGCTCACTCACGATGACGAATAGCGAAGCGATGCGCGGCCTTCCGGCCGTGCATCGTTTTTTATCCGACCCGCAGGTTGCAGCATTCGAAGCGCTCTTTGGGCGCGCGCAAGTGAAGGATGCGATCGCGAGAGTGCTCGACAACGCGCGCGGCAGCTTGCGTGACGGCGTGCCGCCGTTCGGAACGCTACGCGACGCGGTCCTCGCAGATCTGGAGCGCGCGCAGCTCGATGCATTGGTGCCGGTCGTAAACGGAACGGGCGTGCTGCTGCACACCAACCTCGGACGCGCGCCGCTCGCGCCGTCGGCGATCGAAGCCATACGTGATTGCGGCGAGGGTTATTCGAATCTGGAGTACGACGTCTACGAAGGACGCCGCGGATCGCGTTACGATCGGGCGGGCGCCCTGCTGCGCTCGGTGACCGGAGCGCAAGACGCGCTGCTGGTGAACAATTGCGCGGCGGCGGTGCTGCTTATTCTCGACACGTTCGCCAAAGGGCGCGAAGTTGTGGTCGCTCGCAGTGAACTCGTCGAGATCGGCGGCGGCTTCCGTTTGCCCGACGTGCTGGAGCGCAGCGGCGCCAGGCTCGTCGAAGTCGGAGCCACCAACAAAGTCTATCTGCACGATTTCGAACGCGCGCTCGCGCCCGATACGGCGCTGCTGCTGCGCTCGCATACTTCAAACTACCGCATCACCGGTTTTACGCACGACGTCGCCGGGGCCGATCTGTGCGCGCTCGGCAAACGCGCGGGCGTTCCGGTCGTGGAAGATTTGGGAAGCGGCTCGCTGGTCGATCTCGCGGAGTACGGATTACCGCACGAACGCACCGTTCAAGAAGCGCTTTCGGAAGGCATGGATCTGATTGCGTTCTCCGGCGATAAACTCTTGGGCGGTCCGCAAGCCGGTATCATCGCGGGCTCAAAGCCGCTCATCGCGCGCTTACGCGTGAACCCGCTGCTGCGCGCGCTGCGCGTGGATAAACTGACGTTAGCCGCGCTAGTCGCGACGCTGCGGCTTTACGCCGTCCCGGAACGGCGCACCGAGATTCCGTTTTACGCTATGCTCGCCGCGACGCCGGCGCAACTGCGCGAGCGCGCGGAGCGGTACTGCGTGTCGGTGGATGGATGCGAGATTGCCGAGACGAGCGCGTACGTCGGCGGCGGCGCGTTACCGGAACACGGCATCCCGTCGATCGGCGTGGCTCTCCCGGGCGATGCCGAGCGCGTTGCCGCAGATCTGCGGCGGGGCGCGCAGCCGATCGTTTCGCGTATCGAAAGCGGCAGAGCCCTGCTGGATCTTCGCAGCATTCTGCCGCAGCAAGACGCGCAGGTAATCACCGCTTTGCAATCTATTTTCGCCTAGATGCACATTATCGGCACCGCGGGTCACGTCGATCACGGGAAATCCTCGCTCGTCAACGCGCTGACCGGAACCAATCCCGACCGCTGGCTGGAAGAGCAGCTGCGCGGAATGACGCTCGACTTGGGCTTCGCGCATCTGCGGTTCGATGACGGCATTGAAGCGGGAATAGTCGATGTTCCCGGGCACGAGCGTTTCTTGCACAACATGCTAGCGGGTGCAGCCGGCATGGAATTGCTGTTGCTGGTCATCGACGCGGGCGAAGGCATCATGCCGCAAACGATCGAGCATCTGCAGATCCTGCAGTACTTGAACGTGCGCGAGGTGATCGTGGTACTTACCAAGATGGACCTCATTCCGCCCGAACAAGGCGGCGCCGTTTGCCGCCGCATTCACGCGGAACTCAAAGGCACGATCGCGGAGCATGCGTTTATTTTCGCCGTGTCGACGGTCACGGGCGTAAACCTGGATGCGCTGCGCGACGGCATTCACGATGCGCTGAAAAATCTGCCGCCGCGTTCGCCCGATGCGCCGGCGTACTTGCCGGTGGATCGCGTCTTCGCGCTGCCCGGCCATGGCACGATTGTCACGGGTACGTTGATGCAGGGCACCTTGCACGTAGGCGATCAATTGAAGTTGCAACCGTCCGGAAAACCGGGGCGCGTTCGCAGCCTGCAGAGCTTCGGCCAGAAGCGCGAGAGCGTCGAAGGCGGCGCGCGCGTCGCGGTCAATCTTCCCGGCGTCGACGTGCACGAGATTGCGCGCGGCGAGATGCTGGTCGCGCCCGAGTTTGCGCCTGCCGATCGTTTTACCGTGCGCTTCACGCCGCTGGCGGACGCGTTGGCGATTTTGCGCCGCCGCAATGCGGTGCGCGCGTACATCGGCTCCGCCGAGATTTTGGGCACCCTCGTATTCGATGAAACGCCTGTTGAAACGCGCGAGATAAGCGCGGAACTTTTTCTGCGCGCGCCCACCGTTGCTTATCCCGGAACCGCGTTCGTCGTGCGGCGGCTTTCGCCGAAGAATCTTCTTGGCGGCGGCCGGATCGAAAGCGGCGCGGTTGCAGCCGCGGCATCGCAGCAAGAAGGACACACGCCCAACGAAGCCGCGGTTCTTGCCGCGTTGCAGACGAGCGAATTGAGTGCGCTAGCGCCCGCCGAGGTCGCGCGCGAGGCCAATCTGCGAGAAAACGCGGTCGAAGAAGCGCTGAACGCGCTTGCGGAACGCGGCGAAGTGCTGCGCGTGCTTCGGCCGGTTGCATACGTCGATGCGGGTGCGGCGAGCGCGCTGCTGGAGCGCGCGCTGGGTCAGCTGGGCGCGGTGCACCGCAAAGAGCCGTGGGCGATGGGCATGACCTCGCTCGCGCTCGCGCGCGCGCTGAACGTGAACGAAACGCTGCTGCTGCGCGTGCTCGGCGCACTGGCGGAGGACGGCCGCATCGCACACCGCGCCGGGTATTTCGCCGCGCCCGATTTCGCGCCGAAACTGAGCGCAGAACAGCAAACGTTTTTCGAAGGTTTGGTGCCGGTGGACGCCGTGAACCCGTTCGTCCCGGCGCCGCTGAACGCGCTGGTGGCCGCGGTGAAGCAGTCGCGCATCGAGGGAGCCGCCAAAGCCTTCGATACGCTGCTCGCGAAGGGCATGCTCGTCAAAGTGAACGACGACGTGTACCGCGGCACGCAGATCGCACAGATTCACGCTCGCGTCGAAACATTTTTGCGCTCGAACGGGCAAATGACGATGGCGCAATTTCGCGACGTGATCGGCACTTCGCGAAAATACGCCGTTCCGCTGCTCGAATGGTTCGACGCGCGCGGCATCACTGTGCGCAGCGGCGATTACCGGATGCTCCGATCGAAAGGAAAGATTGCGTGATAGACGTGTCCGCGCTTCCCAAAGCCGAACTGCACGTTCATATCGAAGGCACGTTCGAGCCGGAGCAGATTTTCGAAATCGCCGCGCGCA